>DASVNI010000288.1:0-4634 GCA_036383935.1 Gemmatimonadaceae bacterium | reverse complement strand
AGCGTGTCACGATCCGTCCGTCGGCCACTTCGCCGCGGTACATCGTGAACCTCCACTACGTCCCGCGCTTTCGCCAGAGCGTGACGAATCCGCGACGGAGACGGGGAGTCTGCCCGACCACGCTCACGAGGATGTAAGAAGTCTCGGAACAGCCCGGCAAACGTCGCGCCGCGGCGTTGAGCACGCAGTTGAGCTCAGAGTCAAAGGGTGTCGGGCCCCAATGCGCCAAGGGGTCAGACACCTTCGGTATCTGACCCCAGTGTCTGACCCCAGTGTCTGACCCCGCGCGAGATCTCGCCCGCTTTCCGGGAGCCAGTATGCCAGTCCCGGTACCCGGGACTCAGTACTCACTACTGGGAGTGGCAGTTCTCAACTACCAGGGTCGCTGCACCAGCATCGCCGAGATGCCGGTCGCGTCAACCGCGGGCGAGAACAGCGGCCCCTGGCCATGGGTGCAGCCGATCTCCTGCAGCACCTTGAGGTGGCCCGCCGAGGTGATCCCCTCGGCCACGACGTCCAGCCCGAACTCGCGCGCCAGCCCGACGACGGAGCGCACGAGCCGGAGCGCCTTCTCGTCGCGGTCCATTCGATTCACCAGCGTGTGGTCGATCTTCACCCCGTCGAGCGGGAGACGCTGGAGATAACCGATCGGCGAGTTGCCGCTGCCGAAGTCGTCCAGGTGGATCCGCGTGCCGAGCGAGCGGAGTCCGGTGAGCACGCCGACGGCCCGTGCCATGTCGCGCGCGACGACGCGCTCGTTGACCTCGACGGCCAGGCTGGCCGGCGGCAGACCGAAGTCCGACACGGCGCGGCCGACGTCGTCGAGGAAGTCCGTGCTCACGAACTGCCGTGCCGAGAGGTTCACCGCTACGGTGAGCAGCTCCCCTGCGGGAAGCAGCGCGGTCCACGCCGCCACCTGACGGCAGGCTTCGCGGATCACCCAGCGGCCGACATCGATGATGATGTCGAGCTCCTCGGCGACGATCAGGAAGTCGAAGGGGGAGAGGAGCCCGCGCGTCGGATGCTGCCAGCGGAGCAGGGCCTCGACGCCGGTGATCTGCCCGGTCTCGAGCGAGATCGTCGGCAGGTAGTGCAGGACGAACTCGTCGCCGTGGACGGCGCGGCGGAGCTCGTCCTGAAGCCGGCGGCGCGAGCGCGCTTCGGCGGCGATCGTCCAATCGAACACGACCGGCCGGCTCCCACTTTCGCCGCGCGCGTCGCGCTTCGCACGCGCCATGGCGAGGTCCGCGCCGCGCAGCACGTGCTCCGCCAGCTCGGCCGCCGTCGTGCTCAGCGCGATGCCCACGCTGACGGTGAGCGACACCGTCTCGCCACCGACCGTCGTCGGCTGGGCGAGGACGACGCGGAAGCGCTCGGCCAGCTCCTCGGCCACGTCGGGTGCGTCGATCTTCTCGAGCAGCACGGCGAACTCGTCGCCGCCGAGCCGCGCGACGACCGCCTCGGGGCCGGCACTCTGTTGAAGCCGGCGGCCAAGGGTGGTGAGCAGCTGGTCGCCGACGTGGTGCCCGAACCGCTCGTTGATCGAGCGGAAGTCGTTGACGTCGAGGAAGAAGACCGCCACCAGCTCTTCGGCCGGCACCTCGACCACACTCTCGGACGCGCCATTGGACTCCGCGCGACTGCTCGGGCGGTCCAGTGCGGCGCGCAGGCGCGAGAGGAGGACGGCGCGATTGGCGAGGCCGGTCAGCGTGTCGTGGCTGGCGTCGAACTGGAGGCGGCGCTCGTTGGCCTCGTGCTCGGCGACGGCGCGACGAAGCTCCCAGTCCGAGACGGCGGCGGAGGCGAAGCCGCGCAGCATCTCGGCGTCGTCGTCGTTCCAGAGCGTCGGCGCGGGATCGGCCGCGCAGAAGATGCCGATCACCTCGCCAGAGCTCGACGTGAGCGGCACGCCGAGCAGGGAGCCGATCTCGAGCGTCGCCGCCGCCTTCCGCTGCTCAGGGGAGAGCTCGGCCATGACGTCGCGCATCTGCACGGTGCCGCTGGCGATCCGCTCGACGATCCCCGAGCGCCAGAGCGCGCCGGTATCGTGGTGCGTCCAGTCGGGTCGCTGAGGTCCCGCCGAGAAGCACCGGCGGTCCTCACCCGTGAGAAGAATGAATGCGAACGGGGCGCGAAGGGCCGTGGCGGCCAGACCGACGATTCGCTCCATGGCAGCGGCTAGCGGACCATAAAAAGCGGAAGCGCCCGAGGGCGCGCCCGCGTCGACGACGTCGCCGACGAGTGGCCGGTCAGCCAAAAGAGATGAGTCCGCTGCCATGACCATATGACGGCCTAGGGTCTGGCGCGTCACCGCGCGCAGTCCACCCTGACCGCCGCAGTGTCGGGTGCGTGCGACCCGACCGCTCGCGGGAATGTGAGGATAGCGGCGCGTCGGATGTTGTGCGAGAGGTCAGAGGCCCGGCTCCGTTCGGCGTGCAAAGTAGACCAGGTAGGCGGTCGACAGGCACCCGAGCGCCACGGCGCACACCCCTTTCCAGCGGAAGGCGTCCCACGCGACGACCGCGAGCGCCGACCCTGTGGCGCCGCCGAGGAAGTAGCACACCATGTAGATGGTGTTCAGCCGGTTGTGCGCGTGGGTGGGGAGCGCATAGACCCGTGCCTGGTTGGAGACCTGGGCGGCCTGGGTCGCGGCGTCCAGCAGGAGCACGCCGATGGCGAGGCCCCACAGCGTGTGCCCGAGCGCCAGCATCACGAGCCAGGCGGCGACATTGCCGAGTAGGGCGAGGCCGACGGTGCGCCGCGGGTGCTGCTTGTCGGCCATGCGGCCGGCGAGCGGGGCGACCCCCGCGCCGACAAGTCCGATCAGACCATAGGCGCCGGCGATCGCGCTCCCGGAGTGGAGGGGCGGCTCCTGCACCCGGAAGGCGAGCGTCGTCCAGAAGGCGCTGAACGCCGCAAAGGTGAGCGCCCCGAGCAGCGCCGCATCGCGGATGACCGGCTCGCTGCGAAAGAGCGCGCCGAGGGAGCGGATGAGTGAGCCGTATGAGGCCGTCGCCGCCGGACGCACCGAGGGGAGCATGCGCCAGAGCAGCACGGCGAGTGAGAGCATCGCCGCGCTCGCGAAGAAGTACATCGCGCGCCAGCCCGCGACGTCGCCGACGACTCCCGCGACCGCGCGCCCAGCCAGGATGCCGACGAGCAACCCTGACACCACCTGGCCGACGATGCGACCACGCATCGCCGGTGGCGCGAGGCCGGCGGCAAAGGGAAGCAGGAGCTGCGGCACGACCGTCGTGACGCCGACCGCGAAGCTCGCGGCCATGACGACGCTCAAAGTAGGACCGAGCCCCACGACGAGCAGTGCGACGGCGACGAGACAGAGCAGCAGCGCGATGAGCCGTCGCCGGTCCACGATGTCGCCGAGTGGCACGAAGAGCAGCAGGCCGACGGCGTAGCCCGCCTGTGTCAGCGTCGCGATCGCACCGGCCGCACGCGACGATGCGTGAAACGTCCGGCCGATGGACGAGAGCAGCGGCTGGTTGTAGTACAGATTGGCGACGCTCGCGCCGGTGGCCACCGTGAGCAGCCAGATCAGTCGGCGCGACGGAGGATGCGTCGGCTGAGGTGGCGTGTCCGGTCGCGTCACGGCGACGAATCTAATCGTGTGACCGCATGCATTGCGGCGATGCGTCGCCGGTCGCAGCTTCCAGCGCCCCTTACCGGAGCCGATTACATGACCGAGCCCACGAGCAGCGGAGCGGACACGGACATCCCCTCGACCGCGTCGCCGGCCGCTGCTTCCCCCGCCAGCGCATCGGTGTGGGAAGACTTCATCGACATCTTCTATGCGCCGTCCACGGTCTTCGCGCGGCGCAGCACGTCCGGGTTCCTCATCCCGATGCTCGTCGTGACGATCGCGGCGGGCGTGCTGTACCTCGTCAACAGCAACGTCTGGTCGCAGGTGATGGACGCCGAGATGAACCGCGCGCTGGCCAAGCGCGCGCAGACGCTCACCCCCGAGCAGATCGAGGGGGCGCGCAAGATCGGAGCGACGATGGGCAAGATCGGCGTGTTCGTCTTCACGCCGATCGGCATGTTCCTCATTGGGCTCGTCCTGTGGATCGTCGGCAAGTTCTTCGATGCCAAGCAGACGCTGGGTCAGGCGGTGATGGTCGCGTCGTATGCGTACGTCCCGCGCATCGTCGAAGGCGTCGTGACGAGCGTGCAGGGGTTGCTGCTCGACACCTCGCAGTTCACCGGACGCTGGCGCGTGTCGCTCGGTGTCGGGCGCTTCTTCGATCCGGATACGACCTCGCCCGCGCTGCTCGCGCTGGTCGGGCGCATAGACGTCTTCACGATCTGGGTGACCGTGCTGCTCGCGATCGGACTCTCGGTGACGGGAAAGATCCCGCGCGCGAAGGCCGCAATCGCCGGTGTGATCATCTGGATCCTCGGCGCGGTGCCGCTGCTGCTTCAGGCCCGTTAGACTGGGGGAGCGCATCGTCGCTCCCACCAGCTCTCGGCCATGGCTCGCACACGGTTCATATCGCCGCTCGCGCTCCTCTGCGCGGCGGCGATCGCACATCCGGCGCTCGCACAGGAGCGAGCCGCACATCCCCTCGACACCGTCCGGGTGACTTCGCGCAGCAACGCGGAGCTGGCGACGAGCACCC
>DASVNI010000287.1:0-5940 GCA_036383935.1 Gemmatimonadaceae bacterium | reverse complement strand
AGCGACCCTGCCGTCGCCAGTGCGATGCGCACCCTGCTCGAGAGCGGCTCGGGGCCGGCGAAGGACTGCCTCGCCCGTCAGCTCGGAAACCTTGCGTCACGAAACTCGTGTCGTGGCCCGTGGACGTCGAACGCGAACCTCAGCGTCTCGCTCAATCCGATGAAGGTGCGGCTGCCGCAGCGCGCCACGCTGAGCTTCTCGGTGTCCAACCCGCTCGGCGCGGCAGATCTGCTCCTGCACGGCCAGAACAACCTGCACGGATGGGGGCAGTTCACCTTCGTCGATCCGACGCTGCTCTACGTTCGTGGCTTCGATTCCACGACGAAGCGTTACAAGTACGAGGTGAACCCGCGCTTTGGCAGCACCAATCCGCAGTTCAACTCGTTTCGCGCACCCGTCACGCTCACCATGCAGCTCCGCGTCGACGTCGGCCCCACGCGTGAACGGCAGCAGCTCACCCAGCAGCTCGACCGCGGTCGCACGAGACAGGGACAGCGGACCCCCGAGTTCCAGCTCAAGGCGATGTACGGCACCGGTGGCATCCTCAATCCAATCGGGCAGATCCTGCGGCAGAGCGACACCCTCGGCCTCACCGGTCCGCAGGCGGATAGCCTCGCGACGATGAATCGCGCCTACACGGTGAGTCTCGACAGCATCTGGACCCCCGTCGCGAAGTACCTCGCCAATCTTCCCGAGCGTTACGACCAGGGCGAGGCGTACGGGCACTACACCGAAGCACGCAAGGCGTCCGTCGACCTGCTCGTGAAAGCGGCTCCCGTGGTTCGCTCGCTCCTCACCGGCGAGCAGCGCCGCCGGCTCCCGGCGATCGTCGCCAGCTATCTCGACACCCGCTATCTCGCCGGCATTCGCAGCGGCACCGCGGGCAGCGCCGCCGCCGGCGCGTTCGGCGGCGGCTTCATCGGCGGTGGCGGCCCGGTCTTCATCGGTGGCGGCGGTGGAGGCCCCGGTGGCGGCAACGTAGTCATCATCCGCAACTAGCATCGCGTCCCCGCATCCCCGCATCCCCGCATCCCCACCATGCGCACCTCTACCTCTCTCCTCCTCGTCACGACTCTGCTCGCCTCCACTGCGAATGCGCAGCAGTCGCGACCCCCGCTCCGCCACCTCGGCGCAGCGGTCGCCACCTCCGACGCGCTCGGCGCCGTCGCGGCCGTGCAGGCGCTCCCGGGCGGCAAGCTGCTCGTCAACGATCCATCACGCCGGCAGCTCGTGCTGCTCGACTCGACGATGAAGGTCATCGCCGTCGTCGCCGACACGACACCCGCGACGAAGGCCGCCTACGGCACGCGAGGCGGCGGACTCCTTCCCTTCCGCGGCGACTCGGCCCTCTTCGTCGACCCCAACTCGCTCTCGATGCTCGTCATCGATCCGGTGGGGAAGATCGCGCGCATCATGGCCGCGCCGCGCGCGAACGACGTGATCTTCCTCCTCGGCGGTCCGCAGGGGAATCCCGGATTCGATGCGAAGGGACGCCTGGTCTATCGCGCGCAGAGCTTCGGTCCGCCGCGCGGTGGCACGGCGGGTCAGCCGCTCCAGCCTCCGGTCATCCCGGACAGCGTCCCCCTCGTTCGCTACGATCTGCTCACGCGCAAGCTCGACACGGCCGCCTTCGTGCGCTCTCCCGCGCCGAAGTTCAACATCGTGCAGAACGAGCGCGGCATCTCGATGACGAGCACCATCAACCCGCTGACCGAGGTCGACGACTGGGCCATCCTTCCCGATGGAACGATCGCGATCGTGCGCAAGGACTATCACGTCGACTACATCGACGCGAACGGACAGAAGACGTCGGCGGCGAAGCTTCCCTTCGACTGGCAGCGCCTCACCGATTCCGCCAAGGCGGCCATCATCGATTCCGCGAAGGCGCGTATGGCGCGCGCACGCGCCGGCGGCCCTGGAGGCGGCTTCGTGATCACACGCGATGGTCCTGGTGGCAATGACGTCGTCGCGGGTGGTGGCCCCGGCGGCCCGCCGGGCGGTGGGGCGCCGGTGATGGTCTTTCGCACCGAGCGCGTCGAGGGCGGACCTCCGCCGCGCGGCGGGGCGCCGACCAGTGAGACGCGCGTGGCTGGTCCGCCGCCGCTCTCCTTCGTCGAGCCATCCGAACTTCCCGACTATCAGCCCGCCTTCACGACTGGCTCCGTCCGCGCCGACCGAGAGGGCAAGCTGTGGGTTCGCATCTTCGCACCGCTGCAGTCGAACGCCGGGCCCGAGTATGACGTGATCGACCGGACCGGCAAGCTCGTCGACCGCGTCGCACTTCCAGCGGGCACCACGATCGCCGGATTCGGCCCCGATGGCACCGTGTATCTCGGTGTACGCGATGCGTCGGGGGTGCACATCACGCGGGCCCACGAGCGCTAGCCACTGGGGTCAGAGCCCGGGCTCTGACCCCAACTGATTCCGAGGGGCAGAAGCTGGGGTCAGATACCGAAGGTGTCTGACCCCTTTACCGTACGGGTCTGATCCCACGTGACCTCGGGCGCACGGCGTGGGTTGGGCATGATGTCCAGCCTCGCGTCCTCGCACCCGTGATCGTCATGTCTTCCCGCCTCGTTCCGCACGCCGTCGCCGCGCTCGGCATCGCGCTCCTCCTCGCGTGCTCCGGCGCCACGGAACCCCGACCGTCCGAGCCGAGCCCGGCGCTCGAGGCGTTGCCGCGCGCGTTGAGCGCGGGCGAGCAGAAGATCATCGCGGCCAACAACGACTTCTCCTTCTCCCTCTTTCGGCGGCTCGGCGCCGCCCAGTCGGACAGCAACGTCTTCGTCTCGCCCCTGAGCGCCTCGATGGCGCTTGGCATCGCGATGACGGGCGCGAGCGGCACGACCTTCGACGAGATGCGCGCCACGCTCGGATTCGGCGCGACATCGGAATCCGAGATCGGCCAGGGGTACAAGTCGCTCATCACGCTGCTCCGCGGCCTCGATACGGGCGTCGACTTTCGCATCGCCAACTCGATCTGGGCGCGCGAGGGATTCCCGGTCACCCCGTCATTTCTCGATGCGGGCCGCAACTGGTTCGACGCGCAGGTTGCCACGCTCGATTTCGCGAGTCCCGGCGCGGTGAAGTCGATCAACGACTGGGTGAGCACCGCGACGGCGGGAAAGATCCCGACGATCCTCGATCGGATCCAGAGCGATGAGGTGATGTTCCTCATCAACGCCATCTACTTCAAGGGAAGTTGGCGCGCCAAGTTCGATCCGGCGCTCACCGTCGATGCGCCATTTCACGGGATCGCCGGCGATCAGCCGGCGAAGCTGATGCATCGCGAAGGCACGACACGCTACCTGCAGACACCAGCCTTCTCCGCCGTGGATCTTCCCTACGGCAACAGCGCCTATTCGATGAGCGTCGTGCTGCCGAACGCGGGGCAGAGTGTCGACGGCGTGCTCGCGTCGCTACAGACGAGCGCATGGTCGGCGTGGACCGCACAGTTTCACGATGCCGAGATCGATCTCCATCTTCCGCGTCTCGCGCTCACCTGGGAGCGCATGCTCATTCCGGACCTGCAGGCGCTCGGCATGCGCGCCGCCTTCCAGGCCGGCGGCGCGGATTTCAGCCGCATGTCGCCGCTCGGTGATCGACTCTTCATCAGCACCGTGAAGCAGAAGACGTATGTGAACGTGAACGAGGAGGGCACCGAAGCCGCCGCCGTCACGAACGTCGGCGTTGTCCTGACGTCGGCACCTCTTCGCACGACGTTCCGCGTGGATCGCCCGTACGTCTTCGTCATCCGCGAGCGTCTCTCCGGGACCATCCTCTTCCTCGGCGCGATCCGTCGGATGCCCTGACCGCGCCTCGGCGCGCGCATCCGAATAGCTTTCCGAAGCCCGCCGCCGGCGCCTCGCGAGGCGCGAAAATGGCCGCTCGCCACGACGCCGCGAGAGCATCACAAATCTTAGCGAGCGTTCGCGCACCGGGCTCTGCCGTGTACATGGCGACCAGGTCAAGGTCATAGTGCGCGCGAAAGAAAATATCACAACTGTGATTTCCCGCACAGCGCATTGTTTGCGCGCCAACTAATCTCGTTTGCTATACGCGGGGGAGCGATCGGGTGTGAGCCGGTCGCACGGTCTTCCTACCCCTCCGCGATGTAGTCCCCGTCCCATCCCAAAAACCGTCGTCACGTAGTCGCAGGGCTCTCCACACGCGAGGGCGCCGCGGGGCTGCGCGTCGTCCTCCTCCCCCTCGACGAAGGATCGCTTCATCGATGCATCCGATCATTCGCACGATCCGCACCCTCGTACCCCCGGTGCTCGTCGGCCTGCAGGCCGTGATGCTCGCCTCGTGTGAGCCGGTTCAGCCCCTGCTCGTTCAGAAGCCATTCTCACCGGATAGCCTCAATCCGAGTGCGTACGTGAGTCAGTATGGAGTGCACTGGATCCAGCTCTCGATGCCGGATTCCTCGCTCACCACGGGACAGCAGGTGCAGGTCACCGGCATCCCGCGCGACATCCCCGGCAATGCGATCATGCAGGCGCCGATCACCTGGTCGATCACGCCGACCAACGTCGCGACGATCTCCCCCACGGGGCTCGTCACCGGCGGCTCGACCTCCGGCACCGCAACGATCTCCGCGACGGCGGACGGCGTCACGCGTAGCATGACCATCACCGTCACGGCTACCGCGCCGAAGCCCAGCTCGCCCGTGCACATGATCACGATCACGGCCAACGCCAGCCAGCTCAAGATCGGTCAGTCCACGCAGGTGACCGGTGTGGCCAAGGACGTCAACGGAACGCCGATCGCCAACGTCCCGATCACCTGGAGCACGTCGCCCGCTACGGTGGCCACCGCGACGACCAACTCGGCGACCACCGGCACGATCCTCGGCAAGGGCATCGGCACCGCGACGGTTTACGCCAAGGCCGACACCGTGACGCGCCAGATCACGATCACGGTCATCGATTCTGCGTCCTCGAGCTCCAGCAGCACTCCGACGCAGCCGGTTCCCCCGGGGGGCACCGGCACGCTGAACGCGATCGCGACGATGGCGACGCTGCCGCAGGCGACGGTGAATGCGGCGTACCCGGCGCCCACGCGTCAGGTCCGCGTGGCGGCGGGCGCCAACCTGCAGACGGCGATCAACGCGGCGCAGCCCGGCGACGAGCTGCTCCTCGCACCCGGCGCCACCTGGACCGGCAACTTCACCCTGCCGGACAAGGGCAGCAGCACAGCCTGGATCACCATCCGCACGGATGTGCCGGACGCCACACTCGGCACGGTGGGCACGCGCATGACGCCATCTCGCGCGGCGAGCGCCAGACTCGCCAAGATTCTCACGCCCAACAACATGGGCGCGATCGCGACCGCGCTGACCGCGCACCACTGGCGCCTCACGGGTCTCGAGATCGGCGGTACGGCTGCGGCGCAGGAGATCAGCGGCATCGTCCGGTTCGGCGACGGCTCGGGCGCGCAGAACAGCCTCTCGCTCGTGGCGCACGATCTCGTGCTCGACCGCGCGTACGTGCACGGCATGGCCACGCAGGCGGTCCGTCGCTGCATCTCGCTCCAGAGCGCGAAGACGGCCATCGTCGATTCGTGGATCTCCGACTGCCACTCCAACAACGGCGACTCGCAGGGCATCGTCGGCTGGAATGGTCCCGGACCGTTCCTCATCCAGAACAACCACATCGAGGGCGGCCATCAGGGACTCTTCTTCGGCGGCTCGGATCCGGCCATCCCGAACCTGAACCCGTCGGACATCACCGTCATCGGCAATCACATCACCCGGCCGCAGTCGTGGAAGGGCGTGTGGCAGACGAAGACGATCATCGAGTCCAAGAACGCGCGTCGCATGCTGATCGAAGGGAACGTGATCGAGAACGTCTGGCCCGACGCGCAGGTCGGCTACGCGGTCCTGCTCAAGTCGGAGAACCAGAGCGGCGGGGCGCCGTGGACGCAGACCACCGACGTCAC
>DASVNI010000286.1:0-5535 GCA_036383935.1 Gemmatimonadaceae bacterium | reverse complement strand
GCGCGCGCGCCCGGACGGTGGCTCGATGCGCACGGTGGACTCGAACGCTCGGCGCGCACATTGCTCGGAGGGGCGGCCGAACGCCTGCACCTCTCCGCGCGTGCCTTTCACCGCGTCCTTCGCGTGGCGCGCACGATCGCGGACCTCGAAGGAAGCGAGAGCATCGCCCCAGCTCACGTGTCGGAGGCACTCGGTTACCGCCCCCGCACGGACGATTCGATGGCACCACGTCCGGCGGACGGATAGCTTCGGGCATGCCGACAATCGCGATCGTCGGTCCGGGCGCCATCGGTGGAATTCTCGCTGCGTGGCTGGCCCAGGATCCGGAGAACGAAGTCACCGTCTGTGCGCGCACCAGATTCGACCATCTCGAGGTCGAGACGCCTGAAGATCGCATCGAGGCGTCGCCGCGCGTTCTCACCGATCCGGCGGACGCGACTCCGGTCGACTGGGTATTGGTCGCGACCAAGGCATACGACGCCGAGGCCGCGGCTCGATGGTTGTCCGGGCTCCGCCGCGCGGACACACCGGTCGTCGTTCTGCAGAACGGCGTCGAACACGTCGAGCGCTTCGCGCCTCATGTCGCGCGCGAGTGGATCGTGCCCGCCGTGATCGACTGTCCGGCGGAGCGGACGGCACCGGGACACATGCGTCAGCGCGGGCCGTCATGGATCGTCGTGCCGGACTCCGAGCAGGGCCGCGCATTCGTTCCGCTGTTCGCGCGAACGAACTTCGACGTGTCGACGGGAGACTTCACCACGCGTGCCTGGGGAAAGCTCTGCATCAACGCTCCCGGTGCGATCTCGGCGATCCTGCTGAAGCCGACCGGCGTGATCCAGCTCGAGCCGATCGCGGAGCTGACGCGGGGCATGGTACGCGAGTGTCTCGCAGTGGGGCGCGCCGAGGGCGCTGCACTGGACGACGACATCGTGGAGCGAGTGGTGGACGGTGCGCGCGGTGCGCCCGCCGACTCGATCAACTCGCTGCTCGCCGATCGACTGGCCGGTCGCCAGATGGAGATCGATGCTCGCAACGGTGCCGTGGTGCGCTTCGGACGGAAGCATGGCATCCCGACGCCGCTGAACGAGATGGCCGTCGCGCTGCTCGTGGCCGCGCAGGACGCCGGCGACTACTGAGCGGCTCCGTCGACCCGGCGAGTCGGCATGCGTGACCGCGGCCGACGGACTCGACTCGAAGTTCGAGCGTGCTCACTCCATCGCCGATATAGTGGCGCAACATAGCCGGTGCATGAAGTCCATCTGTCCTTCAAGAATTCGGGTGGGAAGCAACGAAGGGCATGCCTTGCGGCATGCCCTTCGCTGTCCTGCAGCAGGCCTGCTGCCCCCAGCAGTCTGCCCTTTCTACCGCACGCGCTCCGGGGCGCGTGTGGTGGCGACCCACAATCTCACGCCGCGGCTTCTTCCTTCGACGAGATGCCGATCATGAGGCTCTCGGAGCCGCTGATCATGTACTCGGGATACGCCGACGACCCATGCTCGTGGAGATCGAGCCCTTCGAGCTCGCCCTCTGCCGAGACGCGGAGCGTGCCGGTCGCCTTCACCAGGTACATCAGCGCGAGCCCGCTCGCCAAAGCGGTCGCCGTGACGGCTGCGCTGCCGATCGCCTGTGCCTTCAGGACTCCGAAGCCACCGCCGTAGAGCAACCCCGTGAGCGGCGCGCTCGCGTCCGCACCGGTCGGCGTCGGCACGCCGTACTTGCCCGCCGCGAACAGACCGAGCGACAGCGTCCCCCAGATGCCGCCCATCATGTGAACGGGCACAGCACCGATCGGATCATCGACGCGCACGTGCTCCAGCAGGTCGATTCCCCACACCACGACCAACCCTCCGCCGATGCCGATGAAGAAGGCGCCGAGCGGATCGACCCAGTAGCAGGGGCAGGTGATGGCGACGAGGCCGGCGAGGAATCCGTTCGTGATGAGGGCGAGGTCCCACTTCTTCGTGCGGAAGTAGCCGTAGAACATCGCCGTCAAACCCGCCGAGCACGCGGCCAGCGTGGTGTTGAACGACACGCGGCCGATCCCCTGCATGTCGAGCGCGGAGAGCGTGCTGCCCGGGTTGAAGCCGTACCAGCCGAACCAGAGCAGGAGGCCACCCGCCGCGCCGACGATCAGGTCGTGCGCCGGCAGGGGGCCGCCGCCGTCACGCTTGAAGACGCGGCCGAGCCGAGGTCCGAGCGCGATGGCACCGGCGAGCGAGATGGCACCGCCGATCGTGTGCACCACCGTGGATCCGGCGAAATCGTGGAACGCGATCGGTCCCATCGTCGCGAGCCAACCGTCCGGTCCCCACGCCCAGTGACCGATGATCGGATAGAGGAAGCCCGTCACGCCGATGCTGTAGAGCAGGTCACCGACGAAGCCGCAGCGGCCGATCATGGCGCCTGAGGTGATGGTCGACGTGGTGTCGGCGAACGCGAACTGGAACACCCAGAACGCGAGCAGCGGGACGCCGGTCGTTCCGTACGTCGGCGCGAGACCCTGCAGGCCGAAGCCGGAGAGCCCGATGAAGCCGTTGCCGGGCTCGAACATGAACGCGAAGCCCCACAGCCAGAACGTCACGCCGCAGATGCAGGTATCGGCGATTCCCTCGACGAGGATGTTGACCGATTCGCGTGACCGCGCGAAGCCTGCCTCCAGCATCACGAAGCCGACCTGCATGCAGAACACGAGGAAGGCAGCGAGGAGGACCCAGACCGTGTTGATGGCGTTGATGGTCGTGGGCTCGAGCACGGGTGCAGCGGCGGCGGCTGCGGGCGCAGTCTGCGCGCCCAGCACGTCGGGCAGGAACCAGCGCGTCATCAGCGTCAGGACGATCGCCAGACCGATCGCCTTGCCGAGAAAGAGCCAGCCAACGTGACGCCGTATCTCCGGGTCCTGCCAGTTGGTTCGCAGGCGGCGAGCCGCCGTCATCAACATGCTCATGATCGTGCTCCGAGATGTGGGGAAGGGTCCGTCGGGAAGCGGCGAGTTTTCGTCAGCGCATTGCGAGGTGTCGCGCCTGCCGTTGCACTTCTTCGGCTGTCACGGGCGTCAGAGCGGCGTTGTCACGCTCACCCGTGCGAATGCGAACCACGCGGTCCAGCGACTGCACGAAGATCTTGCCGTCGCCGACGCGCCCCGTGCGCGCCGCGGAGACGATGGCGTCGATCGTTGCATCGACGTACGGCTCCGAGCACGCCATCTCGATCTTGATCTTGTCGTGGAACTGGATCAGGAGCTTCGATCCCCGTCGTACGGAGACGGTATCGGCCTCGCCACCATGACCGCTCGCGCGCGTGATGGTGATACCGGTGACGCCCGCCCGGAACAGTGCTGCCTTCACGTGCGGCAGACGGTCGGGCCGGATGATGCACGAGATCAGTTTCATGTGACGCTCGAGTCGAGGGGGAGGGAGGTCCTGCTCGACGCGGCCGACGACGTCGTCGGCCGCGTCGTCGCTGCATCAGTACACGAAGATCGCGTTGAGGCCGATCGTACCCTGCGTCTTCTTGAGCTTCCCGTTGTCGTCGCTGAAGATCGGCTGATCGACCCAGTCGTAGCGGGCTTCGGGGCGCACGACGAAGTTCCGGCCGAGCTTGAACGCGGGCGTGATCGTGAACTCGTTCGCGCGCGCCTTGCCGAAGCCGAGGCGCGTGCCGCCGTCGTCCTTGAACGTCTCGATGCGGAGGCCGAGCGAGAACGGACTCGCCGACGGCGTGATCGTGGCGTAGCCGGCCACGCCGGACCACACGGCGTCGTCACCAGGCTTCACGAGGCTCGCATTCTGCTCGATGCCGTAGTCGGCGTTGAGCGCGAGCTGCAATGCATCGGACACCTTCAGCGTGCCGACGAAGTCGACGACGTGGCGCACGAAGCCGTTCGTGTCCGTCTTCTCCGGCCCGCCCATGTAGTTGAAGTAGAGCGCAACGGGCGCCGCCGGGAGGATCGTCAACATGCCGCCGACGGACTTGCTCGCGTTGTTGTCGACGGCGTTGTCCCACCCGTTCGCGATGATCCCCATCAGGGAGACCTTCGGCGAGAAGCTGTAGGTCGCCTTCACGCCCGTGTGCGTCAGGGGGATGGCGTAGTTGAACAGCAGCGAGCGGCTGTAGTTCGTGTTGTAGCCGTCGTAGCCTTCGATCAGCTCGTAGCCCATCGAGGTCACGAACTTTCCGATGTCGAAGCGCAAGCCGGTGCCGGCGGGGGCGATGTACGAGAAGAACGCCTGCTGGAGATCGCCGGAGGTGCCGAAGTTCAGTCCTGCCGCCTGCGCCTTGGCGAGCGCGGTGCCGGCGACGACATCGATCCGGAATCCTGCGTCGCCAGCCTTGGAGACGGCCTTCTGGAGCACCAGCTCCGCGCCGTCGAGGCCGAGGCTGTTCGAGCGGTTGTCGAAGAAGCGGAGGCCGTTCAGCTGGTCGGGCGGTGAGTTCAGATTGTACGTGTCACCGAACGAGACGAATGCGTTCGCCTGGATGTCGCGAAAGAAGGCGGGAATGGCATTCGCGATCAGCGCGGAATCGGCGGCGGCCTTCGCCGCGGAATCCGACGCGGGCTTCGTCGCGACGGGAGCTGTGCTGGTCGATGACTCGGCCGACTGTGCAGTCGCGACGGTTGCGGTCGTGAGAGCGAGCAGAACTCCGAGCGCTGCAGATCGATGCCGTTCCAAGGGTCCTCCTGCGAAGTGGGGGCAAGTGGCGCGCGACAGGCCGCCGGGTGCGTTGCTACGCGGCGAGCTACGGGTGCGTCGGGGGACTATGTGTGGGCCGGCTGCATGGCTTTGCGTCGGACTTCGTCCGCGTTGAGCGGCGTGAGCGCAGCGTTGTCCTGCTCGCCGGTCCGGATGCGGATGACGCGTTCGATGGGCTGGACGAAGATCTTTCCGTCGCCGACCTCGCCGGTGCGAGCGCCCTTGATGATCGCGTCGATCGTCGGCTGCACGTACGGCTCGGAGCAGACCATCTCGATCTTGACCTTGTCCTGGAACTCGAGCACCACGGCACCGCCGCGATAATGCTCGAGCCGGTCCTGCTCTCCGCCATGGCCGCTCGCGCGGCTCAGCGTGATGCCGGTGACGCCTGCTCGGAACAGCGCCTCCTTCACGGCCGGCAGCCGATCGGGGCGAATGATGCACGTGATGAGCTTCATCTCAGTTCATCCTCGGGGTGGCTCCCACACATGCGAAGCCCCGTGCTCGTCGGGCGACACACGGGGCGGGGTGTTCACACTGCGTTCTGCGTTGCCTGCCGCGCTCAGCCCCGTCCCGTCCGCTTCTTCTGCCGGTTGTTCCCGTCGTTTCGACGATCTCGGTTGGTCGCGCGCTTGGAGTCCGCGATCGAACGGTGATCGCGGTCCCGCGCATACGAGTCGTTCCCGGGCGGTGCCTCGGCGGCGGATCGGGCTGGCGTGTTGGTCACGACGCCATACTAGGACAACAAAATCGGCATGTCAAGCAGAATTTGCAGAAAACGCACAAAATTTTCACAAAGTGCCGAAAATTACGGCAGAAAGTGCAAAACTGACGAGAAAGTGAG
>DASVNI010000285.1:0-8995 GCA_036383935.1 Gemmatimonadaceae bacterium | reverse complement strand
CGCGATTGCCGAGAATGTTGGTGGAGTACCAGCCCGCGAGGCCGAGCATGCGCGCCTTGAGTCCCGGCGCGATGACGGTCTTCATCCAGGTCTGGCCGGTCTTGAAGTCCTTGCCCGAGATCGGCACGCCGCGATCGTTCGCCAACTGCACGAGCGCCGGGATGTCGACGGAGAGATTCGGCGCGCCGTTGCAGAACGGGACACCCTCCATGATCGCCGCGTAGGCGTAGAGCATGGACGGCGCGATCTCCTCGTCGTTGTTCTCCATCGCGCGCTCGAACTGCTCGAGCGTAGCGTGCTTGGGGCCGGGCTTGATGAAGATCTCGGTCGAGGCGCACCAGACGATGACGACGCGGTCGCACTTGTTGCGCGCCTTGAAGTCGCGGATGTCCTGGCGGAGCTGCTCGGCGAGGTCCCGCTTGGTCTTCCCCTTCTTGACGTTCGTGCCATTGATGCGCGTCACGTACTTGTTCTCGAACACGGCCGGCATGGGCTTGATGCTCGAGAGGAAGTCCTTGATCGGCTCGAGATCGCGGTCCTCGAGCACCCCTGCCTTCTTCGCGGCCGTGTAGGCGTCATCGGCGATCGGGTCCCAGGCGCCGAACACGATGTCATCGAGGGAGGCCAGCGGGACGAAGTCCTTGATCAGCGGCGATCGATTCTCGGTGCGCTTGCCGAGGCGGATCGTCGCCATCTGCGTGAGCGATCCGATCGGCTGGGTGTGGCCGCGGCGAACGCTCTCGACGCCGGCCATGAAGGTCGTCGCGACGGCGCCGAGGCCGGGCGTGATGATGCCGAGCTTGCCGGTGGCAGGACGGGGGGTCGAAACAGCGTCTGAGGGCGAACCAGGCACGTACCTATTCTCCTTTGAGCAGAGGGCGCGCGGTGCGGTTGCGCGCCCAGAACCGAGGCCGAGCCTCGGCGTCCGCGCGCGCTTCCGCCTCTTCCGCCCGCGTGGTCGCCGTGTAGACGAACGCCACGCGCTGGATCACGGTGATCCAGGCCGTTACGGTCAGAATGACGATGATGATGGCGAGCACCCACCCGTTGAACACCAGGCCGAAAAAGGCCTGGGGGGCGGAGAGAAGGACGACTCGCTCAGGGCGCTGGAGCATGCCGACCTTGGCATCCAGCCCAAGCGCTTCCGCGCGCGCCCTCGTGTATGACGTCAGGAACGCCCCGATCAGACCCATCAGGCACACGATGAGCATCGGGACGCTCGAGTGCAGCCGGCTGGTCGCGTAGAAGATCGCCAAGCCGCCCAGGACGAAGCCGTCGGCCAGCCGGTCGAGCGTCGAATCGAGGAACGCGCCGAAGGTGCTGCTGCGGTTCGATCGCCGGGCAACCGTGCCGTCGAGCACGTCGAACAGCGCCGTCAGCCCAAGGAACCATCCCCCCGTTTTGATGTGCCCGGTTGCGTAGATGATCCCACCCACCAGCGTGCAGAGGGTACCGATGCACGTGATGGTGTTGGGATGTACGCCCCGCTTCACCAGCCAGTTCGCGACCGGATCGACGAGCCGCAGATATCCTGTCTTGATCCAGTCGGGAAGAATCTTCATGCGACTCCGAAGCGGACGGAGGTCCCGCGGCCGGAGGGTCGCGCGGCTGTGACGTCAGGTGGAAATGCAAATGGGCCGGAGGGAGCCCTCCAGCCCGGAAAACTATCGGACATCACGGGTACCAGCAACCAGCGCGAGGGCCCCCGTGATGAGACGAAAGGCCCCGCTGCTCAGGGCACGCTCCAGAGGAAGAGGGGGCTGATCGGCGCGCTCCGACTCTGATAGGTGCGCGACCCGTCCACGGTGACGGCCTTGAACGTCACCGTGCTTCCCGAGGCGACGCCGGTCACCGGCACCTTCTCGACGGTGTTCGCTGCGACCTGGCGGAGGAACAGCTCGTTCCCGCCGGTGACCGTCACGTAGACGTTCACGGCCTGGCTCAGGTTGTTCGTGAGCTGCACCGACGGTGCCGCCGAAGTCGAAGTGGTGGGCTCGGGAGCCGTCTTGACCTCGACCTGGCGAGGGCCGCAACCGGCCAACGCGGCGAACGCGACGATGAAGAGGGAACCTCTCATTGGTGCGATCATGGGTTCGGTTCTCGGTCTGTCTGAAAGGACTGGTGGCAGGGGCCTCAGGTGCAAGAGACATGCGAGGCCCAGCTCGGCAGAGATTTATCGATAGAGCTTGTATCGCGCCACCGAGCGCCACCACGCCGAGACCGCCGCGCTGTCCCCCGCGACGACGCGGTCCGGGTCCTCGCCCCGCATGATCGCCTCGCGCATCGCCGGCCGGCCGAACCGGTCGTCGAAGACCGCCCCGCGAACCACAAGCGAGTCCGGCGAGGCCCGGTGGACGGCCCACAGGACGGCCGCCGCCGTCCGCCCCGCCGCGAAGTGGTCGCGGTCGGTCACGACGATGCGCACGCCGGGAATCGTCTGCCCGGAATACTTGCCGTCCCCCGCCGCGCGGGGAGTGAGGTCGTGGCGCTCGAATCGGACCCCCGGGAGGCCGCGCGCATTGAGCGCCGCGGCTACCTCCGCGGCGGGGAGCCAGGGCGCCCCGAATGCCTGAAATGCGTCCGTCGTCCCCCGTCCGACGCTCAGGTTCGACGCCTCGAACGGGACGAGTGCCGGATACACCGTGGCGCTCGCGAGGGTGGGCAGGTTCGGCGACGGCCGGACCCACGGAAGCCCGGTCTGATCGAACCACATGGCTCGACGCCACCCTGCCGCGGGCGCGACGTGCAGTTGCGCGCCGATGTGCAGCTCGGCGTTGAAGTAGCGCGCCAGCTCGCCCATGGTGAGCGCGTGGCGCAGCGGCGTCGGATACAGCGCGTAGGCGCGACCCGGCCGCGTCGGGGTCGGCTCGTTTGGATTCGCGAGTGCACTGTCGAGGATCGGACCATCCGGATACACGCCGCTCAGCGGGTTCGGCCGATCGAGCACGATGATCGGAATCCCGCGCCGCGCCGTCGCCTTCATCGAGTAGAGCATCGCGCCGACGTAGGTCCAGGTCCGCGTACCGATGTCCTGAAGATCCACGACGAGCACGTCGAGGTCGCGCAGCGTGCTGTCGGGCGGGCCGATCGTCCCGTTGGCATAGAGCGACTGGATGAACAGCCCGCTCCGCTCGTCGATCCCGCTGGCGAGCTGCTCCCGATCCTCCGTGCCGCGAATGCCGTGCTCCGGAGAGAAGAGCCGGACCAGCTTGACGTCCGCCGCGCGTGCTTGGGGAGAGCGTAGCCGCTCGATGTCGGACTCACCGTGCTCGTCGACGCCCGTCTGATTCGTGAGCAGCCCGACGCGCTTGCCGCGGATCAGGTTGATGCTGTCGGTCAGCAGCACGCTGATGCCGGGACGGACGACGGGCGCCGCCGCAGACGCCGGCCCCCGCATCGCGCAACCACCGAGCGCGGCGACCGATACTCCCAGCAACAGGGCGACATCACGTCGGATCAGGCGCTGCATTTTCAGTCGTATCATTTTCTCGGTCGTCGTGCTCGCCTTTTGGTGTTCCCTGTCGCAAAATGGTGTCGCTCGGCGGGAAAAACAGTATATCGGCAGCAATCGGGCCCTGCGCGGACATAATCGCGCCCACATCCCTCCACTAATGCGTCCATGAATCTCTCCTGGATCGATTGGGCAATCGTCGTCGCCTACTTCGCCCTCTCGATGGGCATCGGCGTTCTCTTCACGAAGAAGGGTGGCGAGAGCGTCGAGGAGTATTTCCTCTCCGGCCGCAATGTGAGCTGGTGGCTCGCCGGCGCAAGCATGGTCGCGACGACGTTCGCCGCGGATACGCCGCTCGTCGTGACGGGACTCGTCTTCAACAACGGCGTCGCCGGCAACTGGCTGTGGTGGAACATGCTGATGAGCGGCATGCTCACCGTGTTCTTCTTCGCCCGCCTCTGGCGCCGCGCCGGCGTGATGACCGACGTCGAGTTCGCGGAGCTTCGCTACAGTGGCAAGCCCGCCGCCGCCCTTCGTGGCTTTCGCGCTGTCTATCTCGCGCTCCCGATCAACCTGATCATCCTCGGGTGGGTGACGAAGGCGATGATCAAGATCCTCACGATCTCCCTCGGGCTGCACCCGGTGAACGTGCTCGGGATGACGGTCTCGGGCGAGGTGATCGCCGTCGGGATCTGCTTCGTCATCACCGTCGCCTACTCGACCGGCGCGGGGATGTGGGCGGTGCTCTGGACCGACCTCGTCCAGTTCGTGATCAAGATGAGCGCCGTCATCATCCTCGCCGTCTATGCGGTACGCGCCGTCGGCGGGATGGACAAGATGAAGACCGGGCTCGCCGAGCATTACGGAAGCGCTGACGCAGCGCTCTCGGTGCTCCCGATCCAGTGGACGGGGAGCGGAATCGCCGGCTACGCCTGGATGCCACTGCTCACCCTCGCCGTCTTCCTCTCCGTGCAGTGGTGGGCGGCGTGGTATCCCGGCGCCGAGCCGGGCGGTGGCGGCTACGTCGCGCAGCGCATCTTCTCCTCGAAGACGGAGCGCGACGGCGTGCTCGCGACGCTGTTCTTCCAGGTGGCGCACTACGCGATCCGTCCGTGGCCGTGGATCGTGACCGGACTCGCCGCGGTGCTGCTCTATCCCACCGGCATCGGCCCGACGCACGATCACGAAGCCACCTACGTGCAGGCGTTCGTCGATCTGCTCCCGACACCGTGGCGCGGCTTCATGATGGCCGGCTTCGCCGCCGCCTACATGTCGACCGTCGGCACGCAGCTGAACTGGGGCGCGTCGTATCTCGTGAACGACTTCTACCGGCGGTTCCTCAACAAGACAGCGTCCGACAAGCACTACGTGACGATCTCCCGCTGGGCCACGGTGATCCTCTTCCTCCTCTCGATCATCGTCACCTCGCAGCTCGACACCGTCGCTTCGGCGTGGGAGCTGCTCCTCGCGCTCGGCTCCGGCACCGGCCTCGTGCTCATCCTGCGCTGGTACTGGTGGCGCATCAACGCGTGGAGCGAGATCAGCGCGATGATCGCGTCGTTCGTCGTCTCACTGACGGCGCTGCCGCTCGTGAAGGCGCAGCTCCCCGCTGGCAGTCCGCTCGTCCAGACGTACGTCATGCTCATCACCGTGGCCATCAGCACGGTGACATGGCTGACCGTCACCTTCGTCACGGCGCCGGAGCCGGACAGCAAGCTCGACTCGTTCTACGAGAAGGTGCGCCCAGGTGGCCCGGGGTGGCGTCGCGTCTCCGACCGACTCGGCTATGGCGGAGAGTCGATCCCGGGTGGCGCGCTCGCCTGGACGAACTGGGTGGCCGGTATCGTGGCCGTCTACTCCAGCCTGTTCGGCATCGGCAAGATCATCTTCGGGGACATGACGTCCGGTATCGTGATGCTCCTCATCGCGGCCGCAGCGTTCGCCTGGATCGCGAAGGCGTTCCGCGAGGAGAACGCCGGAATTCGCGCGCAACGCGACATCGTGCCGGCAACCGGCGATTGAGGCGTGAGCACCACGGGGCCGGCCGGGAACCGGCCGGCCCCGACGGTATTCATCTCGTGGGTCACGTAGAAGTGGCGGAAGAGGTTACGCGCTTGAACCTCAGGCCTTTTTGGGGTATATAAATAGGGATGGATGACCGCGCCTTCCGGGCGCGAACACACGCTGGAGGAGCCGTGAGCACGACCAACCAACCCGAAGTCCTCATGACCGTCACGCCGGTCGCCGGCGCCGAAGTCATGAAGTTCATGCAGCAGGAAGGGGTCGATCCCGCGGTCGGCGGTCTGCGCGTGAGTGTGCAGCCCGGCGGATGCAGCGGGTTCAAGTACGGCCTCCTGATCGAGGATCAGGCGGCTGAGGACGACATCATCGTCGACCAGGGCGAGTATCGGGTGTTCGTCGACCCGTTCTCGGCCCAGTACATCAGCGGCGTGATCATCGACTACACGTCGTCCATGCAGGGATCCGGCTTTACATTCAAGAACCCGAACGCCACCGGGGGCTGCGGCTGCGGCAGCTCGTTCTCCGCCTGATACCCAACGACACATGACATCATCGGTCACTGGCGCCCATAAGGACGTCGGCACCGAGCTCGAGGCCCGCGATCGTTCGTCGATTCGCGGGCCTTTGCGTCTCGGTGAACACGCTACCCAGCGTGAGCGTATCCCCACCTTCGTGCTCGACGAGCACGAGGACATCGCCCACGTCGTCGCGTCGCGCATCGCCACGCTGATTCGCCAGAAGGACGCGGCCGGCACGCGTGCCGTACTCGGCCTCGCCACCGGCTCTACGCCGATCGGCGTGTACCGGGAGCTGATCCGGATGCACAAGGAAGAGGGATTGAGCTTCAAGAACGTCGTGACGTTCAATCTCGACGAGTATTACCCGATGTCGCCGGACAACATCCATTCGTACCACCGCTTCATGTGGGAGAACCTCTTCGACTACGTGGACGTGCAGCCGGAGAACGTTCACATCCCGCGGGGGGACATCCCGAAGGACCAGGTGGAGGCGTACTGCAAGGAGTACGAGCGCGACATCAAGCACGCGGGCGGGATCGACTTCCAGCTCCTCGGCGTCGGCAAGACGGGCCACATCGGCTTCAACGAGCCGGGCTCCGGCGCGGACAGCCGCACACGTCTCGTCCACCTCGACGCGGTGACGCGCCGAGATGCGGCAGCCGACTTCTTCGGCGAGGAGTTCGTGCCGAAGGAGGCGATCACGATGGGTGTCGCCACGATCCTCGAGGCGCGCGAGATCGCGATCCTCGCGACGGGCGAGCACAAGGCGTCGATCGTACGCCGCGCGGTCGAGGGAGAGATCAACCTCGAGGTCGCCGCGACGTTCCTGCAGCGCCATCCGAACACGACGTTCTACGTCGATCGCGCGGCCGGCGCGGACCTGACGCGCATCGCCACGCCGTGGCTGCTCGATGAAGTGCAGTGGACCCCCGAGCTGATGCTGCGCGCCGTCACCTGGCTCTCGCTGGAGTCGCATCGCGCCATCCTCAAGCTCACCCAGCGCGACTACGCCGAGCGGGGGATGTCGTCGCTCGTCGCGCGGTTCGGGTCGCCCGGTGCCGTGAACGGCGAGGTGTTCAACGCCCTCGGCGCGAAAATCCGCGGCAAGAGCAAGCTGCCGAAGGGCCGTCGCACGATCTGCTTCTCGCCACATCCCGACGACGACGTGATCTCGATGGGCGGCATCCTCCGCAAGTTCGTCGAGAACGGCAACGAGATGCTCGTCGCCTACATGACGAGCGGCAACATCGCCGTGTTCGATCACGATGTGAGGAAGTACGTGGACTTCCTGCGACGCCTCGATCACGACCGCGGCATCGGCGGCTCGGTGGTCGAGACGCTGGCCGACAAGGTCTACGGCTTCCTCGACTCGAAGCATCCCGGCGACGTCGACATCCCCGAGGTGCAGGACATCAAGCGCATCATCCGTGAGGCCGAGGCAGTAGGCGGCATCGAGGTGATGGGGCTGACGCGGGACAACGCGCGGTTCCTCAACCTGCCCTTCTATCAGACCGGCAAGGTGAAGAAGGATCCCATCGGTCCGGCGGATGTGGCGATCGTGCGGGATCTGCTCGAGGACTACAAGCCGGAGATCATCTTCGTGGCGGGCGATCTCTCCGATCCGCACGGCACGCACCGGATGTGCAAGGAAGCGATCGATCTGGCGCTCAAGGAGATCACCTTCCCGCGCCCCGAAGTGTGGCTGTATCGCGGCGCGTGGCAGGAGTGGCCGGTGACGGATGCGACGTGGCTCGTGCCGATGTCGCAGGAGGAGCTGCGGAAGAAGATCCAGGCGATCTTCAAGCATCAGTCCCAGAAGGACTCCGCACCCTTCCCGGGCCAGGACGACCGCGAGTTCTGGCAGCGCGTCGACGCGCGGAACAGGGACACCGCCGCGCAGCTCGACCGTCTCGGCCTCGCGGAGTATTTCGCGATGGAAGCGTACGTCGTCGAATAGCCAAAGACGATGACGCGCTTCACAGCGCTGGACGCCGTCGTGCTGGTGTTGTATCTGGCCGGCACGACGGCGCTGGGTCTGTACGTCGGTCGCACGCAGCGCGACTCGAACGACTACTTCGTCGCCGACCGCGCCATTCCCTGGTGGGCGGTGATGTTCTCGATCGTCGCCAGCGAGACGAGTGCGCTGACGTTCATCAGCACGCCGGGGTTGTCGTACGGCAGCACGGCCGGCTCCGGCGATCTGGGATTCCTGCAGATCGTCGCCGGCTACATCATCGGACGGTTCGTCGTCGCGGGGGTCCTCCTGCCCCGCTACTTCGCGGGCAATCTCGTGACCGCCTACGCGTTGCTCGAGACGCGCTTCGGCCTGGCGACGCGCCGGTTCGCGTCGATCGTGTTCATGGTGACGCGAGCGCTCGCCGACTCGGTACGCGTCTTCGCCACCGCCATTCCGGTCGCGCTGATCATCGGTCCGTCGGTGACGAACAAGGCGTTCGTGATGCCGATGGCCGTCCTCCTGCTCGGTATGCTCACCGTCCTCTACACGTACAAGGGCGGCATGAAGGCGGTGGTGTGGACCGAGCTGCTGCAGGCGGGGATCTATCTCAGCGGCGGCGCCGCGGCGCTGATCATTCTCGGACATCTCGCTCCAGGCGGCTGGTCGGCCATCTGGTCGAGCGCGAGCGCGGCGGGGAAGACGCGAGTGCTCGACTTCTCGTGGACGTTGTCCAATCCGGAGACGGTGTGGGCGGGGTTGATCGGCGGTGCGTTCCTCGCCATGGCGTCGCACGGTACGGATCAGCTCATCGTCCAGCGGCTGATGTCGTCGCGCACGCTGAAGGACGGCCAGCGAGCGATCATCGGCTCAGGCTTCGTGGTGTTCGGCCAGTTCTTCCTCTTCCTCTGCATCGGGCTCGGCCTCTGGGCGTTCTATCAGGGCCGGATCTTCCCCTCGACCGACCAGATCTTCCCGACGTTCATCCTCGAGCACATGCCGAACGGGCTCGTGGGACTGATCGTAGCGGCGATCGTCGCGGCGACGATG
>DASVNI010000284.1:0-9140 GCA_036383935.1 Gemmatimonadaceae bacterium | reverse complement strand
AGCACCAGCACGCTGCCGCGCGTCCATGGCACCGTGACCTCGTGCATTGCACGCACCTGCAAGCCGGCGGTGCCGTTCATGGAGGGGAGCGCCCGCGCCGCGTCGACGGCACCGACGAGCAGCGCGGACGTGTTGCCGACGCCGCAGTAGCGAATCGTCGCGCCCTCGGCCGCGGGGGTGACTTCCGCCACCGCGAGCGCGGCACCACGCGTCGAACGCAGCGACTGATGGAGTGTCGCGACGATCTCGGCCGGCGCGCCGCCCGACGCGGTGCGGAAACTGGCGATGGCGGCATCGGCAGCTTCGGCTGCGCTCGCTCCGTGTCCGAGTCCGTCGACCAGTAGAATCGCGGCGCGGTCGGGGCTCTGCACCACTGCCCAGCCATCGCCGCACGCCATCTCGCCGGCCATGGGAAGACAGATCGCGCCGACGTCCAGCAGCTGGCGCCGTGGTGCCGTGCGCTCCGGTACCGCGGAGACGCGCGCGACGAGGATCGTTCCCTGCCCCGGCGCGGAGTAGATGTCGAGCTCGTCCGCCTGCCGGCGAATGGCGCCGAGCCCCGTCCCAGGCGTGGTGCCGGTGGAATAGCCGTCGGCGAACGCCTGCTCGACGTCGTACATGCCCGGCCCTTTATCGACGGCGACGACTTCGACGCCCTTCACACCGAAAGGTTCGGTGCTCTGTACGAAGAGCACGCCGTCGCGCGCGTGGCGCGCCAGATTCGTCGCGGCTTCCGTGGCGATGAGACTGGCGGCACCGCATTGGTTCTCGTCGAGCTGACACGCACGCGCGACCCCGTCCGCCGCGCGGCGCGCCGCACCGACATGACTGAGGTCGTCGACGGCGATGCGCTGCGTCACCGGCCCGCCGTGCGCCGGTGAATACGAGACAGTCGAGATGCTCACCGCATCTTCCACTTGGTGATGGCCACGCGCGTGCCAACACCCGGAGTCGAGGAGATGTCGAATTCGTCGACGAGTCGTCGCGTACCGCCGAGGCCGAGTCCCATCCCGGTGCCGGTGGAGTACCCGTCTGCGAGCGCGCGCTCGATGTCGGCAATGCCCGGGCCCTGGTCCTCGAACACCAGTCGGACCCCCACCCGCAGCCCGTCGCGCAACTCCTCGAGCATGAGCGTTCCGCCGCCGCCGTAGTCCACGGTGTTGCGCGCAATCTCGCTCGCCGCCGTGACGATCTTCGTGAGATCGACGAGGCCGAGGCCGAGGGCGAGACACCAGCTTCGCACCACCTGTCGCACGCTGACGATGTCGTGCTGCTCGCGCACGGGAAGCTGCTCAGTCCGCGCCGTCAGCATCGTCGGTCGAGTGGGAGAGCGCGCCCGCGGACGCGACGACGGCCTGCAGGTGCGCCATGCCCTTCTCCACGTTCAGCGCGGTACGCACGCCTTCGAGCGAGAGCCCGAGCTCGACGAGCGTGATCGCGACCGCCGGCTGCATGCCGACCACGACGGTGATCGCATCGAGCACGCGGGCGACGCCGGCGATGTTCGCGAGCATGCGCCCCATGAACGAGTCCACGACGCTCACCGCGCTGATGTCGATCAGGACGCCCTTCGTTCCGTGCGCCGTGATGGCATTCGAGAGGTCGTCCTGCAGCCCCAGCGCGAGCTGGTCGTGCATGTCCACCTGGATCGAGACCAGGAGCACTGGACCCATCCGGAGGATCGGAATGCGGTCCACGGCGCTCCTCAGTCGGCCGTCGGTGCAGACGCGGGCGCGGCCGACGGCGCGACTCGCTGCCGCGCGACCGTGAGCCCGAGCCGCGATAGCGCGAGCTTGAACGCGTCGGCGAGCGTCGCCTTGGTGATCACGTCGCCGAGATCGACGCCGAGATGCACGATCGTCTGCGCGATCTGTGGACGGATGCCGCTGATGATGCACTCGGCGCCCATGAGCCGCGCGGCCGTCACCGTCTTCAGCAGATGCTGCGCGGTGAGCGTGTCCACCGTCGGTACGCCGGTGATGTCGAGGATCGCGACGTCGGACCCCGTCTCGACGATGCGTTGCAGCAGTGTCTCCATCACGACCTGCGTGCGCGAGCTGTCGAGCGTGCCGATCATCGGGAGCGCGAGCACCCCGTCCCAGAGCTTCACGACCGGCGTCGAGAGCTCGAGCATGTCCTGCTGCTGCCGCGAGATGAGCTCCTGGCGTGCGCGGATGTAGACCTCGGTGGTGTGCAGGGCGAGCTGGTCGAGCAACAGCGTGGCCGTCCAGATGTCGTCGGCGAGCGAATCGGCGTCCTTCGATTCGGTGTGCAGGACGCCGAAGAGCGGCCGCTTGAGCGAGAGGACGAAGGTCGCCGTCTCGCTCGGCGTGAAGCCCTGCTGGGCGCGACTCACTGAGATCCGTGCCAGGAGGTCGCGCGCCCCGGACCAGGCCTGTGCCTCGAGATCCAGCGGCGCACCGCTGACGAGCGCGCGCCGGATGAGCTGGAGCAGCTCCGTGCACTGGACACGTAGGTCGTTCTCGGCGATCTGGCCGCGCCGGAGTGCCGCCAGCTGATCGGCGATCCAGTTGCGCAGCAGGTCGTCGAATCGCTCGTCGATGACGGCTATGAGACGATTGGCGGAAGCCTCGGGCACGAGTGGTCGAGTGGGTGAGCGTGGTATCGAGCGCCTGAGCGGCGTGCCCGCCGCGCGACAGATGTGACGTCGCGTGAGACCGGGAGGCGACACGGGGTGCAAGTCCCGGACCCCGGAGCGAGCTCGTCCAATTCGACCACGAGTGGGGCGCCGTTCTCGGCTCGGTGGAGGGCGATTAGCTTCGCCTCATGCCGACGACTTCACTCCGACCTGCCCTCGCCGCCCTCGCCGCGGCGCCTCGATCGACCACCGTGCGCAAGCTCTGGAAGGCGCTCACTCCCGAGGAGCGCGCTGCCGCCGTCACGGCGTCGCTCGCGGACGACGAGAACGGGTGGGTGAAGACGACCACGCGGACAGCCGTCGCGGGGGCGCTCAAGTTTCGCCCGCAAACGGTCGCGACGTGGCCGCGCCAGAAGCTGGTACAGGAGGCAGCTCGGCTCCCCCTGGACGACGTCCAGCTCCTCAGCGCGTACCTCGTGGACCTGCACCTCGGAACCCGCCGGCCGATGATGGCGGCGTTCCTCGACTCGGTGGGGGTGAAGCACGAGGAGGGGCGGATCGACACGGAAGCCAACGGGCCGATCGAGGTCGAGCCCGAGCGGTTCCGTGCCGCCGCCGACGACCTCGCCCGGGCGTATACCGTCGACGAGGTCGTGACCTACTTCCTCACCGTCCTGCTCCAGGACTACGAGAGCTGGAAGCCGGCGGTCGAGTGGCTCGAGGCGATCGGCGCCGCCTGAGCTTCCGCGACTAGCGGCGCATGTAGGGCGAGTACGCGATCCCGTCCGGACCGGTGCCCACGGCGCCGAAGCCGGCCACCTTCCGCGAATTCAGGTCGATCGCGACCACCTGGTTGGTGCCGTGGAGGGTGACGTAGACGAAGTCGAAGATCGGGTCGAAGGCGATCCCCTCGGGGAGCGCCTTCGTCGCCGGTTCGCCGATGCCCTTCTCCGTGGCGAGGTCGATCCGGGCGAGCTCCCGGCGCGATGCGACATCGAACAGAAAGATGCGGTTCGAGTCGGGGTCACTGACCACGGCGATGCTGCGTCCGGTGCGCGAGATGCCGACGCGGTACGGCCGGCCGAATCCTTTGAGGGTGTCGAGAATCGTCGCGTCGGCTGCGTTGACGACGGTGACCGTCTTCCCCGAGTTGCTCCCGACCCAGACCTGTACGCCGCCCGGCGTGGCCGCGATCGACTCGTCGTCTGGCGCGACCTTGTAGGTGCGCTTGGTGTTCCGCGTGTCGATGTCGAACTCGGTGACGGTGCCGTCGTTGATGTTCGAGGTCCAGGCGCGGCGGCCATCGCGCTGCGCGGTCACCAGGTGCGATCCCTTGCCGTTCGTCGCCATCGCGGTGTCGACGCGACCGCTGATGAAGTCGACGAGGAGCAACTTCCCCGACGTCTCGCTCGTGACGAGCAGCTTGGTGCCCTCCTTCACGAACACGGCGCCATGGGGCCGCGCGTACTCGCCGAGATCGATCGTGCGCACGACGTGCGGCGTCTGGTCGTAGAGATCGATCACGCTGAGCGTGTTGCCCGGTGCGGTCTGGTCGCCGTAGTTGGTGACGACCGCCCACCGACCGTTGAGCGACATCGCGACTTCGTGCGGCCCGGTGCCGACCGGGACCGTCGCGATGGTCGAGAGGTTCGAGGCATCGAGGATCGTCGCGCTCGCGCCCTGCTGATTGGCCACGACGAGCAACCCTCCCCTGCCACTGGCGTCAGGGCGGTTGTTCTCGATCACCGAATTGCGCCGGACCCTCATGGAGTCGCCACGCATTCCGGTGCGACCGGGTCCCTCTGACGGCGGGTTGTCGGTGCGCGGCGGCGGGTTCGATCCACCGCACGCCGCGGCGAGAGCGAGGGGAATGAGCGAAGCGAGCGAGAGGCAGCGCAGCGTTTGCATTGGTGAAGCAGGTCGGCGTTCGAGTGGCAGGGGCGCGCGCAAAATCTGCGCAGCGAGGGTGCGGCGGCGCCAGCCGCCGAAAGGGATATTCACCCTCAGCGACACGCGTGCCGGACGCGACCCTGCGCCGACCGATGGGACGCTAGTACGTGCGCTCGGGAGCGAGCAGCCGCTTGACGACCCAGACGAGGAGCGCGATCGGGAGCACGACCATCAGGGCGAACTTGAGGGCCGTGAGCAGCAGACCGAGGATGCCGAATCCGACGCCGATGACGACGCCGAACATCGCCATCGCCGCCACGAACAGGGCGAACGCGACGGGCACGCCGACGAATAGGACCAGCGCCGAGTAGAACAGAACCTTGAGCGTCTTGCGCATGGAGGCACGGACTCCGACTGGAGGACGTGCCACCGTACGAACCGCGCTTCGCGCCGGTTTCCGTGCGAACTAGTCGGCGCTGCCGAGCCGGAGGAGCGCATCGGCGTCGAGAGCGCGCCAGTGGGCCGGGAAGGCCCAGATGCGCCGGACGCAGTCTCGCGAGCTCAGGACGAGACAGTGCGAGGCACGGGCCCACGACTGCGGCGTGGCCACCTCTCTCACCATCCACTCGACGCCGTCCCGATCGACGACGACGTGAGCATCATCTTCATCGGTTGCCCCGCCGCCATGGGCGGGGAACACATGGCCGTGTGTGTCGACACTCCAGGACACCAGAACACCTGCAAGCTGCGCTGGAAAGGGCGACGGCCTCTGCGCCATCGCGGTCGACAAATGTCTCAGAAAGGTTCGTGCCGCAGGGGCGAGCTGAGCTTGACGCGAAGCCCCCGCTACAGCCCGCCGAGCAGATTGTCGATCTGCTTCTGCCGCGCATCCATCGCACGCCCCTCGAGGATGGAACGCATGAGGTCGTCGACCTCGAGCTCGAAATCGCTCGGATACTTCCGGTTCTCCGGGAAGCGGAGCACGGCACCGATCACGAGCGGGAAATGGGGCTCCGCATCGTCGTCCTCCTCCTCGTCCTCGTCTTCGTCGTCCTCGCCAACGGCCTCCTCGTACGAGGTGCCGCCGAGGGTGGCCGACGCGGCCCACGGCTCCGCCTCGTCCTCCTCGTCTTCGGGCGACACGGTGTCCTGGATCGCCCGCATGGTACGCTCGGGGAGGAGCGCAGAAAGCTCTCCGCGCACACCACCGTCCTCCTCCCACGCGGCGCCAACGACGATGACCGGCTCGCCGAAGGCATCGCTGGCGAAGAAGGCGTCCACCAGCGGCGCCGGATAGGCGTTGACGGCGAGCAGGACCTCATCCGGTCCCGCGCGCGTGAACGCGACGGGTTGCTCGCCGGGCGCCGCACCCGGCTTCTCGACGCGCTCGATGCGGAGCAGGATCGGCTCCGGAACGAGGAAGGTCAGTGGGTTCTCACGCGTGTACGGGCCGTGCGGCTCGGGCGCGCTCTGATCCGACGATTCGTCGGGCAATTCGTCGGGCGAATCGTCCTGCTCGTCGTCGGGCGGCTCGTCGGGTGTCCAGCTCATAGCTACAAGTTAGTCGCGCGCCGGTCGGCAATCGACCGTGCGTGGCTCAGGTCGGCACCACGGAACCGATCGCGCCGCACAGGGCGTCGATCGTGTATGGCTTGGTGAGGAAGGTGGTGCGCTCATCCAGTGGGAGATCCTGATCCTCCGCCGTATAGCCGCTCACGAAGACCACGGGCAGCATGGGCCGATGCGCGCGCAGGCTCGACACCATCTCGAGGCCACCGGCGATCGGCATCACCACGTCGGTGACGACGACCGTGACGTCGGCGCGACGCTCGTCGAAGATGCGCGAACCCTGCGCGCCGTCGGTCGCCTCGAGCACGTCGTAACCGGCACGCTGCAGCAGACGCCGCGCCTGCGTGCGCACGCGCGGCTCGTCCTCGACGAGCAGCACGAGCCCACGACTGGACGACTGCGCCGACTCCGGCCGCGGGACGCCGCCCGCTTCACCGCGCGGCAGGAGAATGCGCACGCGCGTTCCAGCGCCGGGAGTGCTCTGCAGATCGATGGCGCCGCCCGACTGCCGCACGATGCCGTACACCATCGCGAGGCCGAGTCCCGCGCCCTGCGCCGGCCCCTTCGTCGTGAAGAAGGGCTCGAACGCATGTGTGCGCGTCGTCTCGTCCATGCCGGTCCCGGTGTCCTCCACGTCGATCGTCACGTACGATCCGGGAGCGACGTCGAGGATCGCCGCGGCCGTGAAGTCGAGCGTCGTCTCGCCGGTGCGGATCGTGAGCGTACCGCCGCGCAGCATGGCGTCGCGTGAGTTGACGGCCAGGTTCACGAGCACCTGCTCGATCTGGCTCGCGTCGGCGACGACGGGGGCGACGTTCACGTCGCGACGCAGCTCGATGCGCACCGCGTTGCCGAGCACGCGCATGAGCAACCGCTCGACGCCGGCCACGACCTGATTGACGTCGAGCAAGCCGGGCGCGCGCAGCTCCTTTCGGCCGAAGATCAGCAGTTGACGGGTGAGCGCGGCACCGCGTTCGACGGCATCGCGGATGTCGGCCACCTCTTCCTGGAGCGGATCGTAGCTCGCGAGCGCCTTGCCGAGCGTCTCGGCCGCGCCAAGGATCACGCTGAGGAGGTTGTTGACGTCGTGTGCGACGCCGCCCGCGAAACGCCCCACCGCCTCCATCTTCCGCGCGAGGAGGATCTGCGCCTGGAGCTGTTCCTGCTGCTCGCGGAGCTGGAGCTGCTCGGTGACGTCGTTGACCACCACGATGCGCACCTTCCGGCCGTCGAGCTCGAAGCCGTACGAGATCGTCTCGACGTCGATGAGCGTGTCGTCCTTCCGACGATGACGGAAGTTGGCGACGCGCGCGTAGCCCGGCGCGTCGTGCACGAAGCTCAGGACGCGCTCGGCGTCTTCGGGCGGCCGCATGACGAGGATCGTGTGCTCGAGGAGCTCGGCCTCCGAGTAGCCGTAGTGCTCCACCGCCGCGCGATTGACGGCGATGAAGCGCAGCGTCTCGGCATCATAGACCCAGGTGGGAAGCGGCGTGGCGTCGAACAGCAGCCGGAAGTCGCGCGCCGCCTGGGTCGGCTCGGGCTGCGGCACGGCGCGCCGCGGGCCGGAGGTGCGAGGCGCGGTCCACTCGACGCGTCGGCGTGCGTCGCGGACCACGGAGAAGGTGCCGCCGTCCGGCAGCAGCGTCGAGGAGATCTCGACGTCGATCGGCTCGCCGTCCGTCGTGCGGACGCGGTGCATCGAGATGACGGAGCCGAGCGTCGCCAGCTCCTGCACGGGCGACGAATGCCCCGGGCGATCGGACTGCTCCGTGAGCTCTTCGAAGTGCTTCCCCGCCAGCGTCTCGACCGGCTGGCCGACGAGCGTGGCGAAGGCGGTGTTGGCCGTGCGCACGCGCCGCGACGCGTCGAAGACGATCATGCCGTCGCAGGCGGTGTCGAAGTAGTACCGGAAGTCCAGCGTCATCGCGGAGTCGATCGGGGGCTGGCCCGCATCGGGGGCTGCGTGTGGGTACGCCATGCCCCCACAGTATCGATCCGGGACCGCCCCGTCGACATGGTACGGGCGCCCACCCTATCTTCCCTCCGCGGCGACGTATACCGCACGCATCACCTCCCGACCGGGATCCCATGCAGGCCAAGACCGAACCGGCGCTCCGGCTCGCCACCTCCGACCGTTCCGCGCGCGAGGAGCGCGCGCGTCCGCGTCTCACCGACGACCACGTCGAGCGGAATCCGGGGACCGCGCTCGACCTCGACATCATCCGCGCCCTCCGCGTGAATCGCAGCGCCGTCGAACGACGCGCCGCCACCATCCCCACGCGCCGGACCGTCAAGAAGGAGTGGCAGGCGGCGTGGCTGCTCCGGGCGATCACGCTGATCGACCTCACCACGCTCGCCGGCGACGACACGCCCGGCAACGTCCGGCGGCTGTGCGCCAAGGCGGCGCATCCGCTCCGTCAGGATCTCGTCGAGGCGCTCGGCGTCGCCGACCTGCATCTGACGACCGGCGCGGTGTGCGTCTACCACGCGCTCGTCCCGACCGCCGTCGAGGCGCTGCGCGGGACGGGGATTCCGGTGGCCGCCGTGAGCACCGGGTTTCCTGCCGGCCTCAGCCCCCTCGAGGAGCGTGTGCGCGAGATCCGCGCGTCGGTCGCGGCGGGCGCGCAGGAGATCGACATCGTCATCACGCGCGGCCACGTGCTCACCGGCAACTGGCAAGCGCTGTACGACGAGGTGCGCATGTTCCGCGAGGCGTGCGGCGAGTCGCACATGAAAGCCATTCTCGCCACCGGCGAGCTGGCGACGCTCGGCAACGTCGCGCGCGCGAGCATGGTCGCGATGATGGCCGGTGCGGACTTCATCAAGACCAGCACGGGCAAGGAAGGGATCAACGCGACGCTTCCATTCAGCCTCGTGATGGTGCGGATGATCCGCGAGTACCATCAGGCCACGGGCTATGCGGTTGGGTACAAGCCGGCGGGCGGGATTCGCAGCGCCAAGAACGCGCTGGAGTACCTCTACCTCATGAAGGAGGAGCTCGGGAACCGCTGGCTCAAGCCGGATCTGTTCCGCTTCGGTGCGAGCGCGCTGCTCACCGACATCGAGCGGCAGCTCGAGCACT
>DASVNI010000283.1:0-14089 GCA_036383935.1 Gemmatimonadaceae bacterium | reverse complement strand
CACGATGAGCCGGCCGCCGGAGCGCGCGACGTCGTCCACCTGTCGCGCGCTGGTGACGGTCCCCGCGCCGATGAGGATCTCGTCGCCGAATCGCTCGCTCAGCCGTCGGATGCTGTCGAGCGGTTCCGGAGAATTGAAGGGGACTTCGATCATGACGAAGCCCGCGCTCACGAGCGCCTTGCCGATGGGGACTACTTCGTCCGGTGTCACGCCGCGAAGGATCGCGACGAGTGGCAGGCGGTCCAGGTAGGGTTGGATCATCGCGCGAGGTGGGACATCGGAGCTGCGGCGTCCCCGATGCGCCACGCGCATGGAGACGGCGATCGTCTCCATGCGCGTGGCGAGGTTTCGGTCTCGCGTGCCCGCTCGGGCAACGCGTCGTGCCTCAGGCGATCGTCGGCACCGTGAACGGCGCGCGGTACTCCGCCGTCAGCAGCTTGTTCGCCCGGTCGGATCCGGCACCGGTGAAGCGCTCGTTCTTGGCGTCGACGATGAGCGGAACGCCCAGCGTGAGCGGCGTTGCGTTCAGATCGACGTTGTTCGCGTGCAGGTGCTCGACCATGCGGCCGTACGCCTCGCTGAGCTTCGCGTCGGACTTGATGCTCGAGGCGATCTTGTCCGGGCCCGTACCGGCGCCGATCTGGTGCGAGATGTTGCCGAGGTGGCAGAGCGCGCTCGAGGTGTTCCCCTCCTCGATCGGTCCGTACAGCTCCTCGGTCTTTCTGCTGCGCACGACGTCGACGAAGTTCTGCATGTGGCGGTCGGTGCCACGGAACTCCTTCACGACCTTCCCCGACTTGTCGTACGCCGTGGCGGTGAAGTACTGCGTCGTGATGAGGCTACCACCCTCGCAGTCGATCACGTTGCCGATGTCGACGCCACGGTAGTTGTCCATGCCGCTGCCGCCGCCGCCCTGATTCAGCGCGGGATCGCCACCCGTGCCCTTGATCCCCGCCTTCTTCGGCAGACCGCGCACCTCGAAGATCAGCGGTGCGGTGGCGTAGTCGTGGATGACGACCTGCGTGTTCGGCGTGTCGCCGTCATCGATGTAACCGAGGCGGCCGCCGATGCTGAGCGTGTGGCGCGGCAGCCCGGACTCACCGAGGAACCAGCGGGCGACGTCCATCTGGTGGATGCCCTGGTTGCCCACGTCGCCATTGCCGTACAGGTAGACCCAGTGCCAGTCGTAGTGGATCGGGCCGTTGCGCGGGTTGTTGCGATGCGGCGCGACGAGCGCGGCGGGACCCGTCCAGAGGTCGTAGTTCACCGTCGCGGGGACGGGCTGCGGGCCGGTCGTCTTGCCGATGCTGTCACGCCGCTTGTAGCAGAAGCCGCGGGCCGCCGTGATCTTGCCGAGGTTTCCGGCCTGGATCCACTGCACCGCCTCGCGCAGCCCCTCGCCCGAGCGGATCTGCGTGCCGGCCTGCACGACCTTGTTGTACTTCTTGGCCGCGTTCACGAGCTGGCGGCCTTCCCACACGTTGTGGGACACCGGCTTCTCGACGTACACGTCCTTCCCGTTCTGCATCGCCCAGATGCCGGCGAGCGAGTGCCAGTGGTTCGGCGTCGCGATGGTGACCGCGTCGACGTCCTTGCTGTTGAGAAGCTCACGGATGTCCGTGTAGAGCTTCACGTCGCCGCCGTTGACCTTCCCCTTCACGCGATCCAGCACCGCCGTGTCGGGATCGCACAGGGCGACGACTCGAACTCCCTGAATCTTCGACAGGCTCGAGAGATGGTTCTGGCCTCGTCCGTTCAGGCCGATCACGGCGACGCGGAGGTCGTCGTTGGAGCCAAGCACCTGGCCCCAGGAACGGGCGGGGAGCATTGCGCCGGCGGCAGCCAGCGCCGAGGTCTTGAGGAATGTGCGACGTGAAGTGCTCATGGGTCGTTGGGCAGCGGTGAGGAAGGACGTGCGGGCAACGAGGAGCGATCGAATCCCGAAGGATCGATGAGAATGCGCGGCGACATCACGTTGGGCAACCGGCCTGACAAATTCGTTCGGCCGGACTTTGTACTACGCGATGACCCCGGTTCCCGTTGCGATCAACGGGAAGCGTGCTGGGCGATAGCCCACAATCCGGCCGGCGCGGCGTCGGCCAGGATGGGCACATCGCTGATCCCGAGTTGCTCGAGCGCCGCGACATAACGCGCGCACAGCGCCGGGTCGCCGATGAGCGCCGCCGGCGCCTGGCCCGCCGCGAGCCCCGCGCGCAACTCGTCGCCGATCAGGAGGCCGGACAGAAATTCCAGGCTCGACGCGGCGGGGAGATCGCCAACGAGCACCGAGGCGCGCGCCGAGAAGAGCAGGGGTGCGAGGCCGCCGGCCGACCGTTGCGCCGCGAGCACGCCTCGCGCGAATGCAGCGTCTCCCGCTCCGGAGTCTCCGGTGCCCACCGGCGCCAGTCGCCCGAGGATGGAATGCGCGCGCAGCACGGCGAACAGCTCCCCAGTCATATAGGTGGTGAACTCGCGGACCCTGCCGGCTGACAGGCGCACCCACTTGCTGTGCGTGCCCGGGAGCACCACGAGAGCGTCGCCGAGCTCCGGCTTCGCGGTGAGCGCACCGACGATCTGCGTCTCCTCGCCCCGCATCACATCGGGCGACGATCCGCGCTGGGCGATGCCCGGGACGATGCGCAGGGGCGTGTCCGGCACCGGCGCCAGCCCACGCGCGAGCTGCTCCGCCCCGGCAGGGAGGTCGACGTACGCTGCTTCGATCCAGCCTTGGGCACTTCCGACCATCCCGGAGGCGATCGCCGGGACCGGAGCCGACGCGCTCGACCAGCCGGCGGTGATCCGGTCGAACGCGCCCCGGAAATCCCCCTCCGGGAGCTGGAGGATCCCCCAGGGCTCGGAGCGTCGGTCGAGGATCTGCCCGCCCTCGCCGAGCAGGTAGGCTCGCAGGGAGGACGAGCCCCAGTCCAGGGCCACGAGGTCGGCAGGGGAGCGCCGGCGAGATGAAGAAGTGGCGTGCATCGGCCGAGAATATCGAGTGTCCCTCGCGTCAGCCAGCCGGGAACATCTGGCGTGTGGTGTGTGGCTCGTCTATCATCGTGGATCGCAGTTCCCTCCTCAGGATTTCCCGTGCGTTCGCTGGCCCGGATTCAAGCACCCGCCGCTCTCTCGCGACGCGGGCTCGTACCCGCGCGATGACCTCCTTCGCCGAAGGACAGGCCGAAAAAGACCGTCTACGTGCCGGCCGACCCGACGACTCGGCCGAGCTCTATCGGCTGCTCGTGGCGACCGTCCGCGACTACGCGATCTTCGCGTTGGACGCCGACGGACACGTGCTCACGTGGAACGCGGGCGCCGCCCACCTGAAGGGCTATGAGGCGTCCGAGATCATCGGGCGGCACTTCTCGGTCTTCTATTCCGCGGAGGAGGTGGAGGCGGGGAAGCCGCGCGCGGAGCTGATTGGCGCGGCGCGCGACGGCCGATTCGAGGACGAAGGCTGGCGCGTCCGAAAGGACGGCACGCGCTTCTGGGCGAACGTCGTCGTCACCGCCCTCCGTGACGATCAGCAGCGGGTGGTGGGATTCGCGAAGGTCACGCGCGATCTCACGGAGCGCCGCGCCGCGGAGGCACAGGCAGTTCGCCTCGCCGCCGAGCAAGCCGCGCGCGAAGCAGCCGAGGTCCGCTCGGCAGAGCTGGACGCGCTGAATCACCAGCTCCAGGAGCAGACGCTCGAGCTCGAGCTTCAGACGCAGCAGGCGCAGGACCTCGCCGAGGAGATCGAGCTGACGGCCGAGCGGCTCGAGGAGACCCTCAGGGAGGCGGAGTCTGCTCGGGCGGCAGCGGAGAGCTCCGACCAGTTCGCGCGCGGCATCCTCGAGAGCATCGCCGATCCGTTCGTCGTGCAGGACGTCGATTGGCGCTTTCGATACATCAACGCAAGCGCCGCGGAGACACTCGGCGCGTCGGGACACACGCACGACGAGTTGATCGGCCGGGTCGTGTGGGAAGTCTTTCCGCAGCTCGTGGGCAGCAAGACCGAAACGCTGATGCGCAGAGCGGCGCGAGAGCGCGTTCCCATCGCGTTCGAGACCCGGACGTCGGACGGTACGCGTTGGTCGTCGCTCTACTGCTATCCGCTTCCCGATGGCGGCCTCGCCACGCAGTGGCGCGACATCACCGAACGAAAGCGCGCCGAGGAAGCGGCGCGCTATCTCGCGCGTGCCAGCGACGTCCTGAGCACCTCGCTCGACTATGAGCAGACGCTCGCCGACCTCGCGCGCCTCGTGGTCCCCGAGCTCGCCGACTGGTGCACCGTCGACATCGCGACGGATGACGGCCTTCGACAGGTCGCGCTCGCGCACGCCAACCCGGACAAGGTCCGGTGGGCGCAGGAGCTCAGCAAGCGATATCCGCCCGATCCGAACTCTCCGAACGGCGCTGCCCAGGTTCTGCGTGCCGGGAAGCCGGTGTTGGCTTCGGAGATCACCGACGAGATGCTCGCCGCGAGCGCGGTCGACGCCGAGTACCTCCGCCTCATTCGCGAAGTCGGAATCCGCTCGGCGATCCTCGTTCCGCTCGTCGCACACGAGCGAACGCTCGGCGTGCTCACGCTCATCGCCGCGGAGTCCGGGCGTCGCTACGACGACGCGGATCTGACGCTCGCGATGGAGCTCGCGCGCCGCGCTGCGCTCGCGGTGGACAACGCGCGGCTGCATCGTGCCGAGCTGACGGCTCGCGTCGCCGCCGAGCGCGCCAATCGCGCGAAGAGCGAGTTCCTCGCGGTGATGAGCCACGAGCTGCGCACGCCGCTGAACGCGATCTCGGGGCACGCGCAGATCCTCGAGATGGGACTGCACGGGCCCATCACTGCCGGGCAGCGCGAGGCGCTGGAGCGCATCGGCCGAGCACAGCGACATCTGCTCGGGCTGATCAACAACGTGCTCAACCTGACGCGCATCGAGACGGGACGCGTGGAATACCGCGTGACTCCCGTGCTCGTGAGCAGCGTGCTCGCCGATCTCGCGTCGCTCGTGCAGCCGCAGTTCGCGGCGCGGGACATCACGCTCGTCTCGCGACTTCCCGACGGGCGGAGCGGCTCCGACCTGCACGTCGCCGTCGACCGGGAGAAGTTGATCCAGATCCTCACCAACCTGCTCGGCAACGCGGCCAAGTTCACGCCGGCGGGGGGCGAGGTGGAGTTGCGCCTCGTCGAGACGGACGACGTGGGAATGGTGCAGATCCAGGTGCGCGACAGCGGGCCGGGTATTCCGCCGGACAAGCTGGAAGTGATCTTCGAACCGTTCGTCCAGCTCGAGCGCTCGCTCACGACACCCTCGGAGGGGGCAGGGCTGGGTCTCGCGATCAGCCGCGACCTGGCGCGCGGCATGGGTGGCGACCTGTGGGCCGAGAGTGAGGATGGACGCGGTGCGACGCTCATCCTCACCGTGCCCCGCGCCTCGGTACCGAACGCCGGAGCGCGGACGTGACGGCGCGACACGCGGCGGTCACACTCCTTGGACTCTCGCTGCTGCTCGGCGCGGTGAACGTGAACGTGCGTGCGCAGAGCGAGGCGCCACGCCCCGATTTTCACGCGCGGTTCGTGGAGCTCGAGGCGCGGCGCGCAACGAGCGACAGCGCGCGACTCCATGCGCTGTTCGCGCTCGACTGGGAGTACACCAACGTCGACGCGCCCGAGCTCGCGACCGTCGTCGGCTATCCGGGACAGGACGGTCGGTGGACCGACTACTCGCTGGCGGCGATCAGACGTCGGCGCGAAGAGCTGGCCGATCGACTGCTCGTGTTGCGAGCGATCGATCGCACGCGCCTGAACGACGCCGACCAACTCAGCTTCGACGTGTTCGCGCGCGGCGCGCGGGAGAATGTCGAGGGCACGCGATTCCCCTCGGAGCTCCTCGCCGTCACGCAACGCGAGGGACCGCAGTTCGCGTCGGGGGTCATCGCGCGAATGCCGACCGTCACCACGGCGGATTACGAGCACGTCGTGGCGCGGCTCGCGGGGATTCCGCGCCTGATCGATCAGACCCTCGTGCTGCTCGACAGTGGCGCGCGGATCGGCGTCACGCCGCCGCGTGTCACGCTCCGCAACGTGCCGGCACAGATCGAAGGGCTGGTGCCGGACGCACCGATGCGGAGCCCACTGCTCCTCCCCTTCACGCACATGCCCTCGACGATTCCGCAGGCGGATCGCGAGCGGCTGACGGAACAGGCGATTCGCGAATACACCGAGCGCGTGCGGCCGGCGTATCACCGGCTGGAGTCGTACCTCACGACGTCGTACATCCCGAACACACGCACGACGCTCGGCTGGAGCGGCCTCCCTGATGGGCGTGCGTGGTATGCGTACCATGTGAAGGTCGAGACCACGACCGACCGCACGCCGCGCGAGATTCACCGCATCGGACTCTCGGAAGTCCGTCGCATCCGCGCGCAGATGGACAGTGCGATGCGCGCGGCGGGATACACCGGCGACCTGTCGTCGTTCGTCGCCATGCTGCGCACCGACTCTCGCTTCTTCATGAAGGACTCGGCGAGCCTCGTGCGCAGCTATCGCGAGATCGCGCAGCGCATCGATCCACAGCTCCCGAAGTTGTTCAGGCGGACGCCACGACTCCCCTACGAGATCGCGACGGTCCCTTCGTACGCGGCGCCCTCTCAGCCGACGGCCTACTACGAATCCGGCTCTCCGGATGCTCACCGGCCCGGCATCCTCTACGTCAACACGTATCGCCTCGATGCGCGTCCGACCTGGGAGATGGAAGCGCTCGCGGCGCACGAGCTGGTACCAGGTCATCATCTGGAGGTTGCACTTTCGCAGGAGCTGGAGGCGCTGCCCGAGTTTCGCCGGTATGGCGGCTACACGGCCTTCACCGAAGGGTGGGCGCTCTACGCCGAGCGACTCGGTGGCGACCTCGGGCTCTATCGCGATCCGTACTCTCGGTTCGGGCAGCTGTCATACGAGATGTGGCGCGCGATCCGCCTCGTGCTCGACACGGGGATTCACGACATGGGTTGGTCGCGCGAGCAGGCGATCGCCTACTTCCGAGCGAACAGCGCGAAGTCGGATCAGGAGATCGCCGCCGAGGTCGATCGCTACGTCGTGATGCCGGGCCAGGCGCTGGCCTACAAGAGCGGCGAGCTGGCGATCACTTCGTTGCGCGCCGAAGCCGAGCGAGCGCTGGGGCCGCGCTTCGACGTGCGCGACTTCCACGCTGCCGTCCTGTCGCAGGGCGCGATCCCGCTGGACGTCCTCGAGGCGAGGATGCACCGGTGGATCTCGGAGCAAGAGGGGTGGAACTGAGGGGTTAGCCGGTCCCATCCGTGGGAACGGTCCACGCATTGCGACGGCACCGCTCGCCATGGCGACCCGTCCACCGCACCGTCATCCGCTTCCGTCGCTGAGGTCCACCGGCGACCTCCGCGAGCGATTCGCCGAGCTCGAGCAACTCGTCGGTGCTCGCGCGCTCGCCGTCGCCATCTCCGATTTCGAGTCGGGCACTGAGTTCGACTACAACGGCGACCGCTGGTTCCATGCGGCCAGCACGATCAAGCTCGCCGTGCTGGTCGGCGTCTACGGCGCGATCCATCGCGGCGAGCTGCTGCTCCAGTCGCGCGTCCACATCCGCAACCGCTTTCTGAGCGCGTACGACGGCTCGCCATATCGGATTCGCGGCGATCGCGACGCCAACGCCGAGGTGCATCGCGAGATCGGCCGTACGCTGCGCGTCTCCGAGCTGGCTGATCAGATGATCACGTCGAGCAGCAATCTTGCCACGAATCTCCTGCTCGATCTCGTCGGCATCGACGTGTTGCAGCGGACGCTGGATGGATTCGGACTCGAGGGGATCGATCTCCGCCGCGGCGTGGAGGACGAGTTGGCATATCAGCACGGGATCAACAACCGCGTCACGGCACTCGGCCTCGTCGGGCTGTTGCGTCTCATCGAAGAGGAGCGCGCCTTCAGTCCGGCGCTGTCGCGCCAGATGCTGGACATCCTGCACCGCCAGCAGTTCAGGAGTGGGATCCCCGCCGGCTTGCCGCGCGAGGCGCGTGTCGCGAACAAGACGGGAGACATCTCCACCGTCGCGCATGATGCCGGGCTCGTCTACCTGCCCGGACGGAAGCCCTACGCGATTGCCGTACTGACGGAGTGGGAGCCGACAGCGACCGGGCGATCGACGACGATCGCGGCCGCGTCGTACATCGCGTACGCCGCTCTCATCGGAGACCGTACCGATGTCGACTAGTTACACCAATGCGACCTTCCCGCTCCGCCTGGTAGACGGGCGGCGGCTCGAGCGTCGCTATCGCGACGTGCTCTTGCCGGGCGGCACACTCTGTGATCACGCGGGCCGTGCGCGCGTGCTGCCACGCTACTTCTATGAAGTGACGTCGTGGGAGGAAGCGCGTGCAACAAATCTCTCACGCCACTTCACCGTCTCCGAGTTCATCCATACGGACGTGCGGGAAGCGGCCCCACTTCGTGTTTTCCCGCGGTACATCCCGTGCGCAACGATTTTGCTGGCCTTCGCGCTCGAGCAGCTCAGAGAAGCGGTGGGCACGTATGTCTACATCGGCGCAAATGGCGGCTACTGCTCGCCTCGCCACAAGGGAACGGGCGCGGCGTCCACGCACTGCTGGGGCACCGCGGCCAATATCTATCGAATCGGTGACACATATCTCGACACCCCTGACACGATACGGCGCTTCGCAGCGCTCGCTCACGAGGTGATCCCCACGGTCTGGACACGCCCACTCGGCGATCAACGCGCGTTGACCGACGATCATCTGCACATCGATCTAGGCTACGTCGTGTCGGTGCCGCGGGAGGCGCCGGGCGAGAGCTACAACTTGAAGCTCGCTGGTGAGCCGTTGTAACACGGGCCGGCGAGGAAGGACTCGACCGCCTTCGTGCGGTCTGAGAAGGAGTCGGAATGCCGATCGAGGACCGACTGAAGAAGGAACGAGGGAGCGACTTCGCGTACCGAACCACGGGAGCCGGCGCGCCGGGCGCCGTGCGCACGCGGGCGCTCCCCGCCATCGGCCTCGAGGCCGAATTCGCCACGGTCGTCGACGACGTGCTCGCGCGGCCCGAGGCGGTGTTTCACTCGCCGCGCAACATCGTGCGTGGTCCACTCGTGCATCGCACGGGCCGGTCGTATCACCTGCCGACGGGCGGGGCGGTGTACTTCGACACCGGCGTCATCGAGCTCGCGACCCCGATGATCGAGATCGATCGCGGATGCGGCGCGCGCGGCACGCGCGCGCTGTGGGAGAGCCTCGGCTTCCTTCGCAGGGAGCTCGACGGGTGGGAGGATCGGCACGAGCGCACCGTACGGCTCGTGGGATTCAGCACGCACTACAACGTCTCGTTCGAATTGCAGCCCGAGCCGAACAATCGTCGCACGGTCGAGCGTCTCGCGTATCTGTTGACGCACGTGATCGCCGTGCCCGTCATGCTGCTCGCTGCCAACCGTCGCTCGACGGGCATCGGCGTTCGCCCGCGTGGGAACCGCATCGAGATCACGGCGGACTTCACCCCCGATGCTGCGCTGATGGCGGCGACCGCCACACTCATCGTCGGGATCGTGCGTGCGGTGATGCAATGGCCCAGCTACGAGCTGAGCGAGCTCGCGAGTCACAGGATTCCCGTCGTGCGCGGATTCGTTCCGAAGAAGCACACCTCGCGAAAGGGGTGGGTCGCACGCGTGGAGTGTTTCCCGGAGAATCCCTTCACGGCGGACGTGAACGCGGTGAAGTGGACGACGTCGAGTGGCGATCGGCTCTCGCTGCGCGAGATGGCCGGCCGTACGACGCGTCAGTTCTGGGGCTCGATCGGTGCGCTCGGCGATCCGCTCTCGTTGCGGCTCATCGCGGCCGTCATGCGCGGTCGTGCCCCCTCACTGCTCGAGCTGCCTGACCGGCCGGCCGCGTACGAGGACGTCGGACGGCTCTGCCGCTGGGACGACCTCTTTCCGCTCACCCTGCTGCCGCGTTCGCGATATGAACGCGTGCTCGGGCACGCGGTGTCCGGGCGGCGCGTGCACATGGATGGCAGCTGGCATCGGCCGATCGGCGTGCGCGGGTGGACGCACATCGTCTTCCGGCGCGAGAGTGACGGCGCGCGCCGCGTGATGTCGCTCGACGAGATGCTCGCCCATCTCGACGCCTGGGACCGCACCTCGAATCGTCGCATCTCGCAGCGTCGCGTCTATCGCACCGCGCGCGACATCGAGCGGCGTCTCATCGCGGACCGCCGCGCCGCGCTTGGCGAAGTCGAGCACCTGCGGCGTCGCGAGAGCGACTTCGCGTCCCTTGATGCGGAGCTGCCCCCCGCGAAGAAGGGTGTCGAGCCTTCAGCGGAGAAGCGCGTTGCCGTGGAGCGAGAGACGCCACTCCCGCTGGCGAAGGAGGGGCGGTCGGCCCAGGAGGAAAAGCCCGCCAAGCCCGCGGCGCGGAAGCGGCGTCAGCGGGAAGCGGCACCCAAAGCACCAAAGGCAGCTAAGACACCCAAGGCATCCAAAACGCCCAAGGCACCCAAAGCGGCCAAGGAAGCCAAGGCGCCCGAAGCGCTCAAACCGCCCAAGTCAGCCAAGCCGCGCACGCGTCGCTCCAAGCGCGACGACGAGGTGAATCCGAACCCCTGAGTGAGTGCCCCGCGAGCCGTCGTTCACGGCATGCACATTGAACTACTCGCGCCGACTCCGTTGCTACGCGTGCTCGTGTCACACGTGAGAGGGGACATGCTGGATTCCGTCATCCATCGCGAAGGACAGGTCGACGCGCCGAAGTATGTGGCGCCCGAGGTTTCCTACCTGCTCGACCGGATCGTCAACGTGTGCTTCATCGGCGCACCGGGTGAGACCAACCGAAGCTGGATCCTCGTGGACTGCGGTCTCCCCGGCTCGGCCTCGAAGATCATCGGTGCTGCGAGGCGCCTGTTCGGCGAAGGCTCGCGGCCGGCGGCGATCGTGCTGACACATGGGCACTTCGATCACATCGGTGCGGTGCACACGCTCGCGCACGAGTGGGACGTTCCCGTGTATGCGCACGAGCTGGAGCTTCCGTACCTCACTGGGCAGTCATCCTATCCGCCTCCCGATCCACTCGTCGGCGGTGGAGCGTTGAGTGTGCTGTCCGCACTCTACCCGCGGCGCCCGATCGACCTTGGACGTCACGTGCACGAGCTGCCGGCGGACGGCAGCGTGCCGGGAGCACCGGGCTGGCGCTGGATCCCGACTCCCGGCCACTCCCCGGGACACGTCTCGCTGGTGCGCGACTCGGATCGCACCGTGGTGGCCGGCGACGCGTTCACGACGACGAAGCAGGAGTCGCTCGTCGCTGCGCTCACGCAGCGCGCCGAGATCCATGGGCCGCCGATGTACTTCACCCCCGACTGGGACAAGGCGCGCGCCTCGCTCAAGCATCTCGCCGACTACGCCCCCGGCGCCACGATCACCGGGCACGGGCCGCCTCTGCGAGGCGAGCGACTGCAGGAAGGTCTGCGCAAACTCTCGGCGCATTTCGACGTCTGGGCGCGTCCTGCGCGTGGGCGCTATCGCGATCATCCGGCGATCACCGACGGCTCTGGCGTGGTCGAGCTGCCACCGCCGCCGGTGAGCGCGAGCACCGTCGTGCTGGCAGGTCTGGCAATCGGTGCGGCCATCGCGCTCGCGCGCGGCGGCCGCGACGAGGACGACCGGCGTCACACCGAAGAGCTGGCGCGGCTCGCCGAGATGTCGCGCGGCGGTCTGCCGGCCGACGCATCCGACGGCAACGGAGCGAATGCCGACGACGTCTCGCTCGTCGCGCAGCGACTCTCCGGCACCATATCGCAAGTCGACGCACGCTGATCGAGACCTACTCACACGCTACCGGCGTATTCGCAGGAGAGGCAGCCATGGTTCTCGCCACCGCAGGTCCGGGCCCGATTCCTGACTCGATCACGAACGACGACGTCGATTGGTCGTCGTTTGCGCTCCCCGAGGACACCAGACACAACGTCGCGAAGGGCGAGCGCATCGGCTCCGTGGTGCTCGGCGCAGCACTCGTCGGACTCGGTGCTCGCCGGCGCGACCGGATCGGCCTCCTGACGGCGCTGTTCGGTGGGTACTTCATCGCGCGCGGCGCGACGGGGCATTGCTACGTCTATCAGGCGCTCGGCGTGAGCACCGGTTCGGCGGACGCGGTGCTCGCCCCGTGGCATCGCGACGACGTGACCGGCCGCGCCGCCACGGTGAATGCGCGCAAGGCCATCCTGGTCGAGCAAGCCGTGACGATCGACCGGCCACGCGAGCAGCTTTTCGCGTTCTGGCGGGACTTCGAGAACCTTCCGCGCTTCATGGATCATCTCGTCTCCGTGCGCGTCGACTCGCCCACCAGGTCGCACTGGGAGGCCAGGGCGCCGGCCGGCCGCACGGTCGAGTGGGACGCCGAGATCGTGAACGAAGTGCCGAACGAGATCATCGCGTGGAAGAGCATTCGCGATGCGGATGTCGCGAACGCCGGCGCCGTCAACTTCTCGGATGCGCCGGATGGGCGCGGCACGGTCGTGCGCGTGCGCATGGACTATGAGCCTCCCGCTGGCCGACTCGGCGCGATGCTCGCGCACTTCACCGACGAGGAGCCCGATCGGCAGATCCAAGAGGATCTCCTGAAGCTCAAACGGCTCATGGAGAGCGGCGTGATTCGCTCGCCGTCCCGGTCGGCGTCAGAGTCTCGACTCTAGCCCCAGTCGGGGTCAGTGCCCCTGTGGGGCTCTGACCCCACGCTCCCCGGAGCTCTGACCCCATGGTCCCGCAGGGCTCGCGCGCGTCCGCCCGCGGGCTAACTTCGCCGGATGACGAACGCCGGTGGAGATGGCGGGATGCCGCGTTCGGGCAGCGACGAAGCACGGCTCGCCGCCCTCGAAGCGGAGATCGAGGCGCTGCGTGGTGAGCTGGCCGAGCTTCGCGGTCTGGTGCGACGCATCGAGCCGGCACCGCCGCGAACCGGGGATGCTGCCTCGGATGGGGGCACCCGCCCCCAACCCTCGCTCGTGGATCGGCTGAGGGTCGCTACTCCGCCGGCTGTCCATCGCTCCTCGCTCAGCGGCGACGCGGTGGAGTCGTGGGTCGGCCGATACGGGACGCTCATGGCGGGAGCGTTCGTGATCCTGCTCGGCGTCGGAACGCTGGTCGTCTGGGCAGTCCAGCGCGGACTGATCTCGCCCGAGCTGCGGGTCGCTGCCGGCGCCATTGCGACCGCCTTCGTGGCCGCGGCGGGAATGCAGTTCAGGCGGAAGGGCGAGCGACGGTACGGCAACGTGCTGCTCGCGCTTTCCCTCGCGATGACCTCCGTGGTGGCGTGGGGAGCGGGGCCGCGGCTGCAGATCGTGCCTGCAGGGGTCGCGCTCGCCGTGGTGGATCTCGTCGCCGTCGCGATCGCCGTGCTGGCGACGCACGACGACAGTGAGTTCCTGTTCGCGGTCGCCGTTGCCGGAGCGCTCTCCGCTCCATTCGTCACCGCCGAGGACAGGGGGCGTCCTGACGTCCTGCTCGTCTACGGAGCGATCGTGCTCCTGGGCGGCATCCGCGCCTCGAGCGATCCGGACTGGCGACGTGCGCCGATCCTGCTCGTTGCGGGCGCCGCGCTGTACGAGCTCACCGCGGCGGGGCTGCCCGGTGTTGCGGGATGGTACGGACCTTTTCTGGTCCCACTCTTTGGCGGCGTGCTCGCTCTCGGCGCGCTCGTCCTCGCCGAGCCTGCGTGGCGCGGTGTGCTCGCCAGGTCGTTCCTCGCGGTGGCGCTCATCGGCGTCCTCTTCGGTTGGGACGCGATTCCTGGGCAGCCGGCCGCCCTCGTGGCGATCATCTCCGCCGCGCTCCTCGCCACGACGTACGCGGCGCTCTGGGTCGATCGCCCGGAGCAGCCGCTCTGGCCGGCGAGTGCGCTCTTCCTTCCATTGTTGTCGCTCGGTGTCGCCGTTGCGCGGGCCGAAGGGCGCGTGGCCCAGAGCGCCGTGCTCGTGGGCTGGGGGCTGGTTGCGCTGGCGATGTGGCGCGCCGAGCGGTGGCGCTCCCGACCCGCGCGCGGGGGCGCGCATCTGCTTCTGGCGACGATGCTCGTCGCGATG
>DASVNI010000282.1:0-4861 GCA_036383935.1 Gemmatimonadaceae bacterium | reverse complement strand
GAGAACTTCAAGATCTCCGGCGTCCAGCTCCGCCTCTACCCGAACTTCATCAAGGGCCTGGTGATGGTGAAGCTCGCGGCGGCGCGCGCCAACTTCGACACGGGGGGCTTCTCGAAGGAGATCCTTTCGGCCATCGAGGGCGCCTGCAAGGAGATCATCGACGGCAAGCTGCACGACCAGTTCATCCTCGACGTGATCCAGGGCGGCGCCGGCACCTCGACGAACATGAACGTCAACGAGGTGATCGCCAACCGCGCGATCGAGCTCATGGGGCACAAGAAGGGGGAGTACAAGTACGTCGACCCGCACGACCACGTGAACCGGTCGCAATCGACGAACGACTCCTATCCCTCCGGAATCCACATCGGCCTCGCGCTCGGCAACCAGGAGGTCATCTCGGCGTTCAAGGAGCTGATCGCCGCGTTCCGCGCGAAGGGGAAGGAGTTCGGCCACATCCTCAAGATGGGGCGGACGCAATTGCAGGACGCCGTGCCGATGACGCTCGGCCAGGAGTTCGTCGCCTTCGCCGAGACGCTCGAGGACGAGATCTCGGCGCTGCAGAACGTCGAGAAGGTCCTGTGCGAGATCAGCATGGGTGGCACGGCGATCGGCACCGGCCTCAACGCCCCCGAGGGCTACGCGCAGAAGTGCGCGGCGCATCTGGCCGAGATCACGGGGATGCGGATCAAGCTGGCGCGGAATCTCGTCGAGGCCACGCAGGACACGCAGGCGTTCGTGCTCTACTCGTCCGTGCTGAAGAGTCTGGCCATCAAGCTCGCGAAGGTCGGCAACGACCTGCGGCTGCTGTCGTCGGGCCCGCGGTGCGGGCTGCACGAGATCAACCTGCCGGCCACGCAGCCCGGGTCGTCGATCATGCCGGGCAAGGTGAATCCAGTGATTCCCGAGGTGACGAACATGGTCGCCTATCGCGTGATCGGGAACGATCTGGTGGTGACGCTTTCCGGCGAAGGTGGGCAGCTCCAGCTCAATGCGTTCGAGCCCGTCATGGCCGCCGTGCTGTTCGAGTCGCAGGTGATGTTCGTGAACGCCGCCAATACGCTGCGCGTGCACTGCGTGGAGGGGATTACGGCGAACGAGGACGTCTGCAAGCACTACCTCGAGACGAGCATTGGCACCGTCACGGCGCTCAATCCGGTGATCGGCTACGACAAGGCGACCGAGCTGGCCGCCGAGGCACTGAAGACGGGCGAGGGGATCATCCCGCTCGTGCGTGAGAAGCACATCCTCACGGACGCGCAGATCGACGAGATCCTCAACCCGCAGTCGCTGACGGGGCAGGGGCGCGACTGACGGGGGCCGCGAACGAGTCGATCGATGAACTTCTTCACCACGTCGCTTCGGGAGAATCCTGAGCTCGCGCTGTTCCTCACGCTCGCGCTGGGCTTCGTGGTTGGCCGGTTCTCGATCGGCTCGTTCAAGCTGGGGAATGTCGTCGGCACGCTGCTGGCCGGTCTGCTGATCGGCCAGCTCGGGATCGACGTGCCGCCAATCGTGAAGGCGGTGTTCTTCGATCTCTTCCTGTTCGCGACCGGCTACAAGGTCGGCCCGCAGTTCTTCCGCGGGTTGGGGAAGAGCGCGCTGCCGCAGGTCGCTCTGGCGGTCGTCGTCTGCGTGACCTGCCTGCTCACGGCGTATCTGACGGCGAAGATCTTCGGCTTCGACGCCGGTATAGCGGCCGGGATGATGGCTGGCGCCTTCGGCGACTCGGCGATCATCGGAACGGCGAGCAACGCGATCACTCGTCTCAACCTGCCGCCAGACGAGACGAAGCGTCTGCTGAACAACCTGCCGATGGCGTACGCGGTGACGTACCTCGTCGGGACGACGCTCTCCGTGTGGTTCCTCACCACGATGGGTCCCAGGCTGCTCCGCGCTGATGTCGCAGCCGAGAGCAAGAAGATGGAGGAGGAGCTCGGGGGCGGCGTCGAGCGCGACGACGGGCCGGTGCCCGCCTACCGAGAGTGGGACTTCCGAGCCTACAGGCTGAAGGAGGACTGGGCCGGCCGCAGCGTCGGCGACCTCGAGAAGTCGTTCGCGCCGGAGCGAGTGTTCGTCGAGCGCGTGCGCCAGGATGGCCATGTCGTGGACGCGGAGCCGGCGACCGTTCTCAGCTCTGGTGGCGCGGTAGCGCTCGTCGCGCGGCGCCGCGTGGTGTCCAAGGGCGTGGCGGTCGGCTCGGAGATCGACGATCGCGAGCTGCTCGATTTCCCGGTCACGAACGTGAACGTCGTGGTCACGAACAAGTCGATCGTGAACCGCACGATCGAGGAGCTCGCGAAGGAGTACGGGCGCGCCGTCGCGCTGCGGCGGCTCGTGCGCGGCGGCGAGGAGATCCCCTTCGAGCCCAGGACGCGCGTGAACCGCGGCGATCTGCTGGAGCTGGCGGGGCCACAGGAAGACGTCGAGCGGGCCAGCAAGGCGCTCGGCTACGTGCAGGGCGATACCACCGCGACCGACATCGTGTTCCTCGGCCTCGGCATCACGATCGGCGGCCTTCTCGGCCTGCTTTCCGTGACCGTCGGTGGCGTGCCGATCACCCTCACGACCAGCGGTGGCGCGCTGATCATGGGTCTCGTGTTCGGCTGGCTGCGCTCGATGTATCCCACCTTCGGCGGGATCCCCGAGGCGGCGCTCTGGCTGTTCGATACGCTGGGTCTCGCCGTATTCATCGGCGTCGTCGGTCTCGCGGCGGCACCGAGCTTCCTCGACGGATTGCGTCGTGCCGGTCTGACGCTGCTCCTCGTGGGCGCACTACTCGCCGTCATTCCGTTCCTCGTTGCCCTCCTCTTCGGCACGTACGTGCTGAAGATGAATCCCGTGCTGCTCATGGGCGCGACCGCCGGAGCCGGCACGAGCACTCCCGCGCTGCGCGCGGTTCAGGACGTGGCGCAGAGCAAGGTCCCCGTCCTCGGCTACACCGTTCCCTACGCGATCGCCGCCATCATCATGGCCGCGTGGGGTCCCGTCATCGTCATGCTGATCCACTAGGAGTCGTCACATGTCGCATCGATTGACCGTACCACTCACGCTGGTGCTGCTCGCATCCGCAGCGAGCGCTGGGGCGCAGCCAGCCAAAGAGACCATCAAGAACAACGGGCCACACATCGTCGTTCTCGCCACGGGTGGAACGATCGCCGGTGCCGCCGCGACCGACGTCCAGGCCGGCTACACCAGCGGCCAGGTGGGCGTGGAACAGCTCATCAACGCCGTCCCGCAGGCGAAGAAGCTCGCGACGATCACCGGTGAACAGGTCTCGAACATCGGGTCGCAGGACATGAACGACGAGGTGTGGCTGAAGCTTGCCGAGCGGGTGAACACGATCCTCGCGAAACCCGATGTCACCGGCGTGGTGATCACGCATGGCACCGACACGATCGAGGAGACGGGGTTCTTCCTCAATCTGGTGACCAAGTCCAGGAAGCCGGTGGTGCTCACGGCGGCGATGCGGCCCGCTACCGCACTCTCGGCGGATGGCCCGCTCAACTACTTCAACGCCGTGGCGGTGGCGACGAAGCCGGAAGCAGTGGGCAAGGGCGTGCTCGTCGTCGTCAACGACTGGATCCACGGCGCGTCGTCGCTGACGAAGACGAGCACGACCGCGGTGCAGACCTTCATGTCGCCGCTCTCCGGGTTGATCGGCACGGTCGCCTACGGCGACGTCGAGTGGTTCCGCAAGCCGATCGGCAAGAACACGACGAGCTCCGACTTCTCGGTCACGCCGACCACGGTGCTGCCGCGCGTGGACATCATCATGGCAATGGAGAACATGGACGGGACAATGATCGACGCAGCCGCCGCGGCCGGCGCGAAGGGGATCGTGATCGCCGGCGTCGGCAACGGCAACATGACCAAGGCAGCGCTCGACGCAGTCGGCCGGCAGGTGAAGAAGGGAATCGTGTGCGTGCGGTCGTCGCGCGTGACCACGGGGCAGGTGGGGCGCAACGTCGAGGTGAACGACGACAGCCTGGGCACCGTGGCCTCGCTGGGGCTCAACCCGCAGAAGGCGCGCGTGCTGCTCCGGCTCGCGCTGCTGAAGACGCAGGACCCGAAGATGATCCAGCGGTACTTCGACGAATATTGACGTGAACGCACGACGGTGGCTCACGCTGGGCGTGGCGCTGGTACTGGCCGCGCCCAGCATGGTGCGCGCTCAGGAACATCCGCTCCAGTCCGAGGTCGTCGCGAACGCGCCGATCGCCGCCGCCGACACGGGCAAGTGGCCGACAACGTTCCACCTCGGCACCAACGAGTTCAACCTCGGGTTCGCGACGATCGTCATCGGCGCGGGGTTCCTGCAGGACTACGTCAGCTACAACCAGGATTCCGCCAGCGCCGCCGAGTTCGATCTCGAGCGCCAGGGCTACATCCGCGACTCGCGCTTTCTCTTCTCCGGTATGCTCCGCACGCCGCGTCGCATCCCCTGGCAGCTGGGGCTCCTCTACGACACACAGAAGAGTCAGTGGCTGATCCGGCAGACGATGGTCAACATCCCTGCACCTGGGATCTGGGGGCAGGTGCACATCGGCCGGTTCAAGGAGGGGATCAGCCTCAACAAGATCACGAACGGGTACGACGGCTTCACCCAGGAGCGACCTACCATCACGGACGTCATTCCGCTGTTCGGCGACGGGATCAAGTGGCTGGGGTACGTACCGAAGGCGCACTTCCTCTGGAGCCTGGGCGGGTACACGAACTGGCTGTCCAAGAGCGAGAGCTGGCAGACCTACCGATCGCAGGTCGTGGCGCGCGCCGTGTACGTCAGGCTCGACAAGGATTCGGTCGGGCAGCTGTTCCACATCGGCGCCGCCGTGCACGCGGGCACTCCGCAGAACGACACGCT
>DASVNI010000281.1:0-19788 GCA_036383935.1 Gemmatimonadaceae bacterium | reverse complement strand
GTGTGGGTGGTGCACGTCGTCGCGGTGGAGGGCGAGCTCGTCGAGCCGGTCTCCTGCGAGACGGATCGCGCGCGCTTCCTCGGACGCGGGCGCACGACGCGTGATCCCGCCGCGCTCGACGCGAGCGCGGACGGACGGCTCTCCATGACGGTCGGATCGGTGCTCGACCCGATCATGGCGATCCGCGCGCGGATCCGGCTCGAGGCGGGTGAGAGCGCGACGGTGGCGTTCACGACGCTCGTCACGCCGACGCGCGAACGCGCGTGGGAGATGGCCGATCGTTACGACGAGCCGAGCGCGGCACAGCGCGCGCTGGACCTGGCGTGGACGACCGCGCAGGTGGAGCTGCGCGAGCTGAACATCACCCCCGCCGATGCCGCGGTCTATCAGGACGTCGCCGGCCACCTCTTCTACGCCAACCGCGCGCTCGGCGCGGCCGAAGAGGAGCGCCTGGGATGTCGCGGCTCGCAACCATTGCTCTGGTCGGTCGGCCTCTCGGGCGACTGGCCGATCCTGCTCGCGCCGATCGACTCGATGGAGGGGCTCTCCACGCTGCGCCAGCTGCTCTCGGCGCATCGCTACTGGCGTCGCCGCGGCATGCAGGTGGACCTCGTCGTGCTCGACACCCATCCACCGACGTACCAGAAGGAGGTGCGCGACCGGATCACCGCGACCGTGCTCGCCTCCACCGAGGGCGGTGGGCTCGATCACCCCGGCGGCGTCTTCGTGCGGCGCGTCGACCTGCTCTCCCCCGACGTGCTGTTGATGCTGCGCGCCACGGCGCGCGTCATCGTCCCGTGCGACGGCCGCTCGCTCGGCCGGATGCTCGAGCAGCTGAGCGGTCCCGATGAAGAAGCGGCGGCGCCGCCGGAGCCGCCCGTGTCCACCATGCGCCGGCTGGAACGCAGCACGCCGGTCGTCATCCGCGCGATCCGCAGCATCACGGCGCGACTCCTCGAGTCGGATACGCCGCACGACGGTGTGGAGACCGTGCGCGGCAAAGGACGCGGGAAGGGCGACGACCTCTCCGCGGAGGAAATGCAGGCGCCGCTCGGTCCACCGTTGCGACTCGACAACGGCATCGGCGGACTGACGGAGGCGGGCGACTACGAGATTCGCTTGCGCGGAGGGATGCTTCCCCCCGCGCCGTGGGCCAACGTCGTCGCGAACCCGAACGCGGGATTCGTCGTGACGGAGCGCGGCGGCGGCTTCACGTGGACGGAGAACAGCTTCTTCTATCGCCTCTCGCCCTGGCACAACGATCCGGTGAGCGACCCGGTGAGCGAGGTGCTGTATCTGCGCGACGAGGACAGCGGCGAGCTGTGGACCGCGACGCCGGCGCCGATCCGCCATCACACGCCGTACATCGTACGACACGGCGCGGGCATCTCCACCTTCGAGCACGAGCATGGCGGCATCGCCACGAAGCTCACGCTCGGCGTGGCGCCGGAAGATCCGGTGAAGCTATCGCTGCTCGAGGTGACGAACCGTGGCCCGAAGCCGCGCAAGCTCACCGTGACCTCGTACGTCGAGTGGACGCTCGGTGTGCTGCGCGAACATACGCGACATCAGGTGCTGACGGCGTACGATCCGCAGCGCCGTGCCATCCTCGCGCGCAACACCTTCGATCCGCAGCACGCCGAGCGACAGGCGTTCTGTGTGCTGAGCGAGCCGGTGACCGCACACACGGGAGACCGGCGCGAGTTCCTCGGTCGCAACGGCACGGCGACGGCGCCGCGCGCGCTCGGCAAGGGCGTCGCACTCGAAGGGAGAACCGGCGCGGGGATCGATCCGTGCGCTGCGCTCCAGTGTGTCCTCACCATCGCACCAGGCGAGACACGGATGCTGTCCGTCGCGCTGGGGGCGGGCGGAACGGAGGCCGACGGGCTGCGCCTCGCCGACAAGTACGGCGACGCGGCGTTCGCGCGCGCGCAGGTGGACGAGACGATGGCGCAGTGGCAGCGGCGGCTCGCCGTCATTCGCGTGAGCACGCCGGAGCCCGCGTTCGACGCGATGGTCAATCGCTGGTCGTTCTACCAGGCGCTCGCGTGCCGCATGTGGGCGCGCTCGGCACTCTACCAGTCGAGCGGAGCCTACGGATTCCGCGACCAGCTTCAGGATGTGATGGCGTTCCTGTACGCCGAGCCCGGCGTGGCGCGCGCGCACATCCTGCGCGCCACCGGCCGCCAGTTCGTCGAGGGCGACGTCCAGCACTGGTGGCATCCGCAGAGCGGTCGCGGCGTGCGCACCCGCATCTCCGACGATCTCGCCTGGCTCCCCTACGTCGTCGACCAGTACGTGCGCGTCACCGGCGACGCGACCGTGCTCGACGAGGTCGTACCCTTCATCACGATGCGCGAGCTCGCGCCGCACGAGCACGAGATCTACGACCTGCCGCAGGAGGCCGACGAGAAGGCCACCGTGTACGAGCATTGCCTGCGCGCGCTGCGCAAGGCGTCGACGACTGGTGTGCACGGCCTGCCGCTGATCGGCATCGGCGACTGGAACGACGGGATGAACCGCGTCGGCGTGGAGGGGCGGGGCGAGAGCGTCTGGCTCGGCTGGTTCCTCGCCGCTACGCTGCGCGAGTTCTCCGTACACATCGAGGCGCGCGGCGACAAGGACGTGGCGTACGAATTCCGAGCGAAATCGGAGGCGTACGTCAAAGCCATTGAAGCCAGCGGATGGGACGGCGGATGGTATCGGCGCGCGTACTTCGACGACGGCACCCCGCTCGGCTCGAGCTCGAACGAGGAGTGCACCATCGACGCGATCGCGCAGAGCTGGAGCGTGATCTCCGGCGCCGGCGATCCGGCGCGCCAGGAGCAGGCGATGCACTCCTTCGAGGCGAAGCTCGTGCGCAACGACGCGCGGCTCCTCATGCTGCTCACGCCGCCCTTCGATCACATGGCGCACGACCCCGGCTACATCAAGGGCTACTTGCCCGGCGTGCGCGAGAACGGCGCGCAGTACACGCACGCCGCACTCTGGTCGGTGCTGGCGACGGCGCTGCGCGGCGACGGCGACCGTGCGTTCGATCTGTTCCAGATGCTCAACCCGCTCAACCACGCGCGCAACGCCGACGAGCTGTCGATCTACAAGGTCGAGCCGTACGTCGTGGCGGCGGACGTCTACACGGCGGAGGGGCAGCTCGGCCGCGGTGGGTGGACCTGGTACACCGGTTCGGCGAGCTGGATGTACCGCATCGCCCTCGAGGCGATCCTCGGCTTCACGCGGCGCGGCGACACGCTGAGCTTCACCCCGCGCGTGCCGGCGTCGTGGCCGGAGTTCACGATCGAGTATCGCTTCGGGAACAGCGTCTACACGATCGTCGTGCGCCAGCCGGGCGACGGCATCAACGGCGATGCGGAGGTGAGCCTCGACGGCGTCGCGCTGGAGACGCCGCACGTGCAGCTCGTCGACGATGGCCGGCCGCACGAGGTCGTGGTGCGCAGCCCGGCGTCGAGCGTATCGACCGCCGCACCGGCGGGAGAGCATTGACCGAACGTCCGTGCCGACGCCAATTCTCCGGCGTCGGCATGGAGCACTTTCTGGCCGGCTGCCCTCACGCTCTCGCCATTCAATGCCACTCAGCCGTCGCGAAGCTCTCGCCCAACTCGCTGCGCTCGTCGCCCTCCCTCTCCCGGGGCGCGACTGGCTGACCCGGGGTCAGACCCCAGAGGAGTCTGACCCCTTGGCGCGACGGAGTCTGCACTTCGCCAGCCCGCTCGACGGTACGATCGCCGAGTACCAGGCCGGCCGCGCGCGCGGACAGTGGACGGCGGCGAAGATCACCGCGGAGGCGCTCGAGCGCTGCCACGCGGAAGGAATGCGGTGGCGCGCGATCGACCAGCTCGCGACGAACGTCGTGGCAATCGCGCGGGACTCCGACCTCCGGCTCCGGAAGGGACGCCTGTTCGGGATGATGGACGGCGTGCCCGTGTTCGCGAAATCGATCTACGACATGAACGGGCTGCGCACCACCGGCTCCAACGCCGAGTGGGGTGCGAGGTTCCAGAACGATCTGCTGCGGCGTGACGCGCTCGAGATCACGCGGCTGCGCGCGGCGGGCGCCGTCGTGCTCGGGAAGACGGCGGCCGACGACTTCGCCTATCGCGGCAACGGGACGAGCAGCCTCACCGGGCAGGTGCTCAACCCGTACGATCCAACAGGGACACGCACGCCCGGTGGCTCGAGCGCCGGCTCCGCCGTCGCCGTCGCCGACGGAATGGCGTTCGCCGCGCTCGGCACCGACGACGGCGGATCCAATCGCATCCCGGCGCAGTTCACCGGCATCGTCGGTATGAAGCCGACCTTCGGGCTCGTCGCGCGCAGCGGCGTGATCCCGACGTGGCCGTACCTCGACACGCATGGACCGCTGGCGCGCTCGGTGGCCGACGCGGCGCAGATGCTCGCCGTGATTGCGGGCGCGGATCCGATGGATCCGTTGACGCGTTCCGTCGCCAGCAACGAGACCACGCTCGCGACGCTCCCCGCGCTCCGCGACGACGCGCTCGCCGGAGTGCGGCTCGGCGTGATCGAGGCGCACGTCCCGCGCGCGCAGATGACCGCCGAGGCGCTCGCGACGTGGGACCGCGCGGTGGACGACCTGCGCGCCGCGGGCGCGACGGTCGAGCCGTTCGACGCGGCGGTGACGCGCGTGAACTATCGAGACCTCTTCGCCGAGGCGGCGAAGGCGCGCAACGATGTGGACGTCGACCCGAAGTCTCCCGCGCCGACGGCGAACGCGCTGCTACGCTACTTCACCGGCCGCGTGAGCGATCTGCGCATGGGCGATCCCAAGCTCGCGATCCAGAACGGCTACCCGGCGTATCGTTCGTTCTACGACGTGCTGCCGCCAACGTTCGAGGGCGCCCTCCCCCTCTTCGATCGGCAGATGGTCGACGACCCGGCCGGCCGCTCCTTCGCGCGCTCGCGCGAGACGGTCGTGCAGGCGCTCGCCGATTCGATGCGCGCGGCGAAGGTCGTGGCGATGGTGTATCCGACGATGCCGTTCAACGCGCCCAAGGCCGCCGACCCCTGGCCCGACGTCCGCACGCCGCTCGGTTACGGCAACTGGCTCGGCATTCCGGAGGTCTCGGTCCCCGCCGGCTACGGCGCGGATGGAATGCCGGCGCTGAACGTCTCGATCGTCGGGCTGCCGGGCGAGGACGCGCACGTGCTCTCACTGGCGCACGCCTACGAGCGCAAGTCGCGCCGCTTCCATCCTCCCTCACGAACCTGATCGGGGTCAGAGCCCGGGGTCAGAGCCCGGGGTCAGAGCCCGCGGACAGCGGGGTCAGACACCGAAGGTGTCTGACCCCTTGGCTCACCCTTGGCTCACCGCCGTCATCCCGAGCGAGTGCAGCGAGTCGAGGGATCTGCACCTCAGGGCTCACTGCGCCGCAGTTTCACGCGGAGGACGCGGAGGCAACTGAGAGGCGCGGAGGACTGCTCTCCGGGTCGAGATCCCTGGCCCAGGCACCGCTCCTCTCCATCCACGACGTCAAAATCTTCAAGGGTCCGGCGGAGAGATCTCTCCGTCCGCTCCGCGTCCTCCGCGGGCCCGGGTGATGGTGGCCTACGTTGGCGCACCCCTCCGCGCTCTCCGCGCGAAACTCCTGGCGCCTCGAACCTTCCCTGCGATACGTTCGCCGCACTCCGTACTCCCGCATTCACGCACTCCCGCAAATGCGCATCCTCCCCCTCCTGCTCGCAATCGCGACGACCGTCGCCGAAGCGCAGACGACCGCGCTTCCGCCGCTGCCCGCGCCGATCGGAATTCCGAAACCGGGCCCCGTCACCGACGCGCCGTACGCGCCGCAGCCGATCCTCCCGGGAGGCGTCGTCGTTCCGCTCTACCAGCCCGGCTCCCCCTTCCTCAACGCGAAGCGTGTGCGTGAGGCGGAGGTGTACAACGTCAGCCAGACCGTGCCCGGCCGCATCAACAGCATCGTCAACATCCACAACCCATCGATCGAGTTTCATCCTGTCGACCGCTCGATCAACACCGGCGCAGCGGTGATCCTCGTCGCCGGCGGTGGGCACAACACGCTGAACGTCGGCGGCGAAGCGGCGGACTTCGTCCCCTTCTTCTACCAGCGCGGCGTGAACACGGTCATCCTGCGCAATCGCCTGCGCCGCGACGGCTACAGCGCCGAGACCGACGCGGTGTACGACGCGCAGCAGGCGATTCGCGTCGTGCGCGCGTACGCCAAGCAGTGGAACCTCGACCCGAACCGAATCGGCATCATCGGCTTCTCGGCGGGCGCGGAGCTCGCCGCGCCGTCGGCGCTCTCGTTCGAGGAGTTCGACAGAAAATCCGCCAGCGATCCGTTCGCCGGCGTGAGCTCGCGCCCCGACTTCGTCGGCATCATCTATCCGGGGCCGACGCCATTCTCCGTGCGCAATCCCACCGGCCCGTCCACCAGCGCGGCACGCAATCCGTCGCCGCCGCCGATTCCGCGCAATGCGCCGCCCGCGTTCATGGCCACCGCCGGATCGGGCGATCGCATCCATGCGCTCTGGGCGATGGACTACGCGTATGCGATGCTCGACGCGGGAGTGCCCAACGTGGAGATCCACGTGTACGGCAACGGGCGGCATCCCGGCGATTCGCTGTCGGACGGCGGCCGCATGACGGGAGGACTCTCGGCGGCGAACAGCCGGCCGATGAGCACGTGGCCGTCCCGCTTCATCGAGTGGTTCCGCGACCTCGGCTTCCTGCAGAAGCCAGGCGTGGAGACGAAGGCGGCGCGGGACATCGCCGCCTTCGCCGGTCAGTCACACTGAACGATCAACCCTCTGTTGCGACCGCCGGCTGAGCGGCCACGACCGCGGGCTTCGGCGCCGCGAGCACGCCAACTACGACGCCAACCGCGACGATTCCAAGTGCGACCGGAATGCTCGTCGGCTTCACCACCATGTCGAGCGCGACGGCGGCCGCGACACCCGTATTGATCGTCGGCAGCAGGACGACGGCGGCGGGCGGCGCCATCTTTGGCACGGACTGGTCTGCACCGTTGGCGGCCATCCCCTCGAGCGCGCGCTTGAGCCCACCGCCCTTGATGCCGAGGAACGCGCCGCTGGCAAAGAGCCAGACGATGGCGAGCATACCGGCCACGACGAACCCCGAGGAGGGGACCACGTGGGTGACGCTCATCATGTACCCGCCGGTGATGGCGAGCACGAGGAGGCAGATGGGAAACAGCTTCGCCGCCGCCATCAAGGTGTTATGCCACTCGAGCGCTTCGCCGACAGTGCGGGCGCGCATGCGCCGGCCGGCGGCGAGCTTCGTCACCGCCGTAACGCCGGCGGCGATGAACAGCGCGAAGAGATGGACGTACTTCGCGTAGGGGTACAGATCCATGGAGTCCACACGGTGAGGGGTGAGTCGGACCCGAATCTCGGGGTTCGAGCCGGAACGCGAAAGGGTCTGGACACGAATCGGGGTCAGAGCCCCTGATCGGTTCGCCGCGCGTTGGTTTGATGAGGCGGCCTGCCCCACCGGGATGCATCGATCTCGGCATGCCACGTCCTCCACGCGTCGTCAGAGCCGGCGACGTCCTCCATCTCATCCAGCGCGGGAACAACCGCGCCGCCTGTTTCGTCGACGACACCGACTGCGAGCGGTACCTGAACTTACTGCTCCGCGCCAGCCGGCGGACGCGCTGTGCGATTCATGCATACGTGCTCATGCCGAACCACGCGCATCTACTCGTGACGGCGGGCGAATCGCTTGCCCCCGCGCGCATGATGCAGGAGCTGGGGCGAGACTACGTCCGCTATTTCAACGACCGTCACGTCCGAACGGGCACGCTGTGGGAAGGTCGTTATCGCTCCTCGCTGATCGACTCGGAGCGCTACTTCCTCACGTGCAGCCGATACATCGAGATGAACCCCGTCCGCGCTGGATTGGTGGGGGAGCCGGAGGCGTATCGATGGTCGAGCTTCAGAAGCAATACAGAGGGCGAACCTGACGCCTTGATATGCCCGCATGCGGTCTACCTCGCACTCGGGCGCTGCGGACGGGAGCGACGTGCTGCCTATCGCGCCCTGTTCGACACCTCGCTCACGTCGCGCGAGCTGGACGCACTCCGTCGACTCTGACCCGGACTCTGACCCGGAATCTGACCCCGGAATCTGACCCCGGAATCTGACCCCGGAATCTGACCCCGCTTAGTCGGCGACGAGGGCGGTGAGGGTGGCGATCTCCTGGCCCATGTCGTCGGGGCTGCCGATGCCGGCGCCGATCCGCAGCAGCTGGATGCGCACGTTCTCCAGCGCGGCCGTCATCGTGGTGCGACGCGACCGCGTCGTCTCCAGCGCGTCGCGCATCTCGCCGAGCAGGGCGTCGCGCCGGTCGCGCAGGGTGTGCTCGCTCGCGCGGCCGTGCTGTCCCGACACGAGTGCATCAGTCACCACTGAGATGTCCGGCGCCGCAGCCGGCGGCCGCGCACCGCCCGCATCGGTGAGGGCGCGCGTGATCTCCGCCTCGCGCACGCGCAACGCGGCGCGCGCCTGCTCCACGCTGCGCAGCGTGGTGCGCAGATCGGGATAGCGCGCCAGGACGCTCGCCGGCGCGAGGTCCTCGAGTCGCGGCTCCTCGCTCGCGCGATCCCGCGAGCGTCGCGACGCCGATCGCCCGCGCCGCCCGATCGACGCGACACTGAAGAACGCTGAGGCGAACCGGCTCCTCCAGATCCACGAGGCGAGGCGGAAGGCGCGGCGCTCCGAGCGCGGTGACGCGCTCACGCCGATCACGAAGCTCACCGTGTTCACGATGTCGAGCAGAATCATCACGACGATGAACACCGGTATCAGCGTCGACTTGGGGCCGAGCCGCATGCCGACGTACTGCGCCGCGATGCGCAGCACCACGCCGATCGCGAGCGTCGCCCACGCGCGACGACGCGTACGCCGCCAACTTGCCGTCCGTCGCTCGTCGAACAGTTGGCGCATCTCCTCCGCGTGCGCGATGCGCTCGAGCTCGAACCCACGGCGCACGTCAGCCGCACCGAATCCCTCGGAGATCAGCTCGCGCGCACGACGCACGAGATCGATCGAGATGAAGAGGAGCCCGAACACGATACCGCCGACGATGGGCGCGACCCGCCGCGTCGGAAGTCCGTAGATCAGTGTGAACAGCACGATGAGACTGCCCAGCCACACCGACTGCTCCGCCGCGCGCAGAAAGCTGCGCACCGGTGGCGCGACGTCCGGCGCCCCGCCGAGCCCCACGCCTTCGGACAACGCCTCGGCGAGCGCCTCGGCAGAGGGAAACCGGTCGTTCGGCTCACGCGCGAGACAGCGGTCGATCGCCGACGCCAGCGCCGACGGAACGTCCGGACGCGCCGACGCGACCGGCGGCGCGGCCTGCGTGAAGCGCGCGACGAGGATCGCCTCGAGCGTGCTGGCCTCGAAGGGCGCATGCCCGGTGAGCGCGAAGAAACCGACACCGCCGAGCGCGTAGATGTCGCTACGTCCGTCCACCGGCTCGCCCGCCCCCTGCTCCGGGCTCATGAACGCCGCCGTGCCGATCAGCTGTCCCTCGAGGGTGAGCTGCTTGCTCGTCGCGGCGCTCGCGGTAGGTCGCGCGATGCCGAAGTCGGTGACCATCGCGCGCCCGCTGCCGCGCTCGATGAGAATGTTGTCCGGCTTGATGTCGCGATGCACGATGCCGCGGCCGTGCGCATACGCGAGCGCCCACGCCACCTCGCGCATGATGCGCGCGACCTCGCGCGGCGACAGCGGTCCCGTGCGACGCACGCGCTCGGCGAGCGACTCGCCGTCGACGAACGCCATCGCGATGAAGACGATGTCGCCGTGCGCCTCCACGGCGTGGATCGGCACGACGTGCGGGTGCGAGAGCCCCGCCGCCGTGCGCGCCTCGCGCAGGAAGCGCTCGCGCAACACCGGCTGCGCGGCGAGCAACGCGGGCAACAGCTTGAGCGCCACCGGCCGGTCGAGGGAGAGATCGCGTGCGAGCAGCACGACGCCCATCCCGCCACGCCCGAGCTCACGCTCGAGCGCGTAGCGCCCGACGATCGCGCGCTCGAGCGCCTGGATGTCTGGACTGGTGTCGGTCGCGACCGCGGTCACTCGCCCCCCGCGTCTAGCGCGCGCCGGTCACGCGCGCGCGTTGCACCAGCTCGAGCCGCACCGGCCCGAGCAATCCCGATTCCAGCAGCGGCGAGTCTTTCGTGAACGGACGGAAGTCGGTGAAGGTGTAGGTCTTCGTCACACCAGGCTGCAGGTCACCGATCATGCGGTTCGGCCAGAGGTTGGTCACGCGCACCTCGAGACGGTTCGTGCCGGCGTGCAGCGCACGCGTGACGTCGGCGCGATAGGGCGGCTTCCACAGAATCCCACCGACCGGCGTGCCGTTCACGGTCAGCTCGGCTATCTCCCGCACCGCGCCGAGATCGATCTCGACCTGCGAGTCCGAGGCGAGCGCCGATGCCGGGATCGTGATTTCCTTCGCGTACGTGGCCGTGCCGGAGAAGTACTTCACGCCCACGTCGCTGGACTTCGTCCACGACGTAAGGCTGTCGAACCGCGCCGGCGCCGGCGCGCCACGGTTGGGCTGGAACCGTACGTCCCATGGTCCGGCGATCGTCGCGAGCTCGGTGCGCGCTGGCGCATCCACTCTGCGCAAAGCGAGCGATGTCGGACGACGGAAGACGACGAAGATGGATCCGTACGGATCGAGATGGAGCCTGACGGAGGTACGTTCGCCGTTGCTGTGGAACGATGCGGGCTGGATCTCGCCCGTTGCCGCGTCCCACAACTCTGGCTCGCGCCCGATCACACGGAACAGTGCCACAACGTCCTGCTCGCGGTCGCGTTGGTTCGCGATGAAGTAGATGTCGACGTCGCCCGCCTGCCGATGGATCCAGGCAAAGGTGACTGCCGAATCGGCATCGCCGCTGAACTTCAGATCCGATAGGACGTGGAGAGGCACGTCGGAGATGGACCGGCCCCAGTACACCATGCCTTTGCCGTACGGGTGCTCGGTCACCGGCGCCTTGCCGTCCACGCCTCCCCATACTGCACGCGCGATGGCGCGCACACTGTCGTCTCCCGCAGCACCGTCGCTCAGGCTCGGCGAGCCGGTCGGCGGCGGCGCGATGAGCACCGCTCCTGCCGCGACGAGCGCGCGCAGCTTGCGCGCCATCGGCAGCGTCAACTGCGTTACATCGGCAGGCAGCACGAGCGCGGCATAGCTCATCCCGCTCGGCAGCACGAGTCGGCCGTTGTGTACCTCGGCTCTCGCGAGCACTTCGGCGTTCAACCAATCGTAGTCGAATCCCGGCGGCAGCGCGGGCGTGACGGGCTTCCAGTAGGGAACCGCGTTCGGGGCGCCCTCCCCGTAGAAGTATGCGAAGTCGGCGACGAAGTGCCCCTGCTGCAAGAGGTGCGACGCGCGCGCGAGATACGTGTTCCACGCCACCGCCTGCTCCGCCCACGTGTTGTTGCGCGAGTAGTGCTGGCCGAAGAAGCCGAGCGTCATCCCCGGCTTGTGCGTCGAATCGGTGAACGGCTGATGCACCGACGTGTGGATGACGAAGCGGTTGATGCCGTGCGCCAACGCGCGGTCGGCGAGCCGCTTGAGGTAGAAGGGCGACTGCGAGAACGCCGGCACGAGCGGTGGCGGCATCGTCGTGAACGACTCCGCCGCGACGATCGGCTTGCCGTAGATGTGCGCCGTGGACGCGGCCTCCTTCATGTCGGCCATGTGGTTCGGTCCGTCGTCCTGCCCGGGACCGGGCGTCCAGAACTCGGCCATCGGGATCGTCGCGCGCCCCTTGTCCTGCAATCCTTCGCCGCTCGTCGGGAAGTCGGCGCCCATCGCTTCGGCGTAGAGGCCGAGCCCCTGCTTGCGCAGCGCGTCGGCGATCGTGCCGTAGTGGTTGTCGGCGAACAGGTCGGCGACCGTGCGACGGAAGTCCCAGAGGAACTTGTCGCTCTCCGCCGCGCTCCCGATCACGCGCCCCGTGAGCACGGGGAGATAGCGCGTCGGATCGTAGCCGCGGCGCGCACGGAACTGCGCGATCATGTCGTCCGTCCAGTTCTCCATCCCTGCCTCGTAGCTGTCGAGCAGGAGGAAACGGAAGCTCTTTCCGTAGAGCGGGCCGAGCGCACCGCGGATCTGGTCCGTGTAGTGATTGATGTACGACGCGACGTGGGCGCGATTCAGCTTGTCCACCTCGTAGCCCGTGGCCTCGGGCGACGCGGGGTGATTCTTCGTCCCCTCGAGCGAGTAGCCGATTCGCAGCACGGCCCAGCGTCCAGCGGGAACGTTCCAGTCGAGCGTTCCGTCGGGCCGCATGCGCGAGGTGAGATCGACGACGTCTTCGGTGCGCACCGCGGCGTTCGTCGGCGGCGTGGCGATCGCGTCGCCGTACTCGCTGAGCAGTCCGTACAGTGCCTTCTCCTGCCACCGGTTCACGCGCGGCGCACCGGTGAGCTCGAGCTCGGAGAGGATGATCGCCTTCTGCGGTGGCACACCGAGCATCGCGCCGAAGCCGCTGGGCCGCGGCCGCTTCATGACGATGCGATAGAAGCGCGCCGTCGTCGGCGCGAAGGTGTACGTGCGCGCGGCGAACATCGCGCTCGTCGGCTCGGCGCCGGGCAGCGTGACGAGCGGCGTCCACGCCTGCCCGTCCTGGCTCGACTCGAGGCGGCCTTCAGGCAGCGGCGGCCCGCCGACGAACTGCATCGCCGGCGCACCGGCGAGCGTGAGCGCCTCGGCGCGATACGGCGACGCGAACTCGAGCTGCACCCACGTCTCCGGCGCGCCCTCGGGGAGCGCGAAGGGAATGGTCTTCGAGTAGTCACCGTCCATCAGCGCCGCCGCGTCGACGTCGCCGCTGAGCGTCGTGACTCTCGGATGTGCGTCGGCGAGGGTGACGTCGCTCTCAGGGAGACGATACGCGATCACCTTCGCGTCGGCGTAGTACGTCGGGTCGGGCGCCGAGGGAGGTTCGGCGGCCATCGGCTTGGCGCCCGGCAGATCCTTCTCCGCCGGGAGGTTCAGATCGGGCGCGTTGCGCATCCCCTGAAATGGCCCGTTGTTCGACGGCGGCGCCGCGAGCTTCTCGGTGAACTGTCGCGGGCCGCTCACGCGTGTCTCGCTCCACACGAGCTTCTTCATCGCCTGCGCCGGCTTCACCCACGGACCGCCCGTCTCGCTCCACCCACCGCTCGCGGCCATCGTCATCTCGAGGCCGAGCCGGTCCGCTTCGTTGGCCGCGTGGCGGAATGCCTGCTTCCATTCCGGCGTCATCCATACGAGCCGCTTGTCGACGAACTGCGGTGTGCCGAGGGAGCCGTCGAACATCTGCATCCCGCCGATGCCGACGCGCTTCATCCACTCGAGGTCGGCGGTGATGCCGGCGGTGGTGACGTTGCCGTTCATCCAGTGCCACCAGACGCGCGGCTTCGCGGCCTCGGGCGGTGTGCGGAAGGTCTGCTCGAGCCGCGCTGCTTGCGCGTTGCTGCCCTGCGCGTTGGCGCGGTTCGCGAGTGCCGCGAGCGCGAGGAGGACCGTCGTGAATGTCGCCTGCGTGATCGCTCGTGTCATCGTACGATCTCCTCGTGATGTTTCGAGGGCTATAAGGTGCAGATCCCTCGACTCGCTTCGCTCGCTCGGGATGACACGTGCGCTGCGCTCGCTCGGGATGACAACGGTCTCGCTGCGCTCGCTCGGGATGACAGGCGCCGTATCGCATTCCCGCATTCCCCCATTCCCGCATTACCGCCATTCATTGTGCGGCGGTGCCGGCCACGAAGGTGGTGCGCGTCTCCGGACTTTCCTTATAGCCGTATCGGATAGCTTTCGCACGGATCGTCACCGGCCCACGCAGCGCGAACGGTCCCGTGTAGAGCTGCCAGCGTGGGCTCGGCCCCGTGTCCGTCGTATAGGCGATCGACGCACCCTGCGTCGGCACGTAGATCTCCACCTCGGTGGGACCGGAGAAGTTCTGCAGGCTGTCGCGTGTGGGATGCTGCCAGTTGCGCGAGCCGCGCTTCAGGATGAACGGCGCCGCGGTGAGCGGCTGCACGCCGCCCGGCCACATGCGCTGGATCATCTCCGGCTCGTTGATCAGCCCCTGATCGTTGATGCGCTTCATCCAGTCGTCCACCGCGACGCGCATCCGCTCGAGCACGGCCCGATGCGCGGGATCCGCCGAGAGATCGTGGATCTGATTCGAATCCGCTTTGACGTCGTACAGCTCTTCGGGAGGACGTGAGCGTCGCATCCAGAGCGCCGCCGCTCCCTTGAGCGTGCCCTCCGCCTGCATCCGCACGAGCTCCTGCATGATCGGGCTCTCGTTGCGGAACGGAATGAAGCCGACGTACGGCAGCTCGGGCTGGAAGTTGTGGATGTAGAGATACCGGTCGTCGCGCGCCGAGCGCATCATGTCGTACTCGACGTCCATCCGGTCGCGCGCGGCAAAGATGTACTTTGGCGCAGGTGCGGCGTTCGGGCCGAACAGCGCGCGTCCCTGCATGTGCAGCGGGATCGGCACGCCGGCGATCGAGAGCACGGTGGGCGCGAGGTCCAGAAAGGACACCAGCTGGCTGTTCACACTGCCCGCGGCGAACGCGGGCTTCATCGACTTCGGCCAGCGTACCATGAGCAGCGATCGCAGGCCGGAGTCGTAGAGCGAGCGCTTCCCACGCGGCAGTCCGTCGCCGTGATCGCTCCAGAAGAACACGACCGTGCTGTCGGCGAGTCCGTCTTCGTCGAGCTGGCGCAGCAGCGCGCCGACTTCGCCGTCCATCTTCGCGATGTTGTCGTACCACTGCGCGAGCCCCTCACGCACCTTCGGCGTGTCGGGGTAGTACGGCGGCACCACGACCTGCGACGGATCGGTGACCGGCTTGCGTCCCTTGAGGACGCCCGGGAACACCATCGACTCGTGAGTGGTCATGATGTTGAACACCGAGAAGAACGGCTGGTGCTTGTCCGGCCGGTTGCGCCAGTGTGCCTTGTCGCTCAGCTCGTCCCAGATCGTGAATGGGGAGCCGAACTGGTAGTCCGTCTTGACGTTGTTCGTCGTGTAGTAGCCCGCCGCGCGCAGATACTCGGGGAACGCCTTCACATAGAAGGGCGGCACCGCCTCGTACGGGCCCGGCAGCTCGGCGATGGTGTTCTCGCCGGTGCGCATGTGCTGCGCGCCGATCGCGTTCTGCCACATCCCCGTGATGATCGCCGCTCTACTCGGCGCGCAGACGGGGGCGGTCGTGAACGCGTTGGTGAATCGCATCCCTTCGCGCGCGAGCTGATCCAGCGTCGGCGTGCGCGCGACCTTGTCGCCGTACGCGCCGATGCGCGGGCTCAGATCCTCCGTCGAGATCCAGAGGATGTTCGGATGACGAACCGGCGCGGGCGCGGTGCTCTGCGCTCGCGCCGGTGTCGGCGTTACGAGTGATCCTGCCGCCAGCGCGAGCGCCAGCGAGACGGAGCGTGCACCACGAGGCGACAGTCTGCTCATCTGCATTCTCCGGCCGAAGAAGTCAGACCCGGGGGCAGAGCCCCTGGGCGAAGCCCAGGGGCGCTGACCCCCCATCGGTTCACTTGCCCGGCGCTGCTCCGGGGCCCGTCGACGCCTGGCTCGTGCCGTTCACGAACGTCGCCGTGAGCGCGATCATGATCATCCCCGGCGTTGTGTCGTTCTTGAATACGAAGTAGACGTCGTGCGTCCCCGTCGTCGGCTTGAGCGGCGCGTGGAGCTGCGCCGGCGGAGCAGCCATGTTCGGCGACTTCTCCAGCATCGGCGTCTCGCCGAGCAGCGGACCGGTGTCGGAGTCGATGTGCACTTCGACCTTGCCGCCGACCGCGTACTGCGCCGGCGCCATCGCCCCGATCACCACCTCGGAGATTCCCGTCAGGTCGATCTGCTTCAGCTTCGCCCAGCCGCCCGTCTTGGCCGGCATCGTCATCGGCGCGGGGAACTGCGGCACCTGCATCTTCGACACACCGTCGCTCACGTCGCCCGTCGCGAGAACGACGGTCGGCGCGCGGAGCACGAGCGTCTTGTCCGTCGTCGCGCCGGGCAGGCCGTTGGCACCTTGATCGGTGTACGACGCGCGCAGCACGACGGCCCCCTTCTCCGGCCCGTTCGAGGCGGGCGGCGTGTACTCGCCCTTGGCCGGCAGCGACGCACCCGCCGGCTTCTTGCCGAGGCTCAGCACGTAGGCCGCGAGCTGCGTCGTCTGCGCGTCGGTGAGCTGCGGGTGCGGCGGCATCATCACCTCGCCCCACACACCAGAGCCGCCGGCTTTGATCTTGGTCGCGAGCTTCGCCATCGCGCTCACATCGCCGCGATACTTGTCGGCGACCGCGGTGTAGGCGGGTCCGATCGACTTGCGATCGAGCTGATGGCAGGCGAGGCAATCGCTCGTCGTGAGCAACTTCTTCGCGTCGGCGTGCGGATCCGGCGCCGCCGACCGATGTCCCGCAACGACCACGGGTTCCGTCGGCGCGCCGTCCTTGAGGTATTCCGCGGTGACGATCACGCGATCGGCCGAGATGCGGCCATCCTCGAGCGAGCCGTCTTCACGATCGCTCACGCGGGTCACGTACTTGATCGGCGTGCCGGGGAAGAAGAAGGTGCGATTCCCGCCGGACACGTCGATATCCACCTGCGGCGGCTCGTTGCCGGCGACGATCTGCACGCTCTCCGTCGACCGCGCGCCCTTCGCGTCGGTGACGGTGAGCGACGCCGCGTACACGCCAGGCTGCGCGAAGGTGAACGAGGGGCTCGGCTCGGTCAGCGTCTTCACCACGGCGCCCTTCGGCCCCGTGATCGTCCACTGATAGCGGAGCGCGTCGGCGTCGGGATCGGTCGTGCCCTGCGACGACAGCGCGACCTTGAGCGGCGTCGGACCCGCTTCCTTGTCCGCGGCGGCGACGACGACCGGCTTCCGGTTGCCGCCGTTGTACTCGATGCGCACGAGCCGCGCGTCCGGGTTCCCCTGGAACCAGCCGGTCCCGTACTCGAGCATGTACAGATCACCGCTCGGCGAGAACTCCAGCTCGATCGGGTTGCTGAACTTCTCGCTCGGCATGAACCGCTCCATGGACACGAGGTCACCGTTCTTGTTCATGGTGACCGCCATGATCCAGCCGCGCATCCACTCGTAGGCGAGGAACTTCCCGTCGTAGTACGCCGGGAAGGGGCGCGCCGCGCTCTTGAAGTCAGATCGATAAAAGACCGGGCCCGCCATCGCCGCGCGTCCGCCCGAGCCGACGAGCGGGAACTCCGCCGACTTGCCCGGCGGATACCAGATGAAGGCCGGCTGCGCCGGCGGCAGGTCGGTGAGCCCCGTGTTGTTCGGCGAGTTGTTCACCGGATGCGCCGGGTCGAACTGCTTGCCCGGCGTGTTCGTGGCGAAGTCGTAGTCGAAGTACGCCTTGTTGTCGCCGACGAAGTAGGGCCAGCCGAAGTTGCCCGGCTTGCGCGCCTGGTTGAACTCGTCGTGTCCCGTCGGGCCGCGCTGCGCCGAATCCGCCGAGGCATCCGGGCCAACGTCGCCCCAGTAGAGGAAGCCGGTGTGCTTGTCCACCGAGATGCGATAGGGATTGCGATGCCCCATCGTGTAGATCTCCGGCCGCGTCTTCGGCGTCCCCTTCGCGAAGAGGTTGCCCTCGGGGATCGTGTAGGTGCCGTTCGGCTCGGGGTGGATGCGCAGGATCTTGCCGCGCAGGTCGTTCGTGTTGGCCGACGACTTCTGCGCGTCCCACGGGCCGCGGCCCGGACGCTGGTCGATCGGCGCGTAGCCGGTGGCGTGCGGGTTGGTGTTGTCGCCGGTGGAGAGGAAGAGATTCCCGTGGGCGTCGAACGCCATCGAGCCGCCCGTGTGGCAGCACTGCTCACGCTGCGTCGGGATCTCGAGCATGATCTTCTCCGACGACAGCTCGAGCGAGTCGCCCTTCATATGAAAGCGCGACAGCCGGTTCTTCGGCTCCGCTCCCACGGGCGAGTAGTACATGTACACCCAGCCGTTGCGCGCGAAGTTCGGATCGGCGGTGAGGCCGAGCAGTCCATCCTCGGCGACGTCGCCGTTGTTGTACTTCAGGCTCACCGGGATCGTCGCGAGCGTCTTGATCTGCTTCGTCGCCGGGCTGTAGAGCTTCACGTCGCCCTTGCGCTGCACGAACAGGATCCTGTCACCCGGCAGCACCGCGAGCTCCACCGGCTCGTCGAGGTTTTCCGCGAGGACGACCTTGGTGAAGCGGTTCTCTTCCGGCTTGGCCCTGGTGTAGTCGAGGGGCTTGGTGCCCATCGCGTACTTGATGCCGCCCGTGAGGTGCTTGATGAACAGCGGCTCGGCGTAGGTCGCCTCGGTGTGCCCCATGTTCGTGTACCACGCGCGTCCGCCGTCGAACTCGTGGTACCAGCTCATCGGATGGTTGGCGCCGTTCTCGCCGCCCTGATACGTCGTCTCGTCGATGTCGATGAGGACGTGGATGTCAGGGTTGATGTACTTGTAGTTGTAGAACTCGTCCTCGCGCTCGATCGTGTTCGGGAAGCCCTGCGTGGAGACGTGCGACTTGTCGCGCACGCGGAACGTCGCCTTGCGCACGTTCGGGTTGAGCGGGTGGCTCTTGAACCAGGCGCCCGCGAGCTTGCCGTACCACGGCCACTCGTACTCCGTGTCGGTGGCGGAGTGGACGCCGACCCAGCCGCCGCCGGCCTGGATGTAGCGCTCCAGCGCGTCCTGCTGCACGTCGTTGAGCACATCACCCGTCGTGCTCATGAAGACGACCGCGCGGTACTTCCGCAGGTTCGCATCGTTGAACGCCGACGCGTCTTCCGTCGCGTCCACCGCGAAGCCCTGCTCCACGCCGATCTTCTTGACGAGTGCGATGCCCGTCTCGATCGAGCTGTGGCGGAAACCAGCAGTCTTCGAGAACACCAGCACGCGCGGCTGCTGCGCCTGTCTGGCGAATCCGATGCCCGCAGTCGTGAGAACGAGCAGCGACAGGACGACGAGACCGCGCAGCATCGTGGAAAGCCTGGCCATGATCCGGATGGGTTGGTGTGGCGGACGGCGGTGCGCTACTACGACGCAGCGACGTCGGAGCCATCAGCTCCGACGTCGGCATCAATCGGTGCAACGTTTGGCACGTTGTCCATAACCTCACACGGTTATGGACTGAGAACTTCCCTCTCCCTCCGGCCGAAGCCTCTCGTTACTTCTTCGGCGCGGCGGTAGCGCCGGCAGCGACGGGCTCGGCAGTGAACGTGCCAGCGGCGTCGAACGGCTTCACGTTGATCGTCCCTTCGAGCTTGTTCGCCGTGCGCTTGGCCGAGTAGACGATCGTGAGCGCGGTGCCCTGATAGTCGCCGCCGTGCGACCAGGTGACGGAGTCGCCCTTCACCTCGCCGGTGATCGGGGTGTCCGGCCCGCCCGGCTGCATGCTGCTGCAGACGCCGGTGATCTTGTCGCCCGCCTGCGCGAGCTCGCAGGTCGTGTCGAGCGGATTGCCGACGACGTCGCCCTTCAGGTGCCACTTGCCGGAGATGGAGTCGGCGGGCGCGGCGTGGAGCGATGCGACGAGCGTGAGAGCGAGCAGCATGGGCGATCTCCGTGAGTGGGCCAGAGGATGTTTTCGCTGCCGGTCGGCGTCGGGGCGCGATTGCCAGCGCCGTCGATCGGCATTAGAATGGGCACGGACTGAATGAATGATCATTCATTCAGCGATGCGGAGATTTTAGGAGCACCCCTGCAACGTGTCAAGAACCGCGGCCGGAGGAGCCCGACTCATGGCTG
>DASVNI010000280.1:0-8301 GCA_036383935.1 Gemmatimonadaceae bacterium | reverse complement strand
CGTCTTCCCGTCGCTGCCGACCACGGCGTCGCGCGAGTTGTCCTGTCCCGGATACGAGTCGCCTCCCTGCGTCCAGCTCGGGCGCGTCTCTCCATAGAAGCGGCGCCAGATATATCGGCCGCCCCAGCCGCCGTACGTCGGGCTCATGAAGCTCGCGAGCCCCCCGTCGATCAGTCCGAGAAACGCGGGCGTATCCCCCTCGTGGATGCAGCAGGGATGCGGATAGTGCGCGCCGAGCGGACCCTTGCTGCGAATGTTCGCGTTCACCCACGCGTCGGTGAACGTCGTGAAGTCGGCGCCCGGCGCGTTGCGGTAGAACAGGTCGCCGCTGATCCCCGTCCACGTCGCGAAGTAGTACTGCGCCCCATCCTGCGTCGACGGCGTGTTGATGTAGAAGAGCGTCGGGAACTCGCGGCGGATCCACGGGCCGGCGTCGTCCTGGTCCGAGATCGCATAGACACGCAGTTTCGCGACGAACTGTTCGAGTTGCGCCGGCGTCCGCGTCGCGCGCACGTGCAGCAGCGCCTGCGCGAGGGTGTTCGCACCGCCCCACGCCGTGACCCAGAGCGGCCGCGGGTCGCTGCGGTCCGCCGCCTTGATGATCAGCTCAGCACCGGGGGACATCTTCTCCGGTCCGACGGCGTCCATTCCGTAGCCGGGCTGCCCCGAGCTCACGAGCGCGCGCAGCGCGTCGGCGGTCGGGAATCCCGGCTCGTGCTTCAGCAGGTTCGGCTGGACCTGCGCGTACGCGTCGAGCACCGTGCGGATCACGTCGGGCCTCACCGCCCGCTTCATCCACGTCGACGTGGACGCGACGAGCCCCTCGATGTCCACCCGGTTCGAGTAGACGAGCAGCCGCACGAGCGACATCTGATCGTCGGGCTCGTTCGCGATGTCGGTCAGCACGAGCAGGCGCGGCTTCGCCACGAACGAATCCACGCGCGCCGCGAGCGAGTCGAGTGGCGACGACTGCGCCGGCGCCACGCGCAGCGGCACACCGAGGGCGAGAGCAGCGAACAGAACGGCGCGGCCGACACGCCCGCGCGCGACATCGCCCAACTCTCGCTCATTCCACATTTGTATCATCGGTAGTCGTACGGTGGTTGGCATGTTCGCCGTCATCCCGAGCGCAGTCGAGGGATCTGCACCTCGTCGCCCGAGCGAAGTCGGCTGATTCGAGTCGGGATCGATAATGCCGCCTCGTGTATTGGTCTGGCAACCGAGAGCGCGCCATGCCTACATCGCTACCCATCGCCTGCTCACTCTCCGCCGCCGACCTGCGTCAGCAGCGCGACACCCTCCTGCTCGGCCTTGCCGATCACGCCGTGCAGCGCACACCGCTCCCGACCGGCATCCGCCTCCGCTTCGCGCCGACCGCCGAGCGGATGCGCCAGATCGACGCCGTCGTCCGGCGCGAGCACGAGTGCTGCCCCTTCCTGGAGTTCCGCGTCGGCCTCGCGCTCGGCGATCGATCGCTCACGCTCGACGTCACCGGCCCGGACGGCACCGCGACCCTGCTCGCCGACCTCCTCGCCGCGCCGCTCGCCGCCTAGCGCGCGTCGGCCACCTCCTCGCGCGCCGCGTGCACCGGCGTCATTTTGCACGCGCGCTGTCAGCCCGAGCGAGCAGCGAGTCCGGTGTCATCCCGAGCGAGCGTAGCGAGTCGAGGGATCTGCACGTTTTCCGTACCTACACGAGGTGAGTCGATGATCGTCGCAGGCCGCCCTCTTCGCGGCACCTTCCTCTTCGCGTCCTCTCTGGCCGCGCTCGCGTGCGGCACCTCGGGCGCCGACACGAGCGCGAAAGCGGATTCCGCGAAGGTGGCCGCCGCGTCCGCGGCGAGCACGCCGCACGTGGACAGCGTATCGCGCGCGCCATTCGGCACCGCGCCCGACGGGACGCCGGTCGAGGCGTTCACGCTCACCAACAAGAACGGCATCGAGACGCGGATCCTCTCCTACGGCGGCATCATCCAGTCGCTCAAGACGCCCGACAAGACCGGGAAGTTCGACGACGTCGTGCTCGGCTTCGACGACATGGCCGGCTACGTGAAGAGCTCGCCCTACTTCGGCGCCATCGTCGGCCGCTACGGCAACCGCATCGCGCGCGGTCGCTTCAGCCTCGACGGCAAGACGTACAAGCTCGCGATCAACAACCCGCCCAACAGCCTGCACGGGGGCGTCAAAGGGTTCGACAAGGTCGTCTGGCACGCCGAGCCGTTCAAGGGCGACAGCGGCGTCGGCGTCGTCTTCACGCACACGAGCCCCGACGGCGACGAAGGCTTCCCCGGCACGCTGAACGCCAAGGTCACCTACACGCTCAACGACAGCAACGAGATCGCGATCAAGTACGAGGCGACGACGGACAAGGCGACGCCGGTCAACCTCACCAACCACACCTACTGGAACCTCGCCGGCGACGGGAAGCGCGACATCCTCGGTCACGTGTTGGCCATCCCGGCCAGCATGATCGTCCCCGTAGACTCCACGCTCATCCCCACCGGCCAGTTGATGAAGGTGGCCGGGACGCCTTTCGATTTCCGTGCACCCACGCCAATTGGCGCACGCATCGACTCGACCCACGTCCAGCTGAAGTACGGCCGCGGCTACGATCACACCTGGGTGATCGACCGTGCCGACCAGACAGGCCTCGTACGCGCCGCGCACGTCATGGAGCCCACGACCGGGCGCACGCTCGACATCTACACCACCGAGCCCGGCGTGCAGTTCTACACCGGCAACTTCCTGGACGGCAGCGCCGTAGGAAAGAGCGGGCACGTCTACAAGTATCGCTACGGGCTCGCCCTCGAGACGCATCACTTTCCCGATTCGCCGAATCAGCCGAAGTTCCCATCGGTGATCCTGCGTCCGGGCCAGGTGTACAAGTCCACCACCGTGTTCAAGCTCGGTACCACGCACTGACGAGCGCGTCGTTCTGATCGCCGCGCCGATCGGCGCGGCGAGCGAAGGAGTGCGATCATGTTTCGTGACTGGCTCGATCGTGTCCTCGGCGGAGAGCGCGAGCGTGCGCTGGAGCCGCGCCCCGAGACCCGTGTCATCGACGGGATCCCCGTCCACGTGATCAACACGCGCGACGACATCGACACGGAGCGCGTCTTCCGGCGCGCCGAGGCGGTGATCGCGCGCGTCGCGCAGTACCAGCCCTGGCGCCTGGCGCACATCCGGCGCGACATCGCCGGCATCGTCGTCCAGCGCTACGCCTGCCGGGCCGCCTTCTTCGGCGACAGCAAGCTCGTGATGCTCGAGCTGACCTTCATGGCGAACGAGCAGTTCTCCGACTCGCAGGTCGCCGCGTCGTTCGTCCACGAGGGAATGCACGCTCGCCTCGATCGGCTCGCCGAGAAGTACGGCGTCACGCCGTTCGCGCAGGCGCGCGCCCGCCACGAGCGAATCTGCCGCCGCGCTGAGCTCGACTGGGGGCGCGCCGTGCCGGACGGCGAGCCGGTCGTGCGGCGCGCCCTCGAGTCGATGGCGCTTGCCGACGAAGAGGTCGCGCCCACGATCGAGTGGGGCGAAGCGACCCGGCGCGTCGCCGCCGTCGATAGGGCCCAATCGACCCTATCGCCGCGGCAGCCGGATCGCCATTCTGACGGATGATGACCAGACCTCCGGTCGATCCTCCCCCCCCCTCGTCGGCGATGCAGCCCAGGGTCTCGCCCGCGGCGCGGGAGCAGGCGATCGCGGTGCTCACCGAGCGATTCGCCAACGATCATCTCACGCTCGAGGAGTTCGAGCGGCGCACCGCCGCCGCCTACGCCGCGACGACACCCGCGGCGCTCGCCGAGCTGACGGCGGATCTCGGCATCACGGCGGTCCCTGGCACGCGCTCGAGCGTTCCATCGATGAACGTCGGTGTGGTGCTCGGCAGCGTCGTGAAGAAGATGGAGCGCGTGCCGCGGCAGCTCTCCGTACGCACGGTGCTCGGCAACGTCGAGCTCGACCTCACCCAGGCGATCTTCCCGCCCGGCGTCACCGAGATCGCGCTGCACGCGTTCATGGGCAACATCGAGATCCAGCTCCCGAAGGACGTCGGCGTCGAGGACCATGTGAGCGCGGTGCTCGGCTCATTCGAGTATCGCCGCCATCCGCGCGCGTCGAGCTGGGCGGAGGCGAGCGGCATCGCGAGCGTCGTGCGGTTCACCGGCAAGGTGACGATGAGCTCCGCCGAAGTCGTCATCCGGCGCGACTCGGGTGAGTACCGGAGCGTCGACGACGAATAGCGGCGCATTGCGCGACCGACTCGGTGTCGCGCTGCCGATCATCCAGGCGCCGATGGCGGGATCGCAGGGGAGCGGGCTCGCCATCGCCGTGTGCGAGGCGGGCGGGCTCGGCTCGCTCCCGATGGCGATGCTCTCGTCCGACGCGATGCGTGCCGAGATCGGCGCGGTCCGTGCAGCGACCTCGCGACCGTTCAACGTGAACTTCTTCTGCCACACCGAGCCCGCGCCGGACGCGGCGCGCGAGGCGGCGTGGCGGGCCACGCTCGCGCCCTATTATCGCGAGCTCGGGCTCGACGTCGACGCGATCCCGGCTGGTCCGGCTCGGCGGCCATTCGACGCCGATGCAGCGGAGCTGCTCCTCGAGCTCGCGCCGCCGGTCGTGAGCTTCCACTTCGGGCTTCCCGCCGGGTCGCTGCTCGACGTCGTGCGTCGCACCGGGGCGACGATCCTCTCTTCGGCTACGACCGTGGACGAGGCGCGCTGGCTCGAGGAGCGCGGCGTCCACGCGATCATCGCGCAGGGGCTCGAGGCGGGCGGGCATCGCGGACATTTCCTGTCCGATGACCTGACGCTGCAGAGCGGAACCATCGCGCTCGTGCCGCAGATCGCGCGCGCGGTGCGTGTGCCCGTGATCGCCGCCGGCGGGATCGCCGATGCGCAAGGCGTGGCCGCGGCGCTCGCGCTCGGCGCGTCGGCGGTGCAGGTGGGCACGTCGTACCTCCTCTGCCCCGAGGCGACGACACGCGCCGTGCACCGTACCGCGCTCGCGAGCGACGACGCGCGACACACCGCGCTGACGAATCTCTTCTCGGGCCGTCCGGCGCGCGGGATCGTGAACCGCGTCATGCGTGAGCTGGGCGCGATGTCGAATGTCGCGCCGCCATTCCCACTGGCGAGCGCCACGATCGCGCCACTGCGTGCCGCGGCGGAGGGCGAAGGGCACAGCGACTTCTCACCGCTCTGGGCCGGCCAGAACGCGAGCGGCTGTCGCGCCGCGCCGGCAGCCGAGATCACGCGAGCCCTCGCCGCGCGGCTCTGATCACCGGCCTGTTGTGGGGTCAGACCCCGGAGGGTTCTGACCCCATGGCGCGAACTGAGCCAGCGGTCACCCCGCGCGAGCGAAGCGAGTCGAGGGGTCTGAGCCGATCCGCGTGGGATTCTCGCGTGAAGGAGAGTCGGGCACGGCGCAGTTGCGCCGCCCACCGGGTCACCCACGCGCGAGAACACACGTTGAACCGAAATCCCTGCCGTGCGCGGCAAAGTTGTTCGATGCTGGTGGTCATGCTCACCGCCGGCTGTTCGGTGTGGCGGCCGCTCCCCGGGGCAGGCTTCGCTCACACCGAGGTCGATCGGCTCGGTCACGCCAGGGTGTCGCGGCGCGGCGGAGCCGTGCACGAGCTCGAGGATGCGACGGTCACCCAGGACAGCATCATCGGCTTCGACAGCAACAGCCTTCGCCGCATCGCCATCGCGCGGCGCGAGGTCATCGGAGTCGACGCTCGTGAGATGGACGGTGAGCGAACGTTCCTCCTCGGCGCTCTCATCCCGGTCTCTCTGACAGTCGTGTACATCGCGACCCTGTTTGCGTTGTACGCCGCCTACGGCGGGGGAGACTGACCGCGATGAGCGGCCCTATCAGCATCCCTCGGCGCGCGCGCCATCACTACGCAATCGTTCTCCTGCCACTCGTCGCGAGTTGCTCGACATTGCGGCCGGTGCCCGGGGTCGGCCTCGCGCACGCAGAGCGGGAATGGATCGGCTCTGCCAGGGTGTTCCTGCGTGACGGTACGGCGCTGGAGCTCGAGGACGCGACGATAACTCCCGACAGCATCACCGGACTTGGCGGCGCCACGTCTACCCGGTGGGCTGTGGTGCGCAGCGACGTCGTCACAGTAGAGAGGCGGCGCGCAGAACCTGTCACGCCAATTCTCGAGGGCGTTCTGGCCGGCGTAGCCGGAGTGTTCCTGGCCGTGTTGGCACTGTCACGCGCCTAGCGCCGCGCATGTCCTGGGGTCAGACCCCAGAGGGGTCTGACCCCTTGGCGCGAACCGAGCCAGCGGTCACCCCGAGCGAGCGCGGCGAGCCCGGTGTCATCCCGAGCGAGCGGAGCGAGTCGAGGGATCTGCACCTCCGCCGCCAGTAAGACGTAGGGCTCACGTGCGTCCCGCCGCGATCGGTGTTTCACTGTGCGTGATGCATCCCGTTCATCGCCCGCTGCCACGTCGCGCGCTTTGCGTCGTGCTGCTCCTCGCGCACGCCGGCGCCTGCAGCCAGTGGAACAGGCTCCCAGGCTCCGCGGAGGACAACGTCAGCGTGCCGATGATCCATCGCGCCCGTCTCGTGATGCGCGATGGATCCGAGGTCATCCTTCGCGACGCCCAGATCCGCCCCGACAGCATCATCGGCAAGAATCTGCAGACCTACGAGCGGCGGGCTGTGCCGACAGCCAACGTGGCCTACGTCGACTCGCGCCGCGGGTGGACGGAGCGAACGGTGGGAGGAGTAGCCGGCCTCGCGGTCGTGGGCGCCATCTCCGCGGCCGTCGTGATCTTCACCGCACGGGTATTCTCGAGCGCGGCGCCATCGCCCGTCCCCTGAGCCGGACCGGCCAGCGACCTCGCACCGCAGCAGCCGTCCCCGGGGGGCGACGTTGCGACCACGTGGCGGGGTCGGCAGTATCTCACATGCCTACTCCCACCCCATCCCCGCTGTGCCGCGCCCTCAGCGCCGCACTCCCGCTCACCTCGGGCGGCATCTTCTAACACACCGCACGGTGGCGGAGTACGCGCCAATAGCGTGATCGGTTATCCTGAGACGCCGCGCGAGTGGCATGCGCCGCGTTCCCCGCCGTGGCCCACAGATCAGATGGCGTCCCGTTCCGAGAACCTACTGACCGACGATATCCTCAAGACGACGGCCGAGCTGAACCTCGGCGAGCCCGATCCGCTCGCCATCGGTTTCGTGCTCAAGCTCGCCCGCGCGCTGCACGCCTACGGCTACTCCGCCCCGCGCCTCGAGGGGATCCTCGGCGCCACCGCGGACCGGCTCGGACTCCACGGCCATCGCTTCTTCTCGATGCCGACGCAGATCATGGCGGCGTTCGGCCCCGAGTCGCGCCAGCACACGCACCTCCTCCGCGTCGAGCCGGGCGAGGTGAACCTCTCCAAGCTCGCCTCGCTCGAACAGGTCTCGCTCGACGTCGCGCACGGTCGTGTCTCCCCGCGCGAAGGGATGGCGCACATCCAGCGCATCGTGGCGGCCCCCTCGCCGTATAGTCCGGCGCTCGTCACGCTGGCCTTCGGCGTCCTCTCAGGCGCTGTCGGTCAGTTCCTTGGGGGAGGCTGGCACGAGATCATCGTGGCGGCTGTGCTCGGGCTCGGCCTGGGACTGTTTGCGGTGTACGCCGAACGCCACGCGCGCATCAGCCGCGTCTTCGAGTCGCTCGCTGCCTTCCTCGTCAGCGCGGCAGCCATCGGCCTGGCGCGACTCGTTGGTCCGATCTCGGTGTTCGTCGCCACGCTCTCCGGGCTCATCGTCCTGATGCCCGGATTGCTGTTGACGACGGCGATCACCGAGCTGGCGACGCGGCACCTCGCCTCGGGCACGCTCCGCATGAGCAGCGCGTTCATGACGCTGCTCGGCATCGTGTTCGGCGTCGCGTTGGGGACGCGGCTGGGTGTCGCAGTGTTCGGCGCGCCGATCGCGCAGCCCGCCGGCGCGCTCCCCGGCTGGACCGCGATCGTCGCCGTGCTCCTCGCCTCGGCGAGCTCCGCGGTGATCCTGCGCGCCGACCCGCGCGACGCCCCCTGGATCGTCGCCGCCGGCGTGCTTGGCGTCGCGGCGGGCCGATTCGGAGCGAACCGCTTGGGCCTCGAGCTCGGCATGTTCGTCGCCGCGCTCGGCGTCGCGCTCGCGAGCAGCGCCTACGAGCGGTGGCGCCAGCGCCCGGCGCCCGTCGTACTCGTGCCCGGCATCCTTCTCCTCGTCCCGGGAAGCGTCGGCTACCGCAGCATGGCCGCGCTCATGGAGCGCGACACCGTGTCCGGCATCGACACCGCGTT
>DASVNI010000279.1:0-3630 GCA_036383935.1 Gemmatimonadaceae bacterium | reverse complement strand
TCCGCGTTCCGTCGTTGAAAAGCCACCGGCATCCCTGGCCACTCCGCGAAATCCTCTTCAACTTCCCCTCGCACTTCACGGAGACCTCGGCATGCCACAATTCGACCCCAGGACGCTCACCTCGATCTCCGACGAGGATCTCCTGGCCCTCGAGCTCGATAAAGACCTCCCGATCGAGGAATGGATGCAGGTCGAGAGGGAGCGCGGCCGGCGCGAGGAGCGTCGCCGGCGCGAGGCCGAGCGCGACCGCGCCACGCCGGTTTCGGGGGAAGCGGTGCCCGCACGACTGCCGGCCAGGGAACGGAGCGAGGAGCCACGCATCCAGCAGGCGCTCGCGCAGCTCCGCGCGCTGTTCGTCCCCGGCGAGACATTGGGCGCGTACGCGGTGCAGCGTCGATTCTTCGCGCTCAACCATCGCCGGCTCGTCGTCTGTGCCACGAGCGGCCGGTTCATCTCACTCTCGCGCGGTCTCTTCGGCGGCTACGTCCCGCTGGATGTCCGGTGGCAGGACCTCGAGGACGCGAGCATCAGCGCGGGGATCTTCGGCGCCACGCTCACCATCACCTCGCTCGCGACCGAGGACATGGCGTCGCGTGGCACCGTCGGTCGCACCGTGCGCATCGCCGGCCTGCGCAAGGAGCAGGCGCAGCAGGTCTACACGCTCTGCCAGGCGCAGGAGCAGGCGTGGCGCGAGAAGCGCCGCGTGCGCGATCTCGACGAGCTACGTGCGCAGTCGGGAGGCGTCCAGATCGGCAGCGTTCCCGGCGGCGGGGCCGCCAGCCTCGTCGCGGCGGGCGGCGATCCGGCGGAGCGGCTGCGCAAGGCGAAGGAGATGCTCGACGGCGGCCTGATCACCGACGCCGAGTTCGAGTCCATCAAGGCGCGCGTCGTGGAGGGACTCTAGGCCGCGGCTTGTTCGCCGGCGTCGGCGTCTGCTTCGCCGGCGCGGGCTTCGCGGCCGGTTTCTCCGCGGGCTTCGCCGGTGTGGGCGCCGCCGGCGCGAGTCCCGTCGGCTTGATCCGCGCCACGAATCCGCCGCGCGGCGCCAGCTCCACCGTCATCGTGTCGCGGTTCGTCAACGTCTCCGAGTTCGACGCGAACTGATCGTAGTCCTCGCCGTCGGAGATCAGCCCCACGTTGTAGGCGCCGGCGCCGAGGAAGCGGAGCGGCACCTCCACCGCCGAGACCAGCGTGTCCGACGTGATCGCGCCCACGTACCAATCGGGGCCGCGGCGCCGCGCGAGCACGATGAACTTCCCTGGAAATCCGTCGACGAAGCGCGTCTCGTCCCACACCGTCGGCACCACCTGCAGGAACTGCTTCACGAACTCCGGCTGCTTATCGATCATCGTCGGCGTCGACACGAAGTGCTGCAGCCCGCTCTCGAACACCACCGAGAGCGCCAGCTCGTGCGGGTTCGTCGTCAGGTGCTCGTACTGACCGGGCACATTGCCGAAGATCATCGGCGTGTAGTCCATCGGCCCGATCACGTTCCGCGTGAAGGGGTAGATGGTGTTGTAGAGCGCCGCGTTGTCGTCGAACGCCGAGTCGGCGTACCATCGCGCGCCCCTCACCGCTTCCATGCTGAGCAGGTTGGGGAAGGTGCGCTGCCAGCCGCGGGGGATCGTCGAGCCGCGCAGCGTCACGAGCAGGTGGCTCGCCGCCGCGTCGCGCAGGATGTCCTCGTACAGGCCGATCACGGCCTGCTTGTCGCTGGGGATGAAGTTCACCGCGATCCCCTTCACGCCGAGCCCCGCGATGCGCCTGAACTCCGCGCGGCGCGCCTCCGGGTTCGTCAGCACCACGCTGGAGATGGCCTCCGGCGTGTCGTTGTGCGCCACGCTCACGTCGTACCAGACGGTCAGGCCGACGTTGCGCGCCTTCGCGTACTCGAGCAGGTCGTTCACGTCGCCGCCGTTGGTCATCTCCGGCCAGCCGCGGCCCAGCAGCGAGTACTCCCACTGCAGCTGCGACGCGAGCGCGACGAATGGAAAGACCTTCTGATAGTCACGCGGGCTCGTCGAGTCGCTCCACGCGCTCCACGACGCGCGGCCCGGCCTGATCCACGCCAGATCAGTCGTCGTCGGCGCGGGGGCGAGGTCCGTCACCGCGGTGGACTCGACGATCGTCGCCAGCGTCTGGCCCACGATCACGATGCGCCACGGCGAGAGCCAGGGAAATCCGATTGCCGCCGCCCGCGGCGCGCCGCCGTCCGCCTCGTCCTCTTCCGGGAGCCGCACGCGGTACACGCCACCATCCGCCTGGCGCTCGACGTGCACGCCGTACGACGTCCGGTCGAGCCCCGCCTCCGTGATCAGCACCCACTCGTCCTCCGAGTGGAACAGCATCGGCAGCGCCCACCCCGACTCGTCGGGCGCGGCGGTCCCGATCGGGACCCCATTGCGAAAGTCGCTCTCGTATGGCGGTGCCTGCCCGCGCCGATACGGCTGCAGCCACCCGCTCCCGCCGAGTGGGAGACGAAACCCGGTCGCCTCTCCCGTCAGTGAATCCTCGGTGAACGCGGCGCGCGGAAAGCCGTAGCGGAAGGCGATGCCGTCGTGCATCGCGCGCACGGTGAGCGTCATCGGTGCGCCCGACGTGTTGCGGAAGGTGAACGTCCGCTGCCGCGTGCGGCGCCGGATGTCGAGCTGCTTCCCACTCACCATCCGGTAGACGCTCGTCAGCTCGGTCGGCGGCGACGCCGACACGAACTCCAGCCCCGCCGTGAAGTCCTCGTGCGAGCGGGTGATCCCGAGCGGCGAGTGGTCGAGCACGACGTTCGTCGCGCCGTCCGGCGTGAGCCGATCGATCCGGTACTCCGGCGAGTCGCCGTCGGTGAGCAGGGTGAACCGCAGCGTTCGCTCGCGATTCTCGACCGTCAGCGTGGTATCACGCGTACCACCCTGCGCGGCGAGCGTCGAGCTCGAGCACAGCAGCAGGGCGAGGGAGAGGGAGAGGAAACGATTCACGCGCGCGACAGACGTTGCAGGTTGAAGACCACGAATGTTTTACAACCTATCGCGCAAACGAGGGCGGGTACACCACAAGCCCGGCGCCGGATGCATCCGGCGCCGGCTCGTGAGGTGGCTCACAATGGCTCTCTTGCTGACCAAAACGACGGAACGCGGATCTTGAAGGGCGATCACGCGGAAACGGCAGGATCGCTCGGTGCTGTCCGCTCGCCGCCTTCTCACCGCTGTCCGCTCGCCGCGTTTTGCTCGCCGCTGGGCTCACCTGAACCGCCGACGGCCGCCTGGGCCATTCAACAGCAAGGCCCCGGATCTACCCGGATCGACCGGAAGAAGCCGGATCGCTCCGTGTCGGCGGAGAGATTTCTCCGCCACATCATCAAGGGAATTTTGAAGTCGTGGGTGGCGAGGAGCAGAGGAAGATCCTGCCCTTTCCGCGGAATCGCAGTTCAAGATCCGCGTTCCGTCGTTGAAAAGCCGAAAATCGAACGGCCCCGGAGCGCCGACGCGTCCCGAGGCTGTTCCTCATTCCCTCATTCCCGCACTACCTCATTCCCGCCATGCCAACTGCGTCAGCGCCACCCGATACTCCTTCGCCTGCGCGTCCCACGTGATGCGATACGCGCTCGGGTAGAACCCTGCCGGGCTGTACTTCGCCGCA
>DASVNI010000278.1:0-4230 GCA_036383935.1 Gemmatimonadaceae bacterium | reverse complement strand
ATGTTAGCATGGATGCGAAAGCGCGCAAGAAGACCCCTTCCTATAGGTAGGCCGATGTCCGAGCACCGAGCGACGGTCCGATGGGAGCAGGCGGGCGGGCCCTTCGCCAAGCGGCAGTACTCCCGCGCCCATACCTGGTCGTTCGACGGCGGGGTCACGGTCCCCGCGGCCGCGTCACCCCACGCGGTGCCACTCCAGTTCACCGACACGTCGGCGGTCGACCCGGAGGAGGCGTACGTCGCCGCGATCGCGAGCTGTCACCTCCTCTCCTTCCTCCCCCTCGCCGCGCTCGCGGGGTTCGAGGTGCTGCGCTACGAGGACGAGGCGGTGGGGCGCATGGCGAAGAACGAGCGCGGACAGTTCTGGGTGAGCGAGGTGGTGCTCGATCCGCGGATCACCTGGGCGGAGGGGAAGGCGCCGAGCGCGGAGCAGCTGGCTGAGCTCCATCACCGTGCCCACGACGACTGCTACATCGCCAACTCGGTGCGGACGGAGATTAGGGTCGCGGGTTCACACTAGCGCCGCACGGGTACTGCGGCGGGAGTCCGTGCACTAGTCACGCACGACGAGCTGCTCGAGCTTGTCGAGGCACAGTGTCCACCCCATCCGGTTCCCCTCGCGGTCGATCTCGGTGAGCAGCAGCTCCTGCCGGATCGTCAGCTCCGTGGCGTCGGGTCCGAGCGCGCGAAAGTCCACGCTGAGCAGGGTGAAGTACCGCTCGACGAGCGGATGACCGTGATACACCCATGTCTGCACGAGACGGGTGTCCGGTACGACCTCGCGATACTCCCCCGGGGTGACGTGATCGGTGCCGAGGGGATCGCGCGCGACGATGCGGTACTCGCCGCCGACGCGCGCGTCGGCCGAGGCGTGCGTGACGACGAGCGGACCTGGCGCGAGCCATCGGCTGAGCAGCGCCGGGTCGGTCCACGCCTCGAACACATCGGCCACCGGCGCCGCAATGCGACGCACGACGATGAGGGTGGTCGGCTCGGTGTCGTGCTCGGTCACGTGAATCGCACTCGGCGGATCAATCGGGCTGGACGAGCTGGATGAAGTTGCCGCACGTGTCGTCGAACACCGCGACGGTCACGGGCCCCTGCTTGGTCGGTGGCTGGCGGAACACGACGCCCCGCTCGGTCAGGCGCCGATGCTCGGCGTGGATGTCCAGCGACTGGAACTGGGTCACGGGAATGCCATCGGCGTAGAGCGCCTGCTGGAACGGCTTCGCCGCGCGATGCTGGTTGGGCTCGAGCAGGAGCTCGATGTCGGGATGCCCTTCCGGCGACACGACGGTGAGCCACCGGAACGCGCCGAGGTCGACGTCCTTGCTCGTCTCGAACCCCAGCTTCTCGGTGTAGAAGGCGTGCGCCTTCGCCTGATCGTCGACCATGACGCTGGTGAGGGTGATCTTCATGGGATGCAGAAGAGACGGAAAGGGTGGATGCGGCGCTGGCTCAGGTGGACGTCCGTCCCGCGCGTCGCTCGGCGAGGAGGGTATCGAGCGCGTCGAGCTTCTCGTCCCAGAACCGCTCGTAGAAGGCGAGCCAGCGCTGGGCGCGTGCCAGCCTGGTGGCATCGAGCCGGCAGTGGTGCGTTCGGCCGGCGACGCGTCGGCGCACGAGACCGGCGCGCTCGAGGATCTTCACGTGCTTCGACGCCGCCGCGAGCGACATGTCGAACGGCTCGGCGAGTTCTCCCACGGTGCGCTCTCCGCCGGCGAGCCGGCGCAGCATGGCGCGACGCGTCGGATCGCCGAGGGCGCGGAACACCATGCTCATCGGGTCGCCCGCATAGTCAACCATACGGCTGAATATAGAGCGAGCCGCGGAACCGTCAACCGTGTGGTTGAATGAGCCTGCGCGCATGCGGAGGACCCGGGGAGCCTCGAGCGATCTGCATCTTCGGAAACGCCTCGCGGCCCCGTCCTCGACGCGTATGTTCATGGCTCATGAACTCGACGCCATGACCACCTTCGACCTCCGCCCGATAGGCCGCGTCGTCTCCCCACTCACCGACGCTGCCACCGCCCCGCGCCAGCCCGACGAGGGCGCTCCTGCCGCCACGCTGGTCTTCGAACCGGACGTCCTCGACGCACTTTCAAGCCTGACGCCCGGCGACGAGGTCATCCTCCTCACCTGGCTCGATCGCGCGAACCGCGACGTCCTCCGCGTCCACCCCCGCGGCGAGCGCTCCCGCCCACAGGAAGGAGTGTTCAGCACACGCTCCCCGCATCGCCCGAACCCGATCGGCCTCCACCGCGTCCAGATCACCGCCGTCGATGGGACACGAGTTCAGGTGCGAGGTCTGGAAGCGCTCGACGGCACCCCGATCCTCGACGTGAAGCCGCTACTTGGGGAGATCGACGAACGCTGAGCAGAACCACTGCGCGGGCAGATCGACGAGGCTCGCCGGCGGGCACTTCTTCGGAGAGTACCCGAGCTCCTCCGCGGCTCGCTCGGCCAGCCTGCGAAGCTTCGGATCGGGATCCGGCGCCGCACCCTTACGCAAAATGGGCATGATCGCTCGGTTGCGTTCCTGCCGGCGCGTCGAGCCCTGGAGCGCTACCGCGCACTCTGCAGCAGTCCGACGAACTGCCGCAGCTCGGCGGCGTTGAGGTCCGACGTGACCCAGTGCTCCACGCCGCCGCTCCGCCAGCGCAGCATGTTGTAGCCGTGCCTGGCCTCCTGCGGCTGCACGGGCTCGTCGCGACCGTCGGCCGGCCAGGAGAAGGCGTTGATGATGTGCTGCCGGCGCCCATACACCACGACCGCCACCGGGCGCTCGCGCACGTAGTCGATGCGCCCGCCGAGGAGGGGGAAGCCCTGATCCTCCAGGCGGGGAACGGCGGGCGAGAAATCGAGCCGTCCGTTGAACCACGGCTTCACGTTGTGCTGGTCGCTCGAGCGCACGTCGGTGAGGTGGTCGGGCATGAGCGACCGGATGTGGCTCGCCAGCACCTCCTCTGACGCTGACTCCGGCGCCGCTCGGCGCCCTCCCCCCGTGGCGAGGAGCGTCACGCCGCTGCTCGCGACGGCGATCACCATCGCCGCGGCGACGGTGCGCCATGCGACGCGCGAGCCTCGCCGCACCGTGGGAGTCGATGCCGCCGTCTCCTGCTCCTCGCGGAGGGCGGTGCGGACGCGAGCGCGCAGCAGGTCGGGAGCATGGAATCGCACGAGTCCCTCTCGAAGTGTCCTCACGGTTGCCAGCATCGCCTCGTAGTCGCGTGAGCACGCGGCGCACGACGCGAGATGTTCGGCGATCTCCGTTGCCTGGTCCGGTGGCAGCTCGCCGTCGATGTACGCGCTCAGCAGCTCGCGTGTCGGTGCGCAGTTCATCCTAGCTCGCCTCCTGGGCGCCGAAGCCGAGCGCCTCCTGCAGCCGTCGTCGCGCCCGGGCAAGGCGAGACATCACCGTACCGATCGGCGCGCCGGTCACGTTCGCGATCTCCTTGTAGGTCAATCCCTCGATCTCGCGCAGCACGATCGCCTCCCGATACTCCGGGAGGAGCTGGTCGAGGGCGACGCGAAGCTCCGCGCGGTCGGACGCCGCGATCGCGTCCGCGTCGGTGGCGCGCTGCCCGCTCTCCGCGCTGCCATGCTCCTCGTCGACGTACTCGACGGTCTGCCGCGGCCGCGATGTGCGCCGCCAGCTGTGGCAGCAGTTGCGCACGATGGCGAGCAGCCACGGCCGCGCGTCGCCACCATGAAAGCCGCCATAGTGACGCCAGGCGCGCAGGTACGCCTCCTGGACGACGTCCTGCGCGTCGTGCTCGTCGCGCATGAGATAGCGCGCGAGGGTGTACGCGTCGTCGAGCAGGGGCACGACGATGCGCTCGAACGACTCGAGCGTGCTGTCCGGCACGGACGCCTCGATGCGGGCCTGTGATCTCACATGAGCCTATACTCGGCCCGCCGCGAGAATATTCCCGACCGTGCCGGACGGCAACCGGGATTGATCGCCATCGGGACGGTTCAGCGGACCACCACCGTGCCCGTCATCGTCGGATGCAGCGCGCAGAAGTACGGGTATCGCCCTGGCTGCTCGAACGCGCGCTCGTAGCGCTGGCCCGTATCGAGCGCCGATGACGGAGCGAAGCGCTTGTCCGCGCTCACGATCTGGTGCGGCACGTCGTCGTGGTTCAGCCAGGTCACCTTCGTGCCGGCGGCGATCGTCACCTCCCTCGGCGTGAAGCTGAAGTTGTCGATCGCCACTTCACCGGGAGCG
>DASVNI010000277.1:0-3694 GCA_036383935.1 Gemmatimonadaceae bacterium | reverse complement strand
GCTCGACGACGGTCTCGCAGCGGTAGCAATGCCGCACGTTGTGCTGATGCACTTCCTTCTTCTCGAGGCGGCCGAGCCTCTCCAGCATCTCGACGACGAGCTCGCGCGCCGAGAAGCGATCTAATCCGCGGAGTCCCTGCGGGACTCGGCCACCAGCGTCGGCGACCTCGTTCATCACGCCATGCTCGTCGATCACGACGGGCGTCGGGAGGTTGTGGCGACGGCCGACCTCGAAGTCGTTCATGTCGTGCGCCGGCGTGATCTTCACGACGCCGGTACCGAACTCCGGATCCGCGTATTCGTCGGCGACGATCGGGATCGGGATGTCGAGGATCGGAAGCAGGACGTGTCTGCCGATCAACGCGCGATAGCGCTCGTCGTTCGGGTTCACGGCGACCGCCACGTCGCCGAGCATCGTCTCGGGACGCGTCGTGGCGACGGAGAGCGCCTGGCGCTCGTCGGTCGGCCCGGCGTCCACGAGCGGATAGGACAGGTGGTAGAGCGCGCCCGCCTCCGCCTCGGGCTCCGCCTCCTCGTCGCTGAGCGAGGTGAGGCAGCGGGGGCACCAGTGGATGACGCGATGTCCCTTGTAGATCAGCCCGCGCTCGTGCAACCGCACGAATGCCTCACGCACGGCGCCACTCAGCTCGGGGCTGAAGGTGTACGCGGTGCGCGACCAGTCGGCCGACGCGCCGATCGCGCGGAGCTGCTCGAGGATCACCCCGCCCGTCTCGGCGACGAACGCGGCGGTGCGCTCGACGAACGCCTCCCGTCCGATGTCCTGTCGTGTGAGCCCTTCGCGGGCGAGCTGCTTCTCGACGACGTTCTGCGTGGCGATGCCGGCGTGGTCGGTGCCGGGCACCCAGAGCGTCTCACGTCCCTTCATGCGCGCCCAGCGCACGAGCACGTCCTGGACGGTGTTGTTGAGCCCGTGCCCGACGTGCAGGATCGCCGTGACGTTCGGCGGGGGCATGACGAGCGTGTACGGCTGGCGATCACCACCCGTGCTGCTCGCGCGCGCCGCATCGGCGTTGAAGCAGCCCGCCTCGATCCAGCGGTCGTAGATCGCCGGTTCCGTGGTAGCGGGATCGTACTGCGCGGACAAGGCGCCCGCGGCAGGGGCGGGCTCGAGCGGCTCGGAAATGGACATGACCTGCGGAAGTTAATCCGCAGGTCATGTCGGTTGAAGCGCGGGGCGGCGCGCGGCCGCCGGTCAGCGGTCAGTCGCCCGGGTTCTGATCGGCGACGTGGTCGCCCTTCGGGACGCCCGTCGGGGCGATCGGTGCGCCCCCGGTCCGGTCACCCTTGTGCGAGCGCTTGCTGGCGGCGCGACGCTCACCGGAGCCAACCGTGTCGTCGGCGGCGTGCTCGATCTGCTCATCGGCGCTGGTCCAGCGCTCCTCGAGCTCGACGCGCGGGGTCGCGTGGCGGTCGGGCTCGTCCGAAGTGCCCTGACGGCGCCGGCCGGTGCCGATCGTGCGGCCCTCCCAGCGCGCCTCGGTGAGCGAATCGTCGCCCTCCTCGAAGCGGCGCGAGTGGTCGCGAAGGCGCTGCTCCAGATCGCCCACGGCTATCCGGTTCACTACGGTCTCTACGCCGGGTACCCCGCGCGCGAGCACGACGGCGTGCTCCGCCTCCTCCTCGTTGTTGACCCAGCCCGCCAGCTCGATCGTCTCCTCGCCGATACCGCCGATGTCGATAGCCCGCTCGCACAGGATCGGATCATTGCGGAACGCTTCCAGCACGCGCTCCTCGAGTCCTTCGTTCGGCACGCCTTCATCCTCCAGCTCGTCGTATTCCTCATCGTACTCGCTGAAGTCGTCGGCGACTGCCGGCGCGGACGCCTCGGCCTCGTCTTCGGCGGAACGACGGCGCCGCATCTTGTCGGCGATGCCGCTGATTCCACCGAAGCGCTGCGCGACCAACATCCCAACCGCGAAGCCGGCGACGGCTCCAAGGAGCACGCTCCCGACCGTGCCCGTAGCGGACGATTCGTCGTCCTCGAAACGCAGGTATGGCATAGCGAAGCCTGTGGCGAAGGGTCAGCCGCAAGGATAGCTTACGAAGGAAAGTTTCGCGAAGCGGTGCAAGAAGAAGGCCGCCCGCCGACCCCAGAAAACGGCCCGCAAATGCGTCCCACGCGCCAGTTTCGGTCGGAGACCGAGATCACCGAGACCGAACCAGCCGTCTCGTACCGGAAGGTCATTCTCTGGGGCGTCGTCGGCCTCGCGATCGTCGTGGGCGTGGTGCTGTACTTCAAGTATGCGCATCTGCTCACGCCGTTGATGGGCTGATCGCCCCGACCGTTCCACTCCGACGTCATACATGATCGATCGTCCTGCTGCTCCCGAGACCGCGGAGCTCACCCTCGTGCTGCCCGACGGCGCCACGCGTCACGTGCCCGAAGGCACTCTTCCGGCCGACGTCGTGCGCTCCATCGGCGAGCGCCTCCTCGGCGCGGCCGTCGCCGTGTCGGTGGACGGGGAGATCCAGGATCTCATGACACCGCTGCGGAAGGGCGGTGCGTTCCGCGTGCTCACCGAGCGCGATCCCGAGGCGCTGGGCGTGCTGCGGCACTCGGCGGCGCACGTGCTGGCGACGGCCGTGCGACGGCTGCGCCCCGATGCGAAGATCGGCTTCGGTCCCGCGATCGAGGACGGCTTCTACTACGACTTCGAGGTCGCGTCGCCGTTCACGCCGGAGGATCTCACCGCCTTCGAGGCGGAGATGCGGAAGGTGGTGGCCGAGAAGTATCCGTTCGTGCGCGAGGAGGTCGGGGCGAAGGAGGCGCGGAAGCGCTTCGTCGACGATCCGCTCAAGCTCGAGCGCCTCGACGACTTCACCGATCCGAACGAGATCATCTCGACCTACACCGACGGTCCGTTCATCGACCTGTGCAGGGGGCCGCACGTCCCCGACACGGGGCGGCTCAAGCACTTCAAGCTGCTCAACACCGCGGGCGCGTACTGGCGTGGCGACGAGAAGCGCCAGATGCTGCAGCGCATCTACGGCACGGCGTGGTTCAAGAAGGACGATCTCGATCAGTATCTCTATCGGCTCGAGGAGGCGAAGAAGCGCGACCATCGCCGGCTCGGTCGCGAGCTCGATCTCTTCATGTTCCATCCCTTCTCGCCCGGTTCGGCGTTCTGGACCGAGCGCGGAACGACCGTCTACAACCTGCTCGTGGAGTATTGCCGCGAGCGGCAGCGGCGCGACTTCTCCGAGATCCGCACGCCACTGCTGTACAACAAGGGGCTGTGGGAGCTCTCGGGGCACTGGGGCAAGTACAAGGAGAACATGTTCCTCGTGCTCGACAACGAGACGGGTGAGCATGACATCTCGCTCAAGCCGATGAACTGCCCCTCGCACTACATGCTGTATCTCGCGAAGCGGCACTCGTACCGTGAGCTGCCGATGCGCTACGTCACCTTCGACGTGCTGCATCGCAACGAGCTCACGGGCGCGCTGAGCGGGCTGACGCGCGTGCGCCAGTTCTCGCAGGACGACTGCCACGTCTTCCTGCGCGAAGATCAGATCGCCGACGAGGTGAAGTTCCTCATGGACTTCATCCTCGAGTACTATGAGTCGTTCGGGCTGACGGCGACGCTCAAGTTCGCGACGCGTCCCGAGCAGCGGATCGGCGACGACGCGATGTGGGACCGGGCCGAGTCGGCGCTGCGCTCCGCGCTCGAGG
>DASVNI010000276.1:0-3338 GCA_036383935.1 Gemmatimonadaceae bacterium | reverse complement strand
CAGGAGCTCGCGCATCGCGTGGTGGGGCAGGAGGAGGCGGTGCACGCCGTCGCCAACGCGGTGCGGCGCTCACGCGCCGGTCTCCAGGATCCGAATCGTCCGATCGGCTCGTTCATCTTCCTCGGCCCCACCGGCGTCGGGAAGACGGAGACGGCGCGCGCGCTCGCCGAGTTCCTCTTCGACGACGAGCAGTCGATGGTGCGCATCGACATGTCGGAGTACATGGAGAAGCACGCCGTCGCGCGGCTCATCGGCGCGCCGCCAGGGTACGTCGGCTACGAGGAGGGCGGTCAGCTCACCGAAGCCGTCCGTCGTCGCCCGTATTCCGTCATCCTGTTCGACGAGATCGAGAAGGCGCATCCCGACGTCTTCAACATCCTGCTGCAGATCCTCGATGATGGCCGGCTCACCGACTCGCAGGGACGCACGGTGGACTTCCGGAACACCGTGATCATCATGACCTCGAACATCGGCAGCCAGTACATCCTCGAGCACGCGGCGGCCGACTGGGCGCTCGTGGAGACGCAGGTCACGCAGGCGATGCGGTCGCACTTCAAGCCGGAGTTTCTCAACCGCGTCGACGACATCATCATCTTCCGCCCGCTCGGCACGGAGCAGATCGAGCACATCGTCGGGCTCCAGCTCGAGCGCTTCGAGAAGCTTCTCGCGGATCGTAAGCTGACGCTCGAGATGACGCCCGGTGCGAAGCGTCTGCTCGCCGAGGAAGGATACGATCCGGCGTTCGGTGCGCGTCCCCTCAAGCGCGCGATCCAGCGTCTGATCCAGAATCCCCTCGCGCTGCAGATCCTCGAGGGCAAGTTCCACGAGGGAGACCGCATCGTGGTGAAGGAGGGCGAGAACGGCAAGTTGGTCTTCGAGCGTGCGACGTCGCCGGCCGATGCTGCATCGGAGGCACCGGTGGCCGCGGGCGTGTGACGACGACGCGCACGTCGGACGCGCAGTGGATGCGGGCCGCGCTGGACGAAGCGCGGTCCGCCGCTGCATCGGGGGACGTTCCCGTCGGCGCGCTCGTGGTGCAGGGCGACGTCGTGCTCGCGCGCGCCGCGAACCGTACCGTGCGCGACCAGGATCCCACCGCGCACGCGGAGCTACTCGCCATCCGCGCCGCGAGTGCCGCGCTCGGGAGCTGGCGGCTGGAGGGATGTACGCTCTACGTCACCCTCGAGCCCTGCGCCATGTGTGCGGGGGGCATCGTGCTGGGTCGCGTATCGCGCGTCGTCATCGGCGCGTGGGACCCGAAGGCGGGAATGGCCGGCTCCGTCGGCGATCTGTTGCGACACCCGCGCCTCAATCACAGGCCCGAGGTCGCTGGCGGTGTGTTGGAGGAGGAATGCGGTGCGCTGCTGCGTGAGTTCTTCGCTACACGGCGGCGCGCCGAGTTCGTTGACACCCCTCCGGCCGTGGGCTAAATTTTCTGGCTGCCCCGGACAGGTGGCTGAGTGGTTGAAAGCACCGGTCTCGAAAACCGGCGTACCGGCAACGGTACCGTGAGTTCGAATCTCACCCTGTCCGCTTTGATGTCTGTGTAGTCCGACAGCGCGCTGGCTCGGCGGTACGCGCCGTCAGCGCGCTTGGCGTTGCAGGACACAATCGTTCGTTGGACGGGTGGCCGAGTGGTTTAAGGCGCACGCCTGGAAAGTGTGTGTACGTGAAAGCGTACCGTGGGTTCGAATCCCACCCCGTCCGCTTCTGTTTTGATCGGCGTCGGCCCATATTGCGTCCCCATGACCGATCGCCAGACCATCGTCCTCGACGCGCGCGCCATTGACCGCACGCTGCGTCGGATGGCCGACGAGATCGTCGAGCTGAACGACGGCACGGACGACCTCATCATCGTTGGAATCCAGCGCCGCGGCGTGCAGCTCGCGGCGCGCATCGTGTCCAGCATCCGCGAGCGCGAGAAGGCCGACGTGCCGAGCGGAGCGCTCGACATCACGCTCTACCGCGACGACCTGCAGACGGTCGGGCCGCGGCCCGTCGTCGGGCCCACCAACCTCCCGTGGGCGATCGACGGCAAGCACGTCGTCATCGTCGACGACGTGCTCTACACCGGACGCACCGTGCGCGCGGCGCTCGACGAGCTGGCCGACTTCGGACGGCCAAAGCGCATCGCGCTGGCCGTCCTGATCGATCGCGGCGGACGCGAGCTTCCCATCCAGCCCGACGTGGTCGGCAAGACGGTCGACGTCGCGGCGGGCGACCGCGTGGACGTCTTCGTGTCGGAGCTCGACGAGAAGGATGCGGTGATCGTCGCCGGCGCGGACAAGTCGTGATGGGATCGCTCGGGAAGGATCTGCTCGGTCTGGAGCACCTCTCGGGCGAGCAGATTCGCCTCATCCTCGACACCGCGGAGCCGTTCAAGGAGATCAGCGAACGGGCGATCAAGAAGGTGCCGACGCTCCGCGGCTCGACGATCGTGAACCTGTTCTTCGAGGCCTCGACGCGGACGCGCGTCTCCTTCGAGTTCGCCGAGAAGCGCCTCTCCGCCGACACGGTCAACGTCGCGTCCTCCGGCTCGAGCGTCAGCAAAGGCGAGACGCTGGTCGACACCGCGCGGAACCTCGAGGCGATGCGGATCGACATGGTCGTGATCCGGCATGGCGCGTCGGGTGCGGCGCAGTTCCTCGCCGATCGCATCGAGTCGAACGTGATCAACGCGGGCGACGGCACGCATGAGCACCCGACGCAGGGGCTGCTCGACATGCTCACCCTCCGCGACCGCTTCAAGAAGCTCGAGGGGCTCAAGGTCTGTATCTGCGGCGACGTGATGCACTCGCGCGTCGCGCGGTCGAACATCTGGGGCCTCAAGAAGATGGGCGCCGAGGTCGGCGTCTGCGGTCCGCGCTCGCTGCTGCCGAACGCGATCGACGACATGGGTGTCACGGTCTTCTCGCGCGTCGAGGAGGCAATTCAGTGGGCCGACGCGCTCAACGTGCTGCGCCTTCAGCTCGAGCGCATGCAGGCGGGCTACATCCCGTCACTGCGTGAGTACAATCGCGTCTTCGGCATCTCGCGCGAGCGTCTCGAGCGCGCACCGAAAGACCTGCTCATCCTCCATCCTGGCCCGATGAACCGTGGCGTCGAGATCGATTCCGACGTCGCCGACGGGCCGCACAGCGTGATCCTCAACCAGGTGACGAACGGCGTGGCCGTACGCATGGCGGTGCTCTATCTCCTCGCGGGCGGCAAGCCCGAGCTGGCCGAAGCGGCCAAGGGCGGACGATGAGCGGCTCGAGCGCTCCGATGCTCCTGCTGCGCGGCGGCCGCATCCTCGACCCCTCGCAGCAGCTCGACGAGACCGGCGACGTGCTGCTTTC
>DASVNI010000275.1:0-15102 GCA_036383935.1 Gemmatimonadaceae bacterium | reverse complement strand
CGCTGGACTCCTCGCGGCACCATCACCGCACGCGTCGAGACGCGCGATTCGGTGGACTTCCGCATCGTGCTTGGCGATCGAACGCTGGCGCGCGGCGCCACCGGTCGCGGAGAGCCCATCGTGCTCCGCGCCAGTCCTCCCGAGCGCGGCTGGATCGCTGGGCGCGTCGAGCTCGCGCCCGACGATTTCCCAGCCGACGACGCACGCCACTTCGCGCTCTGGATCGGCCCACCCCCGGCCGTCACCGCCGATCCCTCGGCGGGCTCTTTCGCCGCGACGGCGCTCAGCACTCTCATCGCCGATGGGCGCGCCACCGCGGGCAGCGTCGTACGCATCGCTTCGGCCGACGTCGTCGGGACGCTCCCCGCGCTGATCGTGCCGCCTCCCGACGCGGTGCGGCTCGGTGCCGCCAACCGCGAGCTCGAGCGCCTCGGGATTCCGTGGCGCTTCGGCGCCCTCGATCGTTCCCCGGCCGTCGCCCATGGCGGCCGTCTCGACGCGATCACCGTCTCCGAGCGCTACCGCCTCGTCCGCGCGGGGGTCGCTCCCTCGGACACGCTCGTCACCGCCGGCGGCGACCCATGGGGCGTCGCGGGGCCGGGCTATGTGTTGGTCGCTTCGCGGCTCGATCCCGCCGCGACGCAGCTCCCCGTGCGCGCGCCGTTCGTGCCCTGGCTCGCGGACATGCTCTCTATTCGTCTGGGAGCCCCGTCTGGTGATGTAGGCACCCCAATAGCCGCCCTTCCCGGCGGCCCCGTACACGTCCCCGCCGGCTCCGAGTCACTCGAGAGCAACGGCGGCTCACGTCGCACCGTGACCGCGGAGCTGATGGACGCACCCGAAGAGCGCGGCGTCTGGTTCGTGCTGAAGGGTGGTCGTCGCATCGGCGCCGTCGTCGTCAACGCGCCCCCCGAAGAGTCTGTGCTCGAGCGCATCAACCCCGCCGCCCTCGCCGCACGGCTCGGCGGCGTCCGCGCCAAAGTCGCCACGAGTGCCAACGGATTCGTCGCGGACGTGTTTGCCGCTGGTCGCACGCGTCCCGCTGCGACGCCCCTTCTCATACTCGCCCTGCTCCTGCTCGCCGCCGAAGGATTGGTGGTCCGGGCTTCCCGACAGAAAGCCGCTTAAGTGTCCCTCCCGAGCATCCTCGACGCGATCGAGCGCCTGCCGGCGTTCACGCGTCTCATCAATACGTTACCCGCCCCGCAAGCCGAGTTGCTCGCGGCGGGCCTGCCCGGTTCCACCGACGCGACGCTCATCGCGGCGCTCGCACGCCGTCTCACGACTCGCTTTCTCGTCGTCGTCGCCGACGGTGTTCCCCTCGCCGAGCGACTCCTCGCCGATCTGCACACGCTGCTCGACGAGACGCCCGTCGCGCTCTATCCGCCGCGCGAAGGGTTCGGCGAGATGGAGCCGCACGTCGAAGTCGCCGGCGAGCGCGTCGAGACGCTCGAGCGGCTCAGTCGGGGCGAGATCCGCGTGCTGCTCACCACGCCGCGCGCGCTGCTCGAGCGCACGCGCCTTCCCGGCGCAATCGCCGAGCTGCGCCTCGAGCTGCGCAAGGGCGACGTGCGCCGGCCGCGCGAGCTCGCCGAGCATCTCGAGCGCATCGGCTTCGAGCGTGTGCCGATGGTGGAGGACGTCGCGCAGTTCAGCCTGCGCGGCGGGATCCTCGACATCTATTCCTTCGGGATGACCGACCCTGTTCGCCTCGAGTTCTGGGGCGACGAGGTGGTCGATCTCCGCCACTTCGAGCTGCAGTCGCAGCGCAGCACCCGCGAAGTCGATCTCGCCGTCGTGCTGCCGGTGGACGGCCAGCTCCGCGAGGACGCGACTCCCGGCGAGCGACTTTCGGTCTCAGCGCTGTTCACCCCGGACACGCTGCTCATCTATCCCACGGGGACGCACCTCCTCCCCGAGCTGCAGCGCACCTGGGACGAGGCGGCGCACCACATCGACCTCGCACGCCGGCGCGGCGAGGACGTCGATTCGCGCGAGGAGCTCTTCGAGGCGCCGCAGCTGGCGGGTGCGGCCCTTTCCGGATTCGGCACACTGCGCCTCGTCGATCCCACCGCGGAGACGCCCGACGTCGTCTTCCCCTTCCGTCCCCCCGAGACGATCGATCGCGACATCAAGCGCCTGCGGCGTCTGGTGCGCGATGACATCCCGACGGTCATCCTTTGCGACAACGAGGGGCAGGCGGAGCGTCTCGACGAGCTGCTCAACGAGGACACGCGCGAGCCTTCCCCCGCCGCGCTCGTCGTCGGGGCGCTCGGCGGCGGATTCCTGCTGCCGCCTTCCGATCGCGAGCGCGGACTTCGCGTGCTCACCGACCACGAGATCTTTCGTCGTGAGCGACGCATCCGTCGCGCGCGGCGCTACGTCAGTGGCGGCGTCGATTCGCTCGCGCTCAAGCCGGGCGACTACGTCGTCCATCTCGAGCATGGCGTCGGCATCTACCGCGGCATCGAGACGATCTTCGTCGGCCAGAGCACCATCGAGGTCGCCGTCGTCGAGTACGAGGGCGGCGACCGCCTGAACGTACCGCTCTATCGTATCGATCAGCTCGAGCGCTATCGCTCGGCCGACGACGTCTCGGACGACGCCCCGCCGCCCCGCCTGCACAAGCTCGGCGGCAAGCGGTGGGCGCAGCAGCGCGATCGCACGCGGTCGGCGATCCAGGAGATGACCCTCGAGCTGCTCGACCTGTACGCGCGTCGCAAAGTCGCCTCGCGTCCGCCACACGTTCCCGACACCCCGTGGCAGCGCCAGCTCGAGAGCAGCTTCCTCTTCGAGGACACCCCCGACCAGCGCCGCGCGACCACCGAAGTGAAGGGCGACATGGAGAGCACCCGCCCCATGGACCGCCTCCTCGTCGGCGACGTCGGCTACGGCAAGACGGAGATCGCCGTGCGCGCGGCGTTCAAGGCGGTGCAGAGCGGGCGCCAGGTCGCCGTGCTCGTGCCCACCACGATTCTCGCCGACCAGCACGCACGCACCTTCGAGGAACGGCTCGCCGACTTCCCGATTCGCATCGCGGTCATGAGTCGGTTCCAGGGTCAGAAGGAGCAGGCGCAGACGCTCACCGAGCTCGCCGGGAAGAAGGTCGACATCGTCATCGGCACGCACCGGCTGCTCAGCCCCGACGTCAACTTCGCCGACCTCGGGCTGATCATCGTGGACGAGGAGCATCGCTTCGGCGTGAAGCACAAGGAGCGGCTCAAGCAGCTCAAGCTCGAGACCGACGTGCTCACGCTCACCGCGACGCCCATCCCGCGCACGCTCCATCTGTCGCTCGCCGGCCTGCGCGACATGACGCTGATGCAGACGCCGCCTCGCGATCGATCGCCGGTTCTGACCTTCGTCGAGCCGGGCGACGACGACGGGCTGATCGACGAAGGCATCGCCCGTGAGCTCGATCGCGGCGGGCAGGTGTTCTTCGTCCACAACCGTATCGAGACGATTGTCGCACACGCCGATCGCATTCGTCGCATCGCGCCGCGTGCGCGCGTCGCCGTCGCGCACGGGCAGATGCGCGAGCGCGAGCTCGAGGACATCATGCACCGCTTCGTCAGCGGCGAGATCGACGTCCTCGTCTCGACGCTCATCGTCGAGAGTGGTCTCGACGTGCCGAACGCGAACACGATGTTCGTCAATCGCGCCGATCACCTCGGCCTGGCGCAGCTCTATCAGCTCCGCGGTCGCGTCGGTCGCTCGCACCGCCGCGCGTACTGCTACCTCCTCGTGCCCGACTCCGTCGATCCGGACGCAGAGCGCCGGTTGCAGGTCCTCGAGCACCACACCGAGCTCGGCGCAGGCTACAAGATCGCCCTCAAGGACATGGAGATGCGCGGAGCAGGGAACCTCCTCGGCGCCGAGCAGTCCGGCTACGTGCATGCGGTCGGCTTCGATCTGTATCTCCGCATGCTCGAGGAGACCGTGCAGCGCCTCATGCGCGGTGACAGTGCACCCAAGCCGCAGCCGGCCGATGTCTCCATGGACATCCCGGCGTACCTGCCCGACGACTACATCGAGTCGCAGGAAGCCAAGCTGGACGTGTACAAACGTCTCGCGCGCTTCGAGAGCGCCATCGAGATCGAGGCGTTGCGCGCCGAGCTGCGCGACCGCTTCGGCGCGCTTCCCGCGCAGGCCGAGGCGATGCTGTCGATGGCACTTCTGCGCGTGGTGGGGGGTAGTCTCGGGATCGAAGGGATCCTGGTGCGTGGTGAGGAAGCCCGTATTACCTTTAGGGATTCCGCCATCCCGCGCATGAAGGGTCTCTCGGCGGCGTTTCACGAAGTGCAATTCCAGGCGGAGGTGCGCCGCGCTCATCCGCTCTCCCTCAAGCTCACACGGCTCGGGGGCGCCCCGTTACTCGACGGGCTTGTGCGCGCGTTGCGCGCCGTCGCCTGACGTCAGTTTTCTCATTACCGCTTTCGGCCCACAATGAAACGTCCTTCGCTCCTCGTCCTGCTCGTCGGTGCCACTTCTCTGGTCGCCTGCGATGGACTCAAGGAGGCGCTCACCGCCCACGTCGACGTGGTTGCGCGCGCTGCATCGCAGGAGCTGTCGGTGACGCGGCTCAGCGACTTGCTGGGTAAAGCCAAGATCCAGATCCCGATCAACAAGGACGTCGCCACCCTCGTGGCGCGCGATCTGTGGGTGCCCTATCAGCTCCTCGGCGCTGCCGCGGCGAAGGGGGATTCGCTCAACGACCCCAAGGCCATCGACGCTGCTGCCTCGGGGATGATCGAACAGGCGAAGCTCCAGAAGTTCATGGAGAGCGTCGCCTCGTCCATGCCGAGCGACACCGGCTCGCAGGCGAGCTACGAGTCGGGCGCCAACGGCCTGTACGCCGCGCGACACATTCTCTTCCTCGTGCCCAAGGGCGCGACGCCCGCTGCGAAGGACTCCATCCGCCGCAAGGCGGAGTCGGTGCGCACGCAGGTCACCGCCGCGAACTTCGCCGAGCTCGCGAAGAAGTACAGCGACGACAACTCGAAGGAGCGTGGTGGTGAGCTGGGCGTCTTCCCGCGCAGCATGATGGTGAAGCCGTTCGGCGATGCGGTCGCCGCGCTCAAGCCGGGTCAGATCTCGCCGCTCGTCGAGTCGGAGTTCGGCTTCCACATCATCCAGCGCAACACCTGGGACGAGATCAAGGGCCAGTACGCGCAGCAGGCGGGTGACCGCACGCGGCAGGCTGCCGAGAGCATCTACATCGCGAAGGCGCAGGCCGACGCGCAGGTGAAGGTGAAGGACAACGCGGCGTCGGTCACGAAGACCATCGCCAAGGATCCCATCTCGCACCGCCACGACAGCGATGTCATCGCCACGTGGAAGGGCGGGAACTTCACCGCGGGCCAGCTGGCGTCGGTCATCTTCTCCGATCCGCGCGGCGCCCAGCTCTCGCAGCAGATCCAGACGCTGCCGGACTCCATCATCCGCAAGTACGTCGAGCAGATGACGCAGCGCGAGCTGCTCCTCCAGCGCGCCGACAGCGCGAAGATGGGCCCGACGCCCGAGCAGATGGCCAGCCTGCACCGCGACTTCGTCCAGGCGGTCACCGTTGCGTGGCAGTCGCTCCGCATCGATCCCAAGTCCCTCGCCGATTCGGCCAAGACGGAGTCCGAGCGCGAGCGTCTCGCGGCGTCGCGTGTCGAGGCCTTCCTCGACAAGGTGATGGCCGGTGAAGCGCAGCCGCTTCCCGTTCCCGCGCCGCTGCAGATCGTGCTGATGGACAAGTACGAGTACAAGCTCAACACGGCCGGCGTCGATCGCGCCGTCGAGCGTGCGCAGAAGATTCGTGTCGTGGCTGATTCGACGCGTGCCGCCAACCAGCCGAAGTCCGCTGTTCCGCTCCCCGGCACTCCTGGCGCTGCGCCAGGACAGGCGGCTCCGCCCGCCGGCGCGGCTCCGGCACCGACACCGCCGGCAGGGAAGCAGGCCCCGGCCCAGCCGGCCAAGCCGTAAACCAATCGGCGCACTCATGCCGTCTCACCAGCGGCCCGGACCTTCGTGGCCGGGCCGCGGGTACTTTCAGGATATGCGAATCCGTCTCTCCACTCCCCTCTCGCTGCTCGCGCTCGCCCCTGCGTCGCTGCTCGCTCAGCAGTCGACCCAGCCCGCGCCCCCCACCCCAGCGACCCAGCCTGCCCCCGCTGCCGCGGCCAAGTCGGTCGCGTCGGGCCCGCAGATCCCGCTCGACCGCGTGGTCGCCATCGTTGATGGCGTCGTCATCACGCAGTCGAATCTTCGCGAGCGAATCATCGCCAAGAAGCAGCAGGAGGGCGCCGCCGTCCCCAAGGACAGCGCCGGCTACAAGGCCTACGCCCTCCAGACGCTGAACGAGCTCGTCGACGAGGAGTTGATCCTCGAGAAGGGCAAGGAGATCAAGACGGAGGTGCCCGACGCCGACGTCGCCAATACCGTCGATCAGCAGTACAAGGCGATCCGCAGCCGCTATCCCAACGAGGCCGAGTTCCGATCCGAGCTCACCAAGGCGGGCTACGGTTCGCCGGAGGAATACAAGCGCTTCCTCAAGGACGGCATCACGCGCAACGAGATGATCACGCGCACGACGCGGAAGCTGCGCGAGGACGGGAAGCTGGTGTCCGCCAACGTCACCGACGCCGAAGTGCAGGAGGCGTACGAGCGCAACAAGTCCGCGCTGCCGAAGCGCGAGGCGTCCGTCACCTGGCGCCAGATCATCATCGCGCCCAAGCCGTCGTTGAAGGAGAAGGAGCGTGCCCGCGTTCATGCGGAGTCGCTGCTCGCGCAGATCAAGGGCGGAGCGGACTTCGAGCAGCTTGCCAAGCGTGAGTCCGCCGACTCGGGCAGCCGCGTCAACGGCGGCGACCTCGGATGGACCCGTCGCGGCAAGATGGTCCCCGAGTTCGATCGCTGGTTGTTCGGCTACTACGCGCTCGCGCCTGGTCAGCTCAGCCCCGTCGTCGAGTCGCCCTTCGGCTACCACATCATCCGCGTCGATCGCGTCAACGCCGGTGAGGTGAAGTCGCGTCACATCCTCATCACGCCCTCGATCGATAGCACGGACGTCGCCGCTGCGAGGGTCGAGGCGGACAGCGTCGCGAAGCAGTGGCGTGCGGGCGCATCGTTCGACTCGCTGGCGAAAAAGCACCACGACTACCGGAGCGGCGAGGAGACGACACTGCTCACGCCATTCCCGCGCGCCAAGCTGCCGACGCAGTACGCCCAGGCGTTCGCCGACAAGAAGGCCAACGACGTCGTCACCTTCGACATCCCCGGCAACGCGAACATTCCCGTGAAGGTCGTCGTCGCCCAGATCGCCTCCGTCGAGGAGGGAGGCGACCTGACGCTCGCGGAGGTCAAGGAGAACTTCCGCACCCGGCTGGCCGAAGAAGGGGGTATCCGTCGCCTGATGGATGGGCTGCGCAAGCAGGCGTACGTCTCCATCCGCGCCGACGCCATCGACCTCACGCCGTTGCCCGACCTCCCGACGCGGTGACGCGCCGGAACGGACGATGACCGCCCGACCGCGCCTCGCCGTCTCGTTGGGCGACGTGCGCGGCATCGGACCGGAGATCGTCTGCGCTGCCCTCGCCGACGAGCGAGTGGGCGCCGCGGCCGATCTCCTCATCGTCGGCCCCGCCAACGCGGGCGTCGACGTCGATGAACAGGTGGGCGAGTGGCCGCCGGAAGGCGGGCGCTCCGAGGCGCTCGCCGGCCGCTTCGCCGGTGCGGCGGTCGAGCGTGCCGTCGATCTCGCGCTCGCCGGAACGGTGGACGGCATCGTCACGGCGCCGCTCGACAAGCACGCACTCCTCGCCGGTGGCTATCACTTTCCGGGGCACACCGAACTGCTCGCCGCACGCACCGGTCGTTCCGTCGCGATGATGCTCGCCGCCACGCGACCGAGTGCGGGGATGCCCAATCCCCTTCGCGTCGTGCTCGCCACCACGCACATCCCGCTGCGCGACGTCCCGCACCAGCTCACCCGCGAGACGATCCTCTCTGCCGTGGCCGTCACGCGCGAGGGGCTGCGCGAGTGGTTCGGCATCGCCGAGCCGCGCATCGCGCTCTGCGCCCTCAATCCGCACGCCGGCGACGGCGGACGCTTCGGTCGCGAAGACGATCTGCTGCTGGGTCCCGCAGCACGTGAAGCGCGCATCGCTGGCCCCTTTCCCGCCGACACCGTCTTCGTGCGCGCCATGCGCGGTGCGTTCGACGCCGTCATCGCGCCCTATCACGACGTCGGCATGACGGCCATCAAGGTCGCCGCGTTCGGCTCCGCGGTGAACGTCACGCTGGGCCTTCCGTTCCCGCGCACCTCACCCGATCACGGCACGGCGCTGGACATCGCAGGGCAGGGCCGCGCCGACGCGTCGAGCATGATCGAGTCGATTCTGCTGTGCGCGGAGATCGTGAGGCGTAGGCGAGCGAGCCGAGCGTAAATGGTGGGGAGTGGGGTGGCGTCGTCACCCCTTAGCCCCCACTCCCAACTCCTTACCGCTGCTCGGCCTCTCGTGCCTTCGATCTCCGATCGCCCACGGAGTGCAGATCCACCGCGAGCGTCTCGATGCGCCGCTTGTCCATCTCGCGCACGGTGAACACCGCGTGGCTCGCCGTGACGCGGTCACCCACCACCGGGAGCCGTCCGAGCGCGCCGAAGATGTAGCCGCCGATCGTCGCGTACTCGTCGTTCGGCACGTCGAGGCCGAACCGCTCGTTCAGCTCCCCGATGTTCGACGCCCCGGCAATCAGCACGTCCGCATCCGGTGCTGGATTCGGCAACCGCTCCGGCTCGTCGTACTCGTCGAGGATCTCGCCCACGATCTCCTCGAGCAGATCCTCCATCGTGACGATCCCCGCCGTGCCGCCATACTCATCGAGCACCACCGCCATGTGCTCCTTGAGCCGCTTGAAGTCCGCCAGGACTTCCTCGACTTCGCGCGAGCCCGGCACCACGTGCACCGGCCGCATCAACGCGCGGAGGTCGAACGACCCCGAGCGCTCGTGCAGCAACGGGATCAGGTCCTTCGCGAGAAACAGCCCGACGATGTTGTCGATCGAGTCCTCGTACACGGGATAGCGCGACCGCTGCGTCTCCTCGAGCAGCGTGACCGTCTCGTCCAGCGTGGCCTCGACCGGGAGGGCGTCGATCGCCGTGCGCGGCGTCATCACCTCGCGCGCGTTCTTCTCCGAGAACTCGAACACCCCCTCGATCAGCGCCGCATCCTGGCGCTCGAGCACCCCGCCTTCCTGGCTCTGCTCGACGAGGATCCGCAGCTCGTCCGCGGAGTGCACGTTCTCGTCCTCATCCATCGACTTCTGCCCGAACAGCTGGAGCACGCGCTCGGCGGAGGCGTTGAGCAGCCAGGTGATCGGCGTCGTCACCCACGCGAAGAGCATCAGCGGCGGCACGAGCCATCGCGAGACCTCTTCCGGATGGTTCAGCGCCGCGCTGCGGGGGGCCAGCTCGCCGAACACCACGTGCCCGTAGGTCACCACGGCCAGCGCGCAGAAGGTGCCCAGGCCAGCCGTGCCGATGCGCGCGGGCAGTGACAGGTCCGCGAACAGACCGGCGAAGACGTGCGAGAGCGCCTCTTCTGCCAGCGCTCCGATGCCGATACTCGCGAGGGTGATCCCTAACTGGCTCGCCGAAAGCAGGTGCGCCAGGCTCGCGGTTGCGCGGAGCACGAGGCGGGCCTTGGCGTCGCCCGCTCGCGCCATGGCTTCGAGGCGGGAGCGGCGCGACCGGACGACGGAGAATTCCGCCGCCACGAAGAAGCCATTCAGGGCCAGGAGCCCGATGATGGCGAAAACGCGTCCGAGCACGACCGGAACGTAACCCTCCGCAATGTTTCGACGCCACTGGGCCGCGCGTCATACCGCTGGACTGCAAGTCCTGACCTCAGCTTAGCCATGACCGACGACTATCGCATCGAGAAGACCCGCCGCCGCGTCGAGGTGACCCTGGCCAACGCCAGGCGACTCGAGGGGGACGTCTTCGTCCAGCCCTTCGCCCGCTTCCGTTCGGGCCCCGAAGAGCCCCTCGATCTGCTCAACGATGACTCCGACCCCTTCCTCCCGCTCGGCCTGACCAATGGGGAGGTGCTCCTCGTCCAGAAATCACAGATCGCCGTCGTCGGCACGGAGTTGCCCGAGATTGACGATAGCGTGGAGCGAGGCGTCGTCGGCATGCACGTCGAGCTCGGATTGATCGATGGATCGACCCTGAATGGGTCGATCTTTCCCGAAGTACGGATGGGGCGGCCTCGCCTGGTCGACATTCTCAACGACACCAAGCAGCCCTTCATCGCCCTGTTCGGCGCCGATGAGCTCCAGATCGTGAATCGCGCGCTCATCGCCCACGCCAGACCGATTTCCTAGTCCATGGCCCAGCTCGACCGTTTTCTCAGCGCGATGGTGAGCCATCGCGCGAGTGCGTTGCACCTCGACGAGACGGCGCTCGCCGAACTGGAGATCTCCGGTGCGGCTCGCCCCGTGACGAAGGCGCCCCTGACCGCGGCACAGGTCGTCTCGCTGTTGCGCGAGGTTGCACCCGCCAACTCCAGTGAAGCGCTCGCGGCCGGCCAGCCGACGTCCTTCGGCTACGTCTCCGACGAGGGCGCGTTCGCCATCGACGCGACGCGGAATGGCGGGCGCTGGCAGGTGCGCATCACCATCGACGAAGGGCGCGAGCGGGATCGCCTCGTCGATCACGCGCGGGATCTCGGCGGCGCGCGCGGCGCTGTCGCCGAGGCGCCGCCGGCGGCGGAGACCTCGTCCAACGCCTCGTTGCGACTCGTGACGGCCACGCACGGCGCGATCAGCTCCGATGCCGATGCCATCGCGCACTTCGACGGTGCCGACCGCGCGCGCGCCATGCTCGACGCGCTCCTGCGCGCCATGGTCGAGAAGGGCGCGTCCGACCTGCACCTGCGCTGCGGCGAGCCGCCCATCCTGCGCCTCCACGGCGAGATGCACCGGCTCGACGAGCCCGCGCTCGAGCCGCTCTGGCTCGACGCGATGCTCCGCTCGATCATGCCGGAGCGGAACCGCCGCGAGTACAGCGATTCGAACGACACGGACTACGCCTACGAGCTCGAAGGCGTCGCACGCTTCCGCGCCAACGCGCTGAAGGACCGGCGTGGTCCCGCGGCCGTCTTCCGGCAGATTCCCGCGACGGTCGTCACCGTCGAGCAGATGGGGATCACTCCCGAGGTGCAGAAGCTCTGTCAGCTCAACAAGGGTCTCGTTCTCGTCACCGGCCCGACCGGGTCGGGGAAGTCCACGACCCTCTGCTCGCTGATCGATCTCGTGAATCGCTCCCGCAGCGACCACGTCATCACGATCGAAGATCCGATCGAGTTCGTGCACCCGAACAAGAAGTGCATCATCACGCAGCGGCAGGTCGGCGTGCACACCGGCTCGTTCAAGAGCGCACTGCGCGCGGCGCTGCGCGAGGATCCCGACATCATCCTCGTCGGTGAGCTGCGCGATCTCGAGACCGTCTCCATCGCCATCGAGACCGCCGAGACGGGGCACCTCGTCTTCGGCACGCTGCACACGACGACGGCGGCCGGCACCATCGACCGCATCATCGATCAGTTCCCGGCCGACCGGCAGTCGCAGATCCGGGTGATGCTCGCCGAGTCGCTCAAGGGCGTCATCTCGCAGACGCTCTGCAAGAAGATCGGCGGTGGTCGCGTCGCCGCGCGCGAGGTGCTGCTCTCCATCACCGCCGTGACGAACCTCATCCGCGAGGGGAAGACCTTCCAGATCCCCACGGTCATGCAGACGTCGAAGCGGCTCGGCATGGTCACGCTCAACGACGCGCTCCTCGAGCTGGTGGACGGCGGCTTGATCGAACCGATGGAGGGCTATTCCAAGGCGGTCGACAAGACGATGTTCCTGGGCGCGCTCAAGGCCCGTGGGCTGGACACCAGCTTTGCGGAGACGGAGCCGGCGCCGAAGGAGTCCCCCAAGCCGGCCGCCGCGGCCGGAGGGAAGCGCTAGTCCGCATTCCCGCATTGCCGCATTCCCTCATAAAACACCAACGGGACGCCGAAAGGCGCCCCGTTTTTCATTGAGTGAACTGCGTTTGTCAGTCGACGGCGCGCTAACGCCATCCTCCTACCCGCTGGAGTCCTCCTGTCCGTGGGCGTCGTGCCTCTCGTCCGATGGGGCGGCACTCAGCTCGCCCCGGGAGCGCTCGTACTCCTCGCGATCCGCGTACCCGTAGCCTCCGAGAACTTCCCCGCCGCGCATGTAATCGTGACCATAACCACGACCATGCGGGTATTGCACGAGGGCGGGGTCGTGCTGGTGGTGCATCGGACACCTCCTGCTCTGGGTTTGGCCTACAAGTGCATGCTGCACGTGTCGGGCCGGACGGTCAAGTGGAGAAACCCTGACCGCGAAGGGGGGCGTAACAGCGGCCACGGCCGCGAGTGTCACGCTGAGCTTGTTCGGGCTTCGCTCGGTACGGTATATTTCCAGGCTATGCAGATTCGGAATGTCGCCATCATCGCCCACGTCGATCATGGCAAAACTACGCTCGTGGACAAGATGCTGCGGCAGGCTGGAGCCTTCCGCGACAATCAGGTCGTCGCCGAGCGCGTGATGGACTCCAACCCCCTGGAGCGCGAGCGCGGGATCACGATCCTCGCGAAGAACACCGCGGTCCGGTGGAAGGACACCAAGATCAACATCGTCGACACGCCGGGTCACGCCGACTTCGGCGGCGAGGTCGAGCGTATCCTCCGCATGGTGGACGGTGTGCTCCTCGTGGTGGACGCCTTCGACGGGCCCATGCCGCAGACGCGCTTCGTGCTGCGCAAGGCACTCGAGCTCGGGCGTACGCCGATCGTCGTGATCAACAAGATCGACCGGCCGGGCGCCGATCCGCTGCGCGTGCACGACGAGGTGCTCGACCTGTTCATCGAGCTCGAGGCCGACGAGGCGCAGCTCGACGCGCCGGTCGTGTACGCGTCGGCGCGTGAGGGCGTCGCGACGACGGATATGGACGTCACCCCCGTCGATCTCGCGCCGCTGTTCGACACGATCATCGCCTCCGTGCCTCCCGCCCCCAGCGACGCGGCGGCGCCGTTCCAGATGCTCGTGTCGACGATCGACTTCTCCCCGTATCTGGGGCGGCTGGGCATCGGCCGCATCGAGCGCGGGACGGTGCACGTCGGCGATCAGGTGCTCCTGCTCCCGATGGACGTCAACCAGAAGAACGAGCAGGCGCGCGTCACCAAGCTCTATGTCTACGATGGGCTCGAGCGCACCGAGGTGCAGAGCGCGCCGGCCGGCGAGATCGTCTCGCTGGCGGGGTTGGAGGGCGTCGAGATCGGCCTGACCGTCACCGACGTCGAGCACCCCGACCGACTCGAGGGCATCGCCGTCGAGGAGCCGACGATCAGCGTCGACTTCCTCGTGAACAACTCGCCCTTCGCGGGCAAGGAAGGGAAGTACGTCACGTCGCGCCAGCTGCGCGACCGCCTGTACAAGGAGCTCGAGCGCAACGTGGCGCTGCGGGTCGAGGACACCGAGTCCACCGACACGTGGACCGTGAGCGGCCGCGGCGAGCTGCACCTCTCGATCCTCATCGAGACGATGCGCCGTGAGGGGTACGAGTTCCAGGTGTCGCGTCCGCGCGTGATCATCAAGACGGGCGTGAATGGCGAGAAGCTCGAGCCGTACGAGGAGCTGGCGATCGACGTGCCCGAGGACTATCTCGGTGCCGTCATCGAGAAGCTCGGTCCGCGGCGCGGCGAGATGATCGAGATGAAGAACCCGGGGCAGGGGCTCGTGCGGGTGCTGTACCGGATCCCCGCGCGCGGGCTGTTCGGCTACCGGTCGGAGTTCCTCACCGACACGCGGGGCACGGGCATCATCCACCACCGTTTTCTCGAGTACGGCGCGTGGGCGGGCGCGCTCGCGACGCGCTCTCGTGGCACACTCGTCTCTATGGAGAATGGCACGATCATCGCGTTCGCGTTGGCGGCCTTGCAGGAGCGTAGTACGTTGTTCGTCTCGCCGGGTGAGCCCGTGTACGAGGGGATGATCGTCGGCGAGAACTCGCGTCCGGGGGACATGGACGTGAACCCGACGAAGGAGAAGAAGCTCACCAACATGCGGACGACGGGCACGGACGAGAACATTCGTCTCGAGCCGCCCCGGGAGTTGACGCTGGAAGGAGCGCTAGAGTATATCGAGGACGACGAGCTGATCGAGGTGACGCCGCAGTCGATCCGGTTGCGAAAGCGGCTCCTCGCGCAGAGCGATCGTAAGAAGATTTCGCGTGAAGCCAAACGGGAGCGCGCAGCGTCGTAGCGGTCGGCGCGGCGATTCCCTCCATCCCTCCCCGGAGACTACAGCAATGCCGGACAAGTTCGAGATGTCGGAGTTTGGCGCGCTCTTCGGCGCAGCCGACTCGCTGTCGCTGTCGCCTCGCGACGACGACGACGACGATCTCGAGGACGAAGACGTTGACGACGAGGACCTCGACGACGAGGATGACGACCTCGACTTCGACGACGACTTCGACGACGAGGACGACGACGAGGACGATGAAGACGACGACGAGGACGACGACGAGGATGATGACGACCTCGACGACGATCTCGACGATGAGGATGACGATCTCGTCGATCTGGATGACGATCTCGACGGCTCGGACGATGATGAAGATGATCGGCCGGGACGTCCGTTCGACGAGTGATGCAGGAGTGATTGGGGTGTCGTGAGTACGTGTTGCGCCCCCTTGAACTTCATGGGGGCGCAACTACATTTCGTCTTCCCCGGAACATCGGGTGCAACGTTGTTTGACAATCGAGTGTGTGATCGTGTGATGGCTCTCGTTTGAGCCGCGGCGTTCGTGCGCTGCGGCGAGAGATCGATTCACGAAAACTGATTCCGGATGCGATCTTTTGGATCGATCCGAAGGTCGCGTTCGGCGAGCTAGTTGAATTCTCTCTTGGAGAGTTTGATCCTGGCTCAGGACGAACGCTGGCGGCGTGCTTAACACATGCAAGTCACGGGGGCTCGCAAGAGCAACCGGCGAACGGGTGCGTAACACGTGAACAACCTGCCCTCGTGTGGGGGATAGCCGGG
>DASVNI010000274.1:0-17158 GCA_036383935.1 Gemmatimonadaceae bacterium | reverse complement strand
AGGCGCTCGCACATCTCGCGCGTCTGCTGGCGCGCCGTCGCTTCGTCCTTGGCATCGACGTCGAGCACGAGATGCCGTCCGACGTGCACGGCGGCGACGCCGCCGAATCCGAGGGTGTGCAGGGCATCGGCGACGGCCTTGCCCTGCGGATCGAGCAGACCGCGACGCGGGACGACCTGGACTGCGACGCGAAAGCGACTCATTCGTTCGGCTCTGACGAGGAAGGTGGCGTCGCCGCCGGTCTCGGCTCGGCGGGCGACGAGGGTTGCGGCGGAGGAGCTGTCGGCGGCGGTGGAGCGGGAGCTGCCGGCGGCGAGATCGGTGCGGACGACTCCGACGACGCCGCGAAGTCCCGGGGACGCGCCGGCTCGGGGCTGATCTCGGCCTCGAAGTGATCTCCGTTATCGCCCATGTCCACGTCGTCGCCTTCACCGCCGTCTGGCCCTTCGGCGTCGGCGGACTCGCTGGCAGCCCCTGCTGCACGGTCACGCTGACCGCGGCGACGGCGGCGCTTCCGCTTCCGAGTCGGCGCGCCTTCGCCTGGTGCACGCTCCGGTGATTCGCTGGGCGTCGTACCGTCGCCCTCTCCGCGAACCACGCTGAGCACAGGAGTACCGGCGCTTTCGAGTGATTCGCCGAGCGTGATCGCGCCGACGCCGCTCTCGGGCGCCGTCTCGACCGGCGTGGCGGGGGCCGCCGCCGCGGTCTTCGCCTGGCGCTCGCGACGCTTGTCACGCTTGTCGCGCTTCTCGCGGCGCTCCCGACGGGCTTCGCGCTCCGCTTCCGTGCGCGGCTCGCGCTCACTGCGCGCGACCGCCGGCGCGGCCTCGGTCTTGGCGGGGCGCTCACCGCGTTCGGCCGGCACGCGATCGCCACGCGCCGTGCGCTCACTACGCTCCGCACGCTCCGTACGCTCCGCACGCTCGGGGCGTTCGGCCCGCTCGCGCCGGCCGCGCTCACGCTCGGCGCGTGGCGGCCGGATCTCGCGCTCTGATTGCCGCGAGGCGTGTACCTGCGAGTCGATCGGCCCGAAGGGCTCCTCCTCTTCCTCGTCGTCCTCGCCCTCGGAGAGGTCGTAGGGGATCGTCGGCTGCCGTCGCTCGAACATGCCGGAGAACATCCAGCGCACCGGGCCCCATACGACGTACAACAGCGCGAAGGGGAAGAAGAACTCGAGGCGTCGCGTCGCCAGCAGCGCGATCGAACCGACGACCAGCAGCGTTCCGGCGATCGCCCGGAAGCTGCGGAATCCCGTCCGCGGGAACACGGGGTAGGGGATGTTGCTGATCATCAGGAACGCCAGCGCCGCCATGAGGAAGCGCAGCAACACGTGCCACGGCAGGTCCGCGATCGCGCCGTAGTTGTAGAGCCACGACTGGCTGAACCAGTAGTACGACGCGAGCGTGATGCCGGCAGCGGGGCTGGGAAGCCCCTGGAAGTACGTCTTCGCCGTACCGGCCTGCTCGATGTTGAAGCGCGCGAGCCGCATGACCGCGCACGCCGAGAACAGGAAGACCGAGATCCAGTCCCAGTTGTCGCGGTTGAGCACCGCGAAATACATGATGAGGCCCGGCGCGAGGCCGAACGTGATCGCGTCGACGAGCGAGTCGAGCTCCTCGCCGAACTGCGTACCGGCATTCGTCGCGCGTGCGACCTGTCCGTCGAGGGCGTCGCAGGCGCCGCCGAGCAGCACGTACACACCGGCCTGGACGAACTGGCCACGCGATGCGGCGATGATCGCGAAGATGCCGAAGAAGAGGTTCCCCAGCGTGAGCCCGCTCGGGAAGAGAATCACGGCGCGCCGCATGTTCGGCCGGCGCAGCGGCTGGCGTCGCGGAATCATCGCTCGCCGAGCTCCGCGATGGTCGTCGAGCCGGCGAGCGTCATGTCGCCGACCTTCACGTGCAGTTTCGCGCTGACGGGCATGAACACGTCCACGCGACTGCCGAACCGGATGAGCCCCATGCGTTGGCCCTGTTGGACCTGCTCACCCACCTTGCTGTACGTCACGATGCGTCGCGCGATGAGACCGGCGATCTGCCGGACGAGCACGCGTCCGCGGCTCGTCTCGATGCCGACGGACATCTGTTCGTTCTCCAGGCTCGACTTTTCGATGGCGGCGTTGAGGAACTTGCCCGGGTTGTAGTGCACGTATTTCACCGTCCCGCTGACCGGATATCGGTTCACGTGCACGTTGAACACGTTCATGAAGATCGAGACGCGGAGCGCGCGGCCGCCCATGAACGACGGCTCATCGACGTCGCTGATCAGGACCACCTTCCCGTCGGCCGGGGCGATGACGATCGACTCACCGCGCGGCCCGGTGCGCTCCGGATCGCGAAAGAAGTAGGCGACCCAGAGGGCGACGATCGTGAGCAGGAACGCGAGCAGCCAGAGCGGCCACGAGCGGCGGTTGAGGGCGAATGCGTAGGTGCCGGCTGCGATGAGCGCGGCGATGGCGATGAAGACGAGTCCTTCGCGTGCGAAGCTCACAGGGCTCCGGTCAAGGGTTCGCGAGGGCGAGCGGCGCCCCGGTGATGCGGCGGAACGCGTCGAGGTAGCGAAGGCTGGTCGCCTCCACGACTTCCGCTGGCAGGGGCGGCGGCGGCGCCTCCCCATTCCAGCGGCCCGCCCGTCGTTCCCCGTCGAGATAGTCGCGCAGGGGCTGCTTGTCGAAGCTGGGCTGCGACCGGCCCGGCTCGTACTGCTCGGCCGGCCAGAAACGCGAACTGTCCGGTGTGAGCACCTCGTCGATCAGTCGAATCGTCCCGGCGGCATCGCGCCCGAACTCGAACTTCGTGTCTGCGATGATGATGCCGCGAGCCGCCGCCATGTCGCGGCCCCGGGCGTAGACCAGCCGGCTCATCGACTCGAGCGCATCACCGACCTCGGGTCCGAGGCGGCGGCGCACTTCGGCGACCGGGATGTTCTCGTCGTGCCCGGTCTCCGCCTTCGTGGCGGGGGAAAAGCGCGGCGGGTCGAACCGGTCGCTCTCGACGAGGCCGGCAGGGAGCGGCTCTCCCGCCAGCGTCCCGCTCGATCGGTACTCCTTCCAGGCGGAGCCGGAGAGATATCCGCGCACCACACACTCGACGGGGAATACCTCCGTCCGCACGCACAGCATGGCGCGGCCGAGCAGTGCGTCGCGATGCGGAGCGAGCCCCGGCAGCTCGGCCACGATCTCGTCGGCGTCGGCGCTCAGCATGTGGTGCGGCACGAGCGAGCCGAAGGCGCGCAGCCACCAGGCGGTGAGCTGCGTCAGCACGGCGCCCTTGGAGGGGACTCGCTCCGCCATGACGACGTCGAATGCACTGACCCGATCGCTGGCGACGAGCAGCAGCCGCGCGTCGTCGACGACGTACACGTCGCGCACCTTGCCGCGACGCAGCAGGGGCAACGGGATCGGCGCTTCGGCGGCGACGAGGTTCATACGCGCACCTCGTCCAACGCGGGCACCTCGCCCGTCGTTCCCGCCAGGAGCGGCTCGACGACTTCAGCGAGGAACTCGTCCACCTGCTCGGGGGCACGGCCGACGAACCGGCGCGGGTCCATCGCGCGATCGAGCTCGTCGCGCGTGATGCCGAACGCGTCGTCCGCCGCGATGCGATCGAGGAGATCGTTGTTCGGCGCGCCGTCCTTGAGCGCCCGCGCCGCGGCGATGCTGTAGCCGCGAATGCGCTCGTGTGCGTCCTGGCGGTCACCGCCCGCACGCACCGCGCGCACGATCAGCTCTTCCGTCGCCATGAACGGCAGCTCGTCCATCAACCGGCGACGGATGCGGGCCGGGTGCACCTCGAGCCCCGAGGCGACGTTCTCCATCAGCCCCAGAATGGCGTCCGTGGCGAGGAAGGACTCCGGGATCGCCAGCCGCCGATTCGCGCTGTCGTCCAGCGTCCGCTCGAAGAACTGCACCGAGTGGGTCTGATTGGCGTTGGGCTCGAGCGAGCCGACGAAGCGCGCCAACGACGCGATGCGCTCGGAGCGCATCGGATTCCGCTTGTACGCCATCGCGGAGGAGCCGATCTGATCACGCTCGAAGGGCTCCTCGATCTCGCCGAACGCCTGCAGCATCCGGATGTCGGCGCTGAACTTCGCCGCGCTCGTGGCGATCCCGCTGACGACGCCGAGCACCTGCGCATCGAGCTTCCGGGTGTACGTCTGCCCACTGACGGGAATCGACGACGCGAACTCGATCTTCGCCGTGACGCGGCGATCGAGCTCGCGCACCTTTTCGTGGTCGCCCTCGAATAGCTCCAGGAAGCTGGCCTGCGTACCGGTCGTGCCCTTCACACCGCGACAGGGCAGGGCGGCGATCCGATGATCGAGGTCATTCAGATCGAGCACGAGATCCTGCATCCAGAGCGTTGCGCGCTTGCCGACCGTCGTGGGCTGCGCCGGCTGCAGGTGCGTGTAGCCGAGCGTCGGTTCGGCGCGCCACTCGCGCGCGAAGGCGGCGAGAGCGCGCAGCACGCGCTGTACACGCCCGCGCAGCAGGACCATGCCGCGCCGCATCTGGATCAGATCCGTGTTGTCCGTCACGAAGGCGCTCGTGGCGCCGAGGTGAATGAACTTGTGCGCAGCGGGAGCGACGTCGCCGAAGGCGTGGACGTGCGCCATCACGTCGTGACGGAAGCGGCGCTCGTACACCGCCACTTTCTCGAAGTCGATGTCGTCGAGGTGCGCCCGCATCTGGGCCAGCGCCTCGTCGGGGATCGGGATGCCGAGCGACTGCTCGGCCTCCGCGAGCGCCAACCAGAGCCGGCGCCAGAGCCCATGGCGGGTCTGCGGCGACCAGAGCTCCAGCATGGCCTTGGAGGCGTACCGCTCGGCGAGCGGAGAGCTGTAGCGGTCGTGCGCGCTCATCGAATGAAGAAATCCGTCGGGATGATCTGACCCTCGTGCTCGAAGAAGACGCGGATCACGCCGCGCCCCGCATAGTAATCGAGCGCGCGCGACACGTCCTCCGCGCTGGCGACCGGCGTGCGGTTGATCTGGACGATGACGTCGCCCGGCGCCATCCCGAGCTCCTCCGTGACACGGTCGCTCGCGCGGTAGATCAGGGCGCCGCGGCTCGACAGGATGCCGCGCTCGGCACGGATGGCCGGCGTTAGGGTGACGAGCTCCATCTCGCGCAGCACCGCCACCTTCGGCGCGTTCACCTCGGGCAGGTCGGCGATCGTCACCGTGAGGTCGACCGACGACGCGCCCCGACGCACCACGAGCGGGACCTGCTCGCCGACGCGGAGGTCGAGGAGCGCCGCGTCCCAGTCGAAGCGGTTGCGAACGTTGCGGGTGCGAACGCGGGTGATCACGTCGCCGCGCTTGAGGCCCGCCTTCTCGGCGGGGGATCCGGGCACGACGGAGGCGATGGTGGCCCCGCGGGCAATCAGGTCGCGAGGATTGTCGGTGCGCGCCTCGTCGAGCCGCGCGCCGATCCACGGCCGACGCACGCGGCCGTGCGCGAGGAGGTCCTCGGTCACGCGCCGTGCCCGATTGATCGGGATGGCGAACCCGAGGCCGATGGAGCCGCCGCCGCTCGTCGAGTAGATCGAGGAGTTGACGCCGATCACCTCACCGGTCGCGCTCACGAGCGGTCCGCCGGAGTTGCCCGGGTTGATCGAGGCGTCGGTCTGTACCATGTCGAAGTACGCCGACGGGCCCTCGCCGCGCGCGACGAGATTTCGCCCGACGCCGCTGATCACGCCGGCGGTGACGCTCGGCTCCGAATTTCCGAGCATGAAGCCGTACGGGTTGCCGATCGCGATCGCCCACTCGCCGACGATCAGGTTGTCGCTATCGCCGAGCGGCGCGACGGGTAGGCCAGAGGCCTTCACCTTGAGCACGGCGAGATCGTTCGTCTCGTCGGTGCCGATCGCCGTGGCGGGATAGGTCGTACCGTCGCGCAGCATGACGGAGATGCGCGACGCACCCGCGATGACGTGCGCATTGGTGACGATGACCCCATCCGCTCGGATGATGAACCCCGTGCCAAGTCCGGCCTGCGTCTGAGTCCCTGATCGACCGCCGAACATCGCCTCGATCGGGTCCGCGGCGACGCGCTGCACGGCCTCCGTCTGCACGGTGACGACCGCCGGTGCCACGCGCGAGACGGCCTCCGTGATGGCAGTGCGCCGCGACGCGGGGACGGATGCGCGCGCTTCGTCAGCCGTTCTGGTGACCTGGGCGGCCGAGCTCTCGCGCGTGTTGGAGCAGGCGGCGAGCATCGCCGACAAGAGGAGCAGCGGGGCAGCGGGACGGATCATGCAGGCCAGGCGCGACGAAGGCGCGCGACATCGCCGAGGAACTCGTCGATGCCACGATCGGTGAGCGGATGAACGAGCAGCGAGCGACAGAGATCCGCCGAGACGGCGACGGCATCGGCACCGGCCACCGCGCAGGCGCCGAACTGCGCCGGTGACGTCGCGTGCAGCGCGATCACGTCGCATTCCGCATCCGACGCGTCGAAAGCGGCACGCAAACCGGCGATCGTCGTCACACCGTCGTGGCCCGCCGCGTCGAGTCGGTCCAGCGCCGTGACGACGCTCGACGCGCCGGCCCGCGCCGCGAGGAGCGCCTGCGCGGTGTTGAACACCTGGGTCGCCGACACGCGCACGCCGTCGGCTTGCAGGCGGCGCATCGCGCCGAGCGTCTCCTCGACGAACGGCAGCTGGACGACGATCTGATCCGAGATCTTCGCGAGCTCCTTCCCCTCGCGATACGCGGTCGTGCCGTCCACGGAGTGGACCGACGCGAAGATCGGTCCGTGGACGAGGCGGCACAGCTCGGCGAGATGAGTGCGCATCTCGGCGTCCGCGTCGTCGGCCAGGAGGCCGGGCGACGTGATCACCCCGTCCAACATGCCGTGCGCGGCGCCCCACGCGACGTCATCGGTACTGGCGGTAGCCAGGTAGATCTTCATGCTCCGGAGAGAAAGAGTTCGTCCGGGTAGCAGACCCGGTCGAGGAAGAGCGCGTGCGGCGGCGCTGGAGGAGACACGGCGGAGTTGTCGCTCGCGCGCAGGAGCGCCTCGACATCGGCGACGGGGCGTCGTCCGAGGGCGACGTCGATCATCGTGCCGACGAGGAAGCGCACCATGTGATGCAGGAAGCGGTTCGCTTCGATCTCGAAGACGAGCCCTCCAGGCCGCTGCCGCCATTCGGCGCGTCGCACCGCGCAGCGGTGATCGTCGTCCGCCGGCGCGGTGCCCTGGACGGCGAAGCCGCGGAAGCAATGCTCGCCGGCGAGGGACGCCGCGGAGAGGGCGAGCGCAGCGCCGTCCAGCGGTCGCTGCACGACCCACTCCGTGCGGCGCCGGAAGGGAGAAGCCGCCTCGTCGTCCGTGCCCACGTAATAGCTGTACGCTCGTGCCGTCGCGCTGTATCGCGCGTGAAAGTCGTCTCGCATCGCATGCGCGTCTGCCACCCAGAGATCGTCCGGGAGGAGCGCGTTCAGCGCGCGTCGCATCGCAGGTGCTGCCCACTTCACGGGTACGCGTACCCCGACCGCCTGCCCACGCGCGTGGACACCAGCATCCGTTCGACCGGAGCCGAGTGCGGCGACCGGTCCGGCGCACAGCCTGCTGAGCGCGTTCTCGAGCTCACCCTGCACGGTGCGGCGATCGGGCTGACGCTGCCACCCGCTGAAGTTCGTGCCGTCATAGTGCAACACGAGCAGCAGCATGCGAGTCGGCATCGCATCGAAAGCTACCCCATGAGGGGGGAGTGTCAAGCAAATCGGAGCGACGCGCGCGTCGCATCGATGAGTGGATCGTCGGCGAACAAGGCGCGTCGTCGTGATTGACTTTGACGTCGCTCAACGGCCAATTTTCCGCGCCGCCTCGAACCGCGATCGGTTCCTCCTTCCCGCCGGATGCCACCACGCACCCTCGCCACTCTCGCACACGCACTCAGCGTCTCCCCGGACGTGGATGCGGCGCTTATCGCGCTCGCCGACGCGCTCGCGGAGGTCGATCGCTTCGCGCAGATCGCGCTCGTGCGCTACGACGCACGCCGCGAGATGCTGGTCGATCGACTGGTGGCGAATGGTGAGACGGTGGCGCACACGCGGCTCGACACGACCTTCGACCACCTGCCGACACGCGAGCGGATCGCCGTCGCGACGGGGAACACGTTCGTCGACTTTGCCGATCATTCCGACGAGTTTGCCCCGCTGTTCGCCCTGAAGCGCTTCAACGACGTCGGCTGGCTGGCGCTGCGCGGACTGCGGTTCGAGGGCCAGCTGTCGGGCATCATCGTGCTCTACGAGACGCGCAAGTTCTTCGGCACGCGAACGTCGGAGCGACTCACGCCGGCGGTCGCGCTGTTCGAGCTGGCCTATCTCCGCTTCCTCGAGCGGGAGGCGCGTGAGGAGGCGGTGCGCACGCTCGAGGACGTGACGCAGCGCGTGCACGGCGAGTACGAGCGCAAGCTCGCCACGCTCGAGCAGCAGCTGCTCAAGGCGTCCGGGCCCCAGGTGGCGCAGGCGGATCCAGAACGGCTCGTCGCGCTCGAGCGCGAAGCCGCGCACGCGCTCGAGGATGCGCGGCAGTCGAATCGCCGCGCCGCCGCGGTGGAGGCCCAGGTGAGCGCGGCGGTCGAGCAGCTCGAGAAGGCGCACATCGAGCTGCATCGGCGCAGCGAGTCGCTCCGTCAGAAGACGCGTACCTTGTACCTGATCGATCGCGTCCTCACGCTCGACGCCACGACCGACGATCCGCGCGAGATGGTGAGCGGCCTGCTCACCCTCGTCGGCGACGACATGGGGGCGCAGCGCTGCTCGTTGCTCCTCCACGCACCCGAGGAGCAGGCCCTCTATCTCGCTGCCGCACGCGGCATCGCGCCGAACGTGCCTCCGGGGTACCGCATCCAGTTCGGCGAGGGAGTGGCCGGCAAGGTGGCGGCCAGCCGCCAGCCGTTGCTCGTCCAGGACGTCGCGGAGGCGAAGTCGCACCCTCTGCTGCGCGACGAGTACTTCACGACAGGTTCGTTCATCAGCTTCCCGCTCGTCTACCACGGCTCGCTGGTGGGAGTGGTCAACCTGACGAACCGCGCCATGCAGGGGATCTTCGTGGATGAGGACGTCGAGCGCGTGCGGCTGCTCGCGCTCGTCATCGGCCTCGTCGCGACGCAGTCGCGACTGCCGGAGCGGATGCTCGAAACGCTGAGTGTCGGCTAGCCCGGTCCCCCCGCTTCAGCACGCCATTCGCCGCCTCGCAACGGGAGCATCGCTCACCGCCGAGGAGGCGCGAGAGGCGTTCGACGCCGTGATGTCGGGCGAAGGCACGGTCGCGCAACTCTCGGCGCTGCTGATCGGCCTTCGCGTGAAGGGCGAGACGCCGGATGAAGTCGCTGGCGCGGCCGGCGCCCTCCGCGGCGCGATGGTGCACCTGCCGGCGGAGCGCCCTGAAGACCTGGTGGACACCTGCGGGACCGGTGGCGGCGCGATCAACACGTTCAACATCTCGACGGCGGCCGCCCTGCTCGCGGCAGGTGCCGGCGTGCGGATCGCCAAGCACGGCAACCGCTCCTTCACCTCCCAGTGCGGCAGCGCCGACGTGCTGGAAGCCCTCGGCGTGCCGATCGACGTGTCGCCGTCGGTGATGGAGCGCGCGCTGCGCGAGGCCGGCATCGTCTTCATGTTCGCGCCTCTGATGCATCCAGCCATGCGTCACGTCGGGCCGGTGCGGCGCGAGCTGGGCATTCCGACCGTGATGAACATCGTCGGCCCGCTCGCCAATCCGGCGAGCGCGGGGCGGCAGGTCGTCGGCGTCGCCGATGAGCGGCGCGTGCCGCTGATCGCCGGGGCGCTGCAGGCACTCGGGACGCGCCACGCGCTCGTCGTGCACGGGGAGCCCGGGATGGACGAGATCTCGCCACTCGGCACCACGCACGTGATCGAGATTCGCGACGGGAGTGCGCGCGAATGGACGATCGACCCGAAGCAGTTCGGGTTTCCGGAGGGCCGGGCGGAGGAGCTCGCAGGAGGGCCACCGGCCGAGAACGCGGCGGCCGTGCTCGCCGTGCTCGAGGGCCGCGCGCCGCCGACCGCACGCGCCGCCGTCCTGCTGAACGCCGCGGCGGCTCTGTACGTCTCCGGTCTCGCCGAGGGCGACTTCGACGAATCGCTGGCGCGAGTGCGCACGGCGCTCGACGAGGGGGCAGGGCTGGCCGCGCTCGAGCGGCTCCGCCGAGCGTTCGCAGCCAGCTGATGACTACGGGCTGATGAAACGAAGAAGGCGCCTCCGGTGAGGCGCCTTCTCTTCGTGCGGACGCGCGTCGCTCAGTAGCGACGCATGACGCCGACGACGATGCCCTGAATCATGATGTCGTTCTCGTGAACGTACATCGGAGCCATCGTCTCGTTGGCCGGCTGGAGACGAATGCGTCCGTCGCGCTCGCGGTAGAACTTCTTCACGGTCGCCGAGTTGCCGTGCAGCATGGCGATGACCATCTCGCCGTTGTCCGCGCGCTGGCGCTCATTGACGACCACGAAATCGCCGTCGCGGATGTGCTCCTCGATCATCGAGTTGCCGCGCACACGGAGCACGTAATGATTGCCGCCGCGCTGCACGAACGAATCCGGCACCGCGATGGTCTCCTGATGGGCGATCGCCTCGATCGGGACACCGGCCGCGACAGCGCCGAGGAGGGGAAGCTCGATCGCCTTCGGGACGAGCTCGCTCGGCAGGATCTCGATCGCGCGGCTCTCGTTGTACGACCGCTTGATGTATCCCTTGCGCTCGAGATTGCTGAGGTGCTCGTGCACCGTCGCGAGCGAGTTGTAATTGAAGTTGTCGGCGATCTCCTCGAAGCTCGGGGCGTAGCCCTTTTGTTCCGAGTACAGCGTCAGATAGTTTAGAATCTCGCGTTGGCGCTTGGTCAGCGGCATGGCGGCTCCTGCGAAAGTTGGCAATCGCGACCGCTCGCGCGGCGGGCGGCTTGTGCGCTGCCCCGAACAACCCCCGAAAAGGATATCCGAATAGGTCCCGAAGTGCAAGGATTTCTTCGCTGGACCCCGCCGGGGGGCGTACTAGGGACGATTTGCAGTGAGTCCGAGGCACGCGCGAGCCGTCTTTTGAGCCGGTCGGGCGAGCTGAAGCGGCTCGCCGCGGCCGCGCCCGACGCGCCCTCGCTCGCGGCGGCGCTTCGCCGCGCCGACGTAGCCCTCATCGCCGAGGTCAAGCGGAGGTCGCCGTCCAAAGGATCGATCGCGCCGGGCCTCGATGCCGTGACGCAGGCGCGCGCCTACGTGGCGGGCGGGGCCGCTGCGATCAGCGTGCTCACCGAGCCGGCCCACTTCGCGGGCTCGCTGGAGGATCTCGAGGCGGTCCGGGCGGCGCTGACGGCCCCGGCCCTCAAGAAGGACTTTCACGTCCGTCCGATCCAGCTCATTGAAGCGCGGGCAGCGGGCGCCTCCGCCGCGTTGTTGATCGCCCGCGCGCTGGCCCCGGAGCGGCTGCGTGAGATGATGGACGCCGGTCGCGACCTGGGGCTCGAACTGCTCGTCGAGATCCGTGACGAGGCCGAGCTCGATCGCGCCCTCGAGGTCGGCGCGACGATGATCGGGGTGAACAACCGGGACCTCGAGTCGCTGATCATCGATCCCGCGACGGCCGAACGGCTGGTGCCGCGCATCCCGCGCGATCTCATCGCGATCGCCGAGAGTGGGGTGAAGTCGCGCGCCGACGTCGAGCGCTACGCGGCATGCGGCGCGGACGCCGTGCTGGTGGGCTCGAGCATCTCCGCCGCCGCCGACCCGACGGCCGCCACTCGTTCGATCGCCGAAGTACCGCGGATCGCCCGTGCCCGCTGACGTGAAGATCTGCGGGCTCACGCGCGCGGTGGACGCGGAGTTCGCCGACGCGGCCGGTGTGCAATACCTCGGCGTCATCTTCGCCGGCGGTCCGCGCGAGCGCACGCCGATGCAGGCCCGCGAAACGCTCGCGGGGCGGAGGGCGCGCAAAGTAGGCGTCTTCTCCACGCAGCCCGAGGACGCGATCGCGACGCTGGTGGACATGGTGGGGCTCCACGTCGTCCAGCTGCACGCCGGCGCCGATGCGGAGCGGGTCCAGCGGGTCCGCGCCGCGACGGGTGCCGAGGTGTGGGCCGTCATCAGGACCGCCGACGGAGCTCTCCCCGAAGGGGTGGAGGCACTCTGCGAAGCGGCCGATGCCCTGCTGATCGACGCGCTTGCGCCGGGACAGCTCGGCGGCTCAGGTAAGACCCTCCCATGGGACCGACTGGGTGAGTCGCTCGACGAGCTCGACTATCATCCGCGTATCGTCCTCGCGGGCGGGCTGACGGCGGACAACGTCGCGGAGGCGATCGACCTCGTCGCGCCATCCGTGGTGGACGTGTCGTCCGGCGTCGAAACGTCGCCAGGGGTAAAGGATCACGCGCGCATCCGGGCGTTCGTCGCCGCGGTGCGCTCATCGAGAGAAGAGGAATGACATCCACTCAAGCGAGCGACCGTTTCGGGATCTTTGGCGGCCGATACGTTCCGGAAACCCTGATCCCGGCGCTCGACGAGCTCGAGGCAGCCTACGCCGCCGCCCAGCGCGACCCGGCGTTCACGGCGGAGCTGTCGTTCATGCTGTCGACGTACGTCGGTCGCCCGTCGCCGCTGAGCGACGCTCCACGCCTCTCGGAAGCGGTGGGCGCCCGCGTCCTGCTCAAGCGCGAGGACCTCAACCATACCGGCGCCCACAAGATCAACAACACGGTGGGGCAGGTGCTCCTGGCGAGGCGGATGGGGAAGGAGCGGATCATCGCCGAAACGGGGGCCGGCCAGCACGGAGTGGCCACGGCGACGGTGTGTGCCCGATACGGCCTCAAGTGCGTCGTGTACATGGGCGAGGAAGACATGCGCCGCCAGGCGCTCAACGTCTTCCGGATGCGGCTGATGGGCGCCGAGGTGGTGCCGGTCAAGAGCGGGACGCGAACGCTCAAGGACGCGACGACAGAGGCGATCAGGGACTGGGTGACCAACGTCACGGACACACACTACATCATCGGGTCGGTCGTCGGTCCGGCGCCCTACCCTCGGATGGTGCGTGACTTCCAGGCGATCATAGGCGTCGAGGCCCGGGAACAGGTGATTCAGCGAGTCGGGGTCCTTCCAAAGACGGTCGTCGCTTGCGTCGGCGGTGGCTCGAACGCGATGGGGGTGTTCCACGCGTTCGTTCCGGACGCCGACGTGGAGCTCGTCGGCGTGGAGGCAGCGGGGGAGGGGATCGAGTCGGAACGGCACTCCGCCTCGCTGTCGCGGGGGACGCCCGGCGTGCTGCACGGCGCGCTGAGCTACCTGCTCCAGGACGAGTCGGGACAGGTGCACCCCGCGCACTCGATCTCGGCGGGGCTGGACTATCCGGGCGTCGGCCCGGAGCACTCATTCCTCAAGGACAGCGGCCGCGCCACCTACGTCTCGGTGCGCGACGACGAAGCGATGCACGGATTCCAGCTCCTCAGTCGGCTCGAAGGAATCATCCCCGCACTCGAGACCGCGCATGCGATCGCGTGGGTGGAGCGCGAGCGCGCCCGCTGGAAGTCCGATGACGTGGTGCTGCTCTGCATCAGCGGCCGTGGAGACAAGGACGTCGCGCAAGTGATGGAAATGGGTATCCTCGACACGTGACGACGCCCACCACCCCGCTTCCGCTCGGTGAGCTGGACGGCGTCCCTCCGCCGTCCGACGCCACGGTGGTCGAAGAGCTCCTGAAACTCTTCGGCAAGGCTGCGCGGGCCCATCAGCTCTACCTCCCCAACAACCCGATCTACAAGAGCGCGCACGATGCGCTTCGTGCCGGCTTCGCCCCAGTCTGGGCCGAGCTGGAGGAGCTCGTGCTGGGCTTCACCGAGAACGAGGTGAAGTGGGAGGGAAAGACAGTGTTGTCCGAGGGGTCGCGCGGCAGCGAAAGCCTTTCGTGGCTGTTCTACAAGGACGGCGTGCGCGAGCTGCGTCTGCTTCCCGGCATCGAGACCGAGGAGCTGGACAAGCTGCTCACCATCATGCAGCGCGTGCGCAAGGCGTCGCCGGACGAGGACGATTTGCTCACGCTGCTCTGGGAGGGCGATTTCGTCTTCCTGCGCTACCGCTACGTGGACGTGTCACTGGAAGGGGCTCCGACGCTCAAGGAAGGCGAGACGATCGCGAGCGACGAGCAGCGAGAGTACGTCGAGCCGGACGAGGAGATCTCGCGGTCGGGCGTGATCAACATGTCCGACTTCGACGGGACGCTCTACTTCCTGGACGAGCGCGAGATCGAGTATCTGCAGACGGAGGTCGACCGCGAGTATCGCACCGACCTTCGGCAGAACGTCATCTCGATCCTGCTGGACATCTTCGAACAGCAGGCGGCAGCGCAGGTGCGCGGCGAGGTCACCGAGCTGCTCGACGTGCTGATGGTGCACATGCTCTCGGCGGGGCAGTTCCAGAACGTCGCCTACCTGATCCGCGAGTCGCAGCTCACCGGCTCGCGCGCCGCCGAACTCCAACCGGCACTCGCACAGCAGCTCGCGCAGATCCCGGCGCGATTGAGTGCCCCCGAGCCGCTGACCCAGCTGCTGCAGTCCCTGGACGACGCGCCGACCCTCCCCCCGCAGGCGGATCTGATCGCGCTGTTCGAGCAGTTGCGTGGTCCGGCCCTCGCGACGGTCCTCGAGTGGCTGAGTCGGATCCAGAACCTGAAGCTCCGCCCGATTCTCGAGGAGGCCGCGGCGCGACTGGCGTCGCAGAACACGGCCGATCTCGTGAAGCTCATCGGCTCGACGGTTCCGGGCGTTGCGCTCGAGGCGGCGAAGCGCGCCGGCGCACTGAAGACTCCCGCCGCCGTGGCGCCGCTTGGCAAGGCGCTCCAGGACGGTGAGCCGCCGCTGCGCGTCGCGGCCGTGCAGGCCCTCGGCGAGATCGGCTCGCCGAGCGCCCTCCAGGCGCTGGAGCGCGGACTGGACGACTCCGAGCGCGACGTCCGCGTCGCCGCCGTGCGCGCGTTGTCGGCGCGCACTTACCGGCCGGTGCTGGCGAAGCTCGACGCGATGGTGAAGGGCCGGGCGATTCGCGACGCCGACCTCACCGAGAAGATGGCCGTCTTCGAGGCGTATGGCGCACTGTGTGGCGACGAGGGCGTCGCCCAGCTCGATTCACTGCTGCACGGCAAGAATCTGTTCGGTCTCCGCGTAGACCCGGAGCTCCGCGCGTGCGCCGCCGTGGCGCTCGGTCGCATCAACACGCCGCGCGCACAGGAGTCGTTGCGCCGCGCCGCGAACGAGAAGGACGTCATCGTTCGCAACGCGGCGAACCGCGCGTTGCGTGGCGGGAGCCCAGCGGCATGACGGCGCCCAATCGCCACGATGGCGGCGCGGCGACGCAGGACGGCGCTCGCCCCCTGCGCGCGTCGTCGGAGTTCCGCGCCGAGGGAGGTGGGGACGCGTACATCCGTCGCGCCGGACGAGGCTTCATCATCTCGCTCTACGCGGCGCTGCGGGCGATTCGTCTCTATCCCCTGGAGAACACGGCGGTACAGAACGCCGTGGACGACCTCACCAAGGTCGCGGGCGAGCTGATCGGCCGCGAGCACGAGCTCGAGATCCGCGTCTCGGGAGAGTTCGTCTTCGTCAACACGGTTCGCCTGCGGCTCGATCTCGACAACTACGCGAGCTTCAGCCAACTGCTCTCGCTCTTCCGATCGTCCGGTATCGGATCGCTGCATCTGCAGACCCGTCCTGCAGGCAAGGACTGGCAGCGATTCCTTGCCCTGCTGCTCGTGCCGTCGCAGGACCCGCCGCAGACGCGGTTCCACCAGCTCTGCGGCCGTCTCGAGGCACAGGGACTGGCCGCGTTCCAGCTGGGCGAGCCCCGCGAGCAGCCCGACGACGACGAGCGTGCGAGATCCAAGGAGCTGGCGAAGAAGACGTACTCGCAGTCCGTGGCCGTAACGAAGGAGTTGATGACCTCCATTCGCATCGGCCGCCCCACGAACATCAAGAAGATCAAGCGCGTCGTGCAGGGAATCGTCGATCAACTCCTCAATGAGGAGACGTCGCTCATCGGCCTGACGACGATTCGCGATTACGACGAATACACGTTCACGCACAGCGTCAACGTGTGCATCTTCTCGGTGGCGCTCGGCAAGCGACTCGGCTTCAACAAGCTCCAGCTCTACGACCTGGGGATGGCCGCGCTGTTCCACGACATCGGGAAGTCGCGCGTGCCGGCCGAAGTGATCAACAAGGTCGAAGCGTTGACCGAGGCCGAGTGGCGCCTCATCGCGGCGCATCCCTGGATGGGCGCTCTCGCGCTGTTCCAACTGCGCGGACAGCAGGAACTGCCGTATCGGGCGATGGTCGTCGCGCACGAGCACCACATGAAGATCGACATGACCGGCTATCCGCGGCCGATCCGGCAGCGGACGATGAGCATGTTCAGCAAGATCGTCGCGGTGGCGGACGGGTTCGATGCCGCCACCTCCCGTCGCTCGTATCAGACGACGCCGCTGAACCCCGCGCAGGTCATGATGGAGATGCGCGACAATCCGCGGCGCGGGATGGATCCGGTCGTCGTGAAAGCGTTCATCAACCTGACCGGGATCTACCCGGTGGGAACACTCGTCGTGCTCGATACCTTCGAGCTCGGCATCGTCCACGCGGTCAACCCGATCCCGGAAATGTTGTCCCGGCCGATCGTACGCGTCATCAGTGATGCACAGGGTAACCTGCTGCATCCAGGGACCTTGATCGACCTCGCCGAGCAGCGCGAGGACGGCATGTATCTGCGCACCATCATCAAGACGGAGAACCCTGAGCGGTATGGCATCCGTGTCGGCGACTATTTCCTCTGATCGCATCGCGCAGCGCTTCGCCGAGCTCCGGCGAGCCGGTCGCCGCGCTTTCATCCCTTATGTGACGGCCGGCCATCCGGACGTCGAGCGCAGCGTGGCGCTGCTGCAGGGGCTCCAGGACATCGGCGCCGACGTCATCGAGCTGGGCGTGCCATTCTCCGATCCGATGGCTGATGGCTCCGTGATCCAGGCGAGCTCCCAGAAGGCGCTGGAGAACGGGGTGCGTCTCGACGGCGTGCTGGACATCGTCTCGCGTGCGGATCTGAAGATCCCCACGGTCCTGTTCAGCTACCTCAATCCCTTGCTGCGCGGCGGCCCGGACAT
>DASVNI010000273.1:0-35972 GCA_036383935.1 Gemmatimonadaceae bacterium | reverse complement strand
ATCGACGAGTATCTCGACGCCGGCGGACGCGCGATCGCCACTCCCGGCGCCCTGCGCAGCCACGAGGCACATCGGTCCGAGGATCGGATCATGGCCTCGATCAGCCACTACATCAGGGGCGAGCCTCGCGAAGGCCGGCGCGCGCTCGGGGCCATCAAACCGTGGGCGATCGTACGGACGCCGCAAGTGCAGCGAACGCGCCTCCTCGTCCTTGCCGCCGGCCTGTTCTTGCTGTTGCGCTTGCCGCGCGTGGAGAGTCTGGCGCAAGCCATGTTCCGCCGCTGGCACGTCAAGCGCCCCCCTTCGCGCCGCGAGCCGACTGCGCCGGGCCGCCTCCTCCAGACCTCCGGGGCTTCATGAAGGCATCACTTCCGCGTCGCGTCTTCTACCATACGGTCCTGCGACCGCTCTACTACCTGCTCGGCGTGTATCGGGTGTATCTCGAGAAGCCCGGGACCTTCGAGTTTCGTGGGAGGCGTTATCCCTACTTCCATCACTGGCACGGGATGACGTACCTGATCGAGCGCATCGTCGAGGTCCCGATCATCCAGGAGCGAGTGCAGGCGCATCAGGGTCAGCGCATCCTCGAGATCGGCAACTGCCTCTCTTTCTTCTCTCCGCGACGCCACGACGTCATCGACAAGTACGATACGCAGGATGGCGTGATGCACGTGGACATCGTGGACTTCGTGCCCTCCGCCCCGTACGACTTGATCGTCAGCATCTCGACGATCGAGCACGTCGGATGGGATGAGCCGGAGAAGGACCCGGACAAGACCCGCGTCGCCCTCGAGAACATGATCCGCTGCCTTGCTCCCAACGGAGAGATGGTCGTTACCTGGGCGCTCGGCTACAACCCGCACATCGATCGCCTCTTCCGCGAGGGGCGACTGCGCTTCTCCGAGACGCGCTTCATGAAGCGCGTGACCCACTACAGCAATCGCTGGCAGGAGGTGGGGTGGGACGACGTCAAGGACGCGCGCTACGGCGCGCCGTTCCGCAGCGGCAACGCCATCCTCATCGGCATCGTGCGTCTCGACGCGGCGGGGCAGGTCATCCCAGCCGGACGGACCGCGGAAGCGATCACCTCGGGCCAGGCGAGCTGACGCGCGATGTTCAAGACGATCGTCACGATCGGATTCATTCACGTTCTCGCGATCCTCGGCAACTTCATACGATCGAAGACGATCGCCGTGCTGCTCGGCCCCGCCGGCGTTGGTGTCATCAGCAACGTCGACCAGGTCGTGCAGTTCGTGTCGTACGCCAGCGCGTGCAGCATTCCAGTCGCGGCCGTCAAGTACCTGTCCAAGTCGCATAGCGAGGGATCCGACGTCTTCCAGCGGACCTACGCAGCGCTCCTCAATACGCTCGTGGTGCTCGGTGTCGGCGGCGCACTCGTGGCGATCGGGATGCTCCTGACGACGCCAGGCGTGTACGGCGCCGAGCTCATTCCATATCGCACGTACCTGCTACTCGCACTCCCCGCCGTGCCGGCGATGAGCATGGGCGGCTACCTCGTCAACGTCTTCGCCGCCGCGCAGAAGCCCACGGCGTCGTCCATGCTGGTCATCGTGACGAGTATCGTGCTCACGGTCTCCACCTGCATCGGCATCTTCGCCGGCAGCATCGCGGGGATGTATGCGGCGAATACGCTCGCGCAGCTCCTGCTGATGATCGGCACGGTCCTCTATCTGCGCCGCGCGTTCTCCCTGCATCCGCTCGATCGTGAAGCCAGCATCGTCGCCGAGATTCGACGTGCGCCGAGCATCCTGGTGTTCGCCGCCACCCTGTACGTGTCCACCTTTGCCGGCTCGTTCTCGCTGGTCGTCGCGCGGCGCGCCGTACTGGCCTCGTATGGTGCGGTCGAGGCTGGGCTGCTCCAATCCGCGATCGCCATCGGCCTCGCGCTCAGCATGGTCCTGAACCCGACCAACGCGCTCTTCCTCATGCCGATGGTCAATCGGAACATGGCGAAGGAGGAGAAGCTGCACGCCGCCACCGAGTACCAGAAGCGTCTGTTGGTCATGCTCGGTCTCGCCACGTTGCCGATCGTGCTGTTCCCTCGGCTCGTGCTCACCGTGCTCTACTCCTCGCGGTTTCTCGGCGCGAGCGGATACCTGTTCTACTTCGTGCTCGCGCAGTGCCTCACGCTGCTCGCGGGCGTGTATTCCGTCCTGATCATCGGCTTTGACGACATCGAGATGAACGTCGCGATCAACACGGCGGGGGCGCTGCTGATGGCGCTGGTGTCGTGGGCGTTCGTGCCGAAGTTCGGCATCATGGCCGTCGCCGCGGGATTCCTCATACAGGGCGCGTTCCTCTTCTTCTTTTCGTGGGCGTGGCTTGCCAAGCGGCACGCCTTCCGGCTTCCTCGCGAGCTCGGGATGCTGATGCTCTACGCGCTCACCGCGCTCATCGTCGCCCACGTCGCCGCGCGGGCACATGACGAGTGGACCCTTGGCGCCGTCGTCATCAAGGCGCTCGCGGCCATCGCCTTCGGCGTGGGCCTGCTCGCCTTCCTGACAGCGCACGAGCGGTCGATGCTCCGCGAGCGAATCGCGCGCTATCTGTGAGCACGGATCCGACGATCCCGGCGGGCGCGGGCGACGTCTCGGTGTACTTCGCCCCACCGAATCACCAGCTCTACGGCGGTCGCCTCTTCGAGCTCGAGGGCAATCAGTTCGCCGGCGACAACATTCTTGCGCCGTTCGCGGCGGTCCACGCACACCTGAGCGCGGCAGGCTGCGTCGTGGACACCATCGACCGCCTACCGCAGCGCCCGGACGGCCGCCGGAACGTCGTGATCTCGTACGGCATGCCGGAGCCGCATCCGTCGGACGCGGTGCGGCGCTACACGACGCTGGCGAAGCGGGATGACGTCACCCTCGCCGCGTTCTTCGCCCTCGAGTGTCCAATCGTCGAGCCAGGCCTGTATCGCGAGCTTCCCGCCATGCACGGCTTCTTCGACCGGGTCTACTCCTGGTCGGATACGACGTCACTGCTTCAGTTCACCGGTCGGCCGGTGAGCGCGGAGCACTTCTGCTGGCCGCAGTCGTTCGACGCCGTGCACGAGCCGCTCTGGCAAGCGAGGGACCGCCGGTTCATCGTGATGATGAATGCCAACAAGCTGCCGCGCCTCGACACCAATGAGCTCTACAGCGCCCGGCGACGTGCGGTGGAATACTTCCATCGCTTCGGCGAGGTCGATCTCTACGGTCGTCACTGGGACCAGGCACCGCGGCGTGTGGGCAAGTCCCGCACGCCGGCGACCATCCGGCGACTCCTCGAGCGAGCGTGGCAGATGAGACAGCGGCTGCTGCCCGATCCCGTGTACGCGGCGGCGAGTGCAGCGTGGCGCGGAGCGGCGCCCTCCAAGTCGCAAACGATGTCGCAGTACCGCTTCGCCCTTTGCTTCGAGAACAGCGTCCTCAAAGGCTGGATGACGGAGAAGCTGTTCGACTGCTTCTTCGTCGGGACGATTCCGATCTACTGGGGAGCACCTGACGTGCTGGAGTGGGTTCCCGCGGAATGCTTCATCGACATGCGCCAGTTCCGCGATCTGGCCGAATTGCGCGCATTCCTGCATGCGCTCACACCGGCCGAGGAGCAGCGCTACCGGGATGCCGCGCGCGCTTTCCTCGAGTCCGAGCGCTTCGATCCCTTCCGCATCCGGGCCTGGGTGGAGCTGCACGACAGGATCGTTCGCGACGCCATCGGCGCCTCTGCGTGAACCGCCACGCCGAGCGCGGCGACCCATGACGCCATTCGGGCCTGCCGGACGCCGTCTTCGCGTTCTCGTCCTCACCTGGAACTACCCCACGCCTGCCGCGCCGCAGCGCGGGCTCTGGGCGCAGCGCATGTGCGACGCGGCTGCGCAGACGGCCGACGTCACCGTGATCGTACCGACTCCCTGGGTGCCTCCGCTGGTGCCCGTGCCGGCGCTGTCACGGTTCAGGCGCGTTCCCGCCAGAGATCGGCGCGGCGCCGTGGACGTGCACTTTCCTCGCGTGCCGGGGTCGATCGAATACCTGACGCACGATCGCGATGCGGGGCTCGCGCTGTCTCGCGTGCTCGCGGTCGCGCGCCGGCTGCACGAGGCCGCGCCCTTCGACGTCATCCACGCCCACTTCATCTATCCCGACGGCGTCGTCGCGTCGCACATTGGGCGCGAGCTTGGCGTGCCAGTGATGACGTCGGAGCACTCCTACTGGACGCCCTGGCTGACCGACAAGCGGCGCGTCGGCGAGCAGGTGGCCCGAGCCCTTCCCGGGATTCGTCTCGTCAGCGCCGTCAGCGAGTCGCTGCGATCCTCGATCGAGGAGTTCACGCGCGGCAGCGTCGAAACGGCCGTGCTGCCCAACGTCGTGGACGACCACGTCTTCAATCCGATGAGCCCACTGCCTCGCGATCCCGAGGAGTTGCTCTACGTCGGTCTCATTCGCCGGGTGAAACGGCTCGACGTGCTCCTGCGGGCGCTCGCCGACGTCCGTCGCACCATGCCCGGACTCCACCTGCGCATCCTCTCGGCGAACGCGTACCGCGCGTACGGGAAGGATCGGCGGGACGTCGAGCGGCTGATCGAGACCCTCGGCCTCTCGGACGCCGTGCAGATCGTCCGCGGTACCGAGCCGGAGGGGGTCGCCGACGCGATGCGTCGCGCGGCGTTCGTGACGGTGACTTCCGCGCGCGAGACCTTCTGCTCCGTCGCCGCCGAGTCGCTGGCCTGCGGAACGCCGGTGGTCGTCACGCGATGCGGTGGTCCCGAGGAGTTCGTGTCAGCGGCGGATGGCGTGCTCGTGCCCGCGGGCGACCCGATCGCGTACGCGGCAGGGCTCCGCGAGGCCTTCGCGCGCCAGTCAGAGTTCGACTCGGCGGCGATCGCCTCGCGCATCGTGGAGCGCTTCGGCCGTGCGGCGTGGACGGAGCGCGCGATGACGCTCTATGAGCGCACGGCAGCCAGCCGGCCTGCGCCGGCGGCGCGACCCTGATGGGCGCCGATCGTCCTTCTCACGTGCCGAACGACGTCCCCACGGGGAGCCAGACGCCCATGCCGCAGACGACGGAAGACGAGACCCAGCGCTGGAAGACCCTCGACGCCGCGAGTTACGACGACGTCGCCGATCAGTTTGCCCTGATCAGCGAGCGCCTCTCATCCGGCGCTGCGCGGCGCCTGCTCGAGCTGGCGGCGCCCCGGTCGGGCGACCGGGTTTTGGACGTGGGCACTGGGGCAGGGCTGCTCCCCTTCGCGCTCCTTGGCTCCGCCCCCGACGTCGCTTTAGTGACGGGGGTCGACATCTCCTCCGGGATGGTCGCGACGGCGCGCCGAAGGGCGCGCGAGGCAGGGCGCGACGAGCAGCGCGTCCGGTTCGAGACGATGGACGCGGAGCAACTCGCTTTCGGCGACGGGGCGTTCGACGTCGTTGTCTCCGCCTTCGCCCTCACGCACGTGCCCCGTCCGGAGGTGGCGCTGCGCGAGATCCATCGTGTCCTGCGTCCTGGCGGGAGAGTGGCGATCGCTCTGGGTAGCAGGCCGGCGCTGCTCTCGGTGGACACCCTGACGCACGGGGTTCGTGATGCCCGACGCCGGCTCGAATCGGCACTTGGCCGGCGGCTCACCACCGACTTGCTCGACCGGATCGTCGAGCACGAGCTTGGTCCGGCGGAGCACGATCTCCCCCGTGGATCCCGCCTCTCGCGCGACCAGAACCGAGCGGTGCTCCTGAGCGAGCTGGTCCGCGATGCGGGCTTCCAGAGTGTCTCACGCTCGTGGCGGAACTACCAGAACGAAGTGGCCACGGCCGACGAGTTCTGGGAGATCCATCGCACGATCCGGAGCGATGCGCGGAAGCGGCTCCTGCACGCCTCGCCCGAGGAGATTGCGCGCATTCGGGCCCTGTTCATGGAACGCTGCCGCCGCACGACGGAGCGGGGCGGGGTCCTGGCTTTCCCGATCTCAGCCGTCTTCGTGGTAGCTGAGAAGCGGTGAGGCTTTCCAAGACATAAGTTTCTGCAAATACTAAACATTGAATGTCACACGTCACGTGATGTGTGACATCTCGCGCGTCCGTTCAGGTTGCTCTGCGGGCGTGGCTTTGAGCGGGGTCAGAGCCCTTCGGGCTCTGACCCCCAAAGCGCCGTGGGAGCGGGGTCAGAGCCCCCGGGCTCTGACCCCCGGGCGCGGGAGCCTTCACCTGGGAACCCGGCGTGGCCTCGAGGGCTTGAGGGGAGGAGAGCTGAGCCGAGCGAAAGCCAGAGCTCGGGTACCTCGCCCACCTGAGGTATCGCTGCCGAAACCGTGCTGCCGAGTCCGGTTAGAAGGGTGCCGGTAATTCCGATTTCGTCGAAGCAGTTTGTTAAATGACCCGACGAATGGCACTGTATGCACTTGCCCCTGCAACGTTTAGCTCTCGTCGATGTGACGCGCGTCCCGGCCCCGGGGTCTGCGTGCGTATCGCAAGAATGTGCAAGTGGCAGATCGGGTCACTCGCTTGACGGGTCGCGGGCTGAGCACTTATCAATTCCGATTCCCGGAAAACGCCGAACAATGCCCGAGCCAGCTGATTTTTAGCTGGAGAAGGTAGAGCAGGGGAGAGGCGTGCTGCTGGCGCATCTCCATCAGACGGTGCTCCGTCCCGCGCTCCACACAGCACTGCCGTCGCGCCCCACACGCGGCGGCACGGGGGACTGCAGGCCCACCCCTGCAGATGAATACCGATCGGTCTTGCCGCTCCGCGCATTGGCCAGAGTCGCAGGAACGACGTACGTGCGGCCACGTCATCGCTGACGGGGCCCACAGGTTGTTTTCGGCACGTTGTTTTTGCACGCCACCCTTCTCCGAGGTACGCACAGTACATGACGAGCAATCTGTTTCGTATGCTCGCGGCTGCAGCGCTTCTGGTGAGCTCGGTGCCAGCAATGGCATCCGCTCAGCAGGCGACTGTGGTCAGCGGGCGCGTGACCAACGAGGCGGCCGCCCCGGTCCCGGGGGCGAGCGTCTCGATCCCTGCCCTGGGCGTCGGCTCGTACACGAATAACGAGGGACGCTTCACCTTCACGGTGCCAGCGAACCGGGTCACGGGCCAGAGCGTCTCTCTGGTCGCACGCCGCATCGGCTACACCCCGCTGACGGCGTCCGTCACGCTGTCGGGCACCGCTGTCTCGCATGACTTCCGCCTCGTGACGGCGACGACGCAGCTCGAAGGCGTGGTCGTCACCGCGCTCGGCCTCGAGCGTGAGAAGCGGTCGCTGGGCATCGCGGCGCAGAGCGTCCAGGGTTCGGACCTCAACAAGACGCAGACGCCCAACATCGTGAACGCGCTGTCGGGGAAGGTCGCCGGCGTGAAGGTCACCGGCTCGACCAACTTCGGCGGTTCGGCGCGTGTCGTCATCCGCGGTGAGAACTCGATCGGTGGCAACAACCAGCCGATCTGGGTCGTGGACGGCGTTCCGGTCGACAACTCGAACTTCACCAACGCCACGCAGGCGCGCGGCTACGGCGGGTTCGACTACGGCAACGCGATCCAGGATCTGAACACCGAGGACATCGAGAGCATCTCCGTCCTCAAGGGCCCTGCCGCCGCGGCGCTCTACGGCTCGCGCGCATCGGCCGGCGCCATCGTCGTCACGACGCGCTCGGGCAAGGGCGCGCCGCGTGGCTTCCAGATGTCGGCCAGCACCAACGTCACCTTCGATCAGATCTCGAAGCTGCCGGACTACCAGAACAGCTACGGCCAGGGCTCGGGCGGCGACTTCGCGTTCCTCGACGGCACTGGTAATGGTACGAACGACGGCGTGGACGAGAGCTGGGGGCCGAAGCTGGACGACGGTTCGAGCCGCGTGCAGTGGTTCAGCAATGGCCAGCCGGCGCCCTGGGTCTCGAGCCCGAACAACGTCAAGGACTACTTCCAGACGGGCACGAGCGTCACGAACAACTGGAGCGCGACCGGTTCGTCTGATCGGGCGAACTTCCGCCTCTCGATCGGTTCCGAGAACCTGCAGGGCATCACGCCCGAGAGCCAGCTGAAGCGTGTCACGGCCGGCGTCAACGGAACGGCCTCGCTCAGCGAGAAGCTGTCGGCGAACGCGAGCGTGCAGTACGTCCGGAACAAGGCGAACAACCGCCCTGGTACCGGCTACGACGAGCTGAACCCGATCATGGGCTTCACCTGGTTCGGCCGTCAGGTCGACACCAAGCAGCTCAAGGCGCTCGTCAACGATTCCACGCTCCGCGCTTACAACCGTGGGCAGGACGTCGACTTCACCGATCAGGTGAACTGGAACTACAACTATCACAACAACCCGTACTGGGCGCTCGAGTCGAACTCGAACGGCGACGATCGCAACCGCTTCCTGGGATCGGCGCAGCTGCAGTACAAGCCGCTTCCGTGGCTGACCGGTATGCTCCGCACGGGTTCTGACTTCTACAACCAGACCCGCGCCAACAACATCGGCCAGGGCTGGATCGGCGGCTACACGGTGGCGGGCACGAACGGCGACTTCACGAAGGGCGGCTTCGTCAACGACACCTACCTCGTGAACGAGAACAACACCGACTTCCTCGTGACGGCGGTGACGTCTCCCCTCGAGCGCCTCGGCGTGACGGTCAACGTCGGCGGTAACCGTCGTATCAAGACCCAGAGCCAGCGCTCGCTGTTCACCGACAAGCTGATCACGCCTGGCGTGTTCAACATGTCGAACGCTGCGGTCATCTACCCGGCCTTCCAGTACGACGAGCGCCGGCAGATCAACTCGCTCTACGGCACGACGCAGTTCGCGTATAACGACTACTTCTTCGTCGACGTGACCGGCCGTAACGACTGGTCCTCCACGCTGCCGAAGGGGAAGAACTCGTACTTCTATCCGTCGGTCTCCAGCTCGCTCGTCTTCACGGACCTCGTGCCGGCTCTGAAGATCGGTGGCCTGAGCTACGGTAAGCTGCGTGCTGCCTGGACGCGCGTCGGTTCCGACGCGGATCCGTACCTGCTCCGCCTCACCTACCAGCCGGGCGCGCCGTACTTCGGTCAGTCGCGCTGGACGGTGCCGCAGACGGTGACGAACCCCGACCTCAAGCCTGAGCAGACGCAGGCGTGGGAAGTTGGATCGGAGCTGAGCTTCCTCGACGGTCGCGCTGGTCTCGACCTGACGTACTACGAGAAGCGCACGACGGACCAGATCCTCACGGCGTCGGTCTCCCGTTCGACCGGCTTCGATGCCGCCGCGGTCAACGCGGGCTCGCTCTCGAACAAGGGCATCGAGGTCCAGGTCACCGGCTCGCTCGTCAAGTCCGGCCGCGCTGACGGCTTCAACTGGGACGTGACGGCGAACTACGCGCACAACAAGAACAAGCTCGAGTCGCTGTACGGCGATTCCAAGACGTATCAGATCGGCTCGAAGTTCTTCAACACGAGCATCGAAGCGCGTGTCGGACAGCCCTATGGCAGCATCGTCGGTTTCGCGCACATGCGTGATAGCGCGACCGGGAAGCTCGTCCTCGGGCCCGACGGTGTGCCGCTGCGTGCGTCGACGACCTCCATCCTCGGCAACGTCCAGCCGAAGTGGACGGGCGGCTTCATCAACACGTTCCGCTACAAGGGCTTCGACCTCTCCACGCAGGTCGACGCGCGGATCGGCGGACAGCTCTTCAGCGCCACGAATGCCTGGGGCAAGTACGCGGGCATCCTCGCCCTGACCGAGAAGCGTGATGTCCCGGTCAAGACGTCGGGCGTGGACGCGACGGGCAAGCCCGTGGACATGGAAGCCACTGCCGAGGACTACTGGCACGGCATGGGCTACAACTCGGGCGATGAAGACAACATCTACGACGCGAGCTACGTGAAGCTTCGCGAAGTGCGTCTCGGATGGGCGGTGCCGCAGTCGCTCTTCAAGATGAGCTCCTACCGCCTCAACGTCGCGCTGGTCGGCCGCAACCTGCTGACGCACAGCAACGCGCCGAACATCGATCCTGAGACGGCATTCACCGCTGGCAATCAGCAGGGCCAGGAGTTCGGCCAACTTCCCGCGACGCGCAGCCTGGGTTTCCAGGTCACCGTCACCCCATAGTCGATTCCGACGCCTACCTGAAGACCATATATCACAGATGCGAAAGCAATTCTTGATGATGTCGCTCTTCGCAGCGCCGCTTGTCGCAGGCCTCATGGCTTGCGACAAGGGCCTGACGGAGGTGAACGTCAATCCGAACCAGCCGGAGGCGGTTCAGTCGCAGCAGCTGTTCACCAATGCGACGCTGAACGCCATGCAGAACCTGCGCGGCTCGACCTTCGAGCACGGCCTCGGCGCCCTCTGGGTGCAGCATTACGCCGAGATTCAGTACGCCGAGGCGGATGTGAACCTTCCGCGCGGCTCCACCGTCGAGGGGTTCTGGAACGCGATCTATTCCGGCGCGTTGCAGGACTATGCCCAGATTCTCAAGCAGTCGGCGGGTGGCTCGCCCAACATCACCGGGCCGGCGCTCGTCATGCGCGCCTTCACCATGCAGGAGATGACCGACCTGTGGGGTGACATGCCGTTCACGGACGCGTGGCAGGGCAACGGAAACCTGACGCCGAAGTACGACGCGCAGTCGGTGATCTATGACAGCCTGTTCGCGTCGCTCACCAAGGCGGCGACGACCATGAACGGGACCGACCCGGCCATGGGTGCAGCCGACCCGGTGTACGGGCAGGTCACGGGCCTCACGATCGCCGGTCAGACGGCGAAGTGGGTCAAGCTCGCGAACTCGCTGCACGCGCGTGCGGCGCTGCGTCTCAGCAACGTCCCCGGCGGCAAGGCGCAGGCGGAGCTGGTCAAGGCGCTCGCGGATCCGACCAAGCTGATCGCGAGCAACGCGGACAACGCGTTCATCGCGTATCCGGGCGGCACGATCGCCAATCCGCTCTGCACCAACTGGACGGGTTGCGCGGGAACGCGCGACGACCAGCGCATCTCCAAGCGCTTCGTCGACACGCTCAAGGTCACCGGCGATCCGCGCCTCGCGAAGTACGCGGCTCCGACGGCGGCTTCGCTGGCTGCTGACGCGACGCCGTGCGACTCCACGTATCGCGGCTTCCCGAACGGCATCAACGAGGCAGGCAAGGCCACGCTGCCGAAGAACAGCTGCCGTGTTGCGCAAGGGAAGAGCGGGACGATGGGGTTGGCGGACTACTCGCGTCCGACCACCACGATCCGTGGTCAGACGTCGCCGAGCTACATCATGACGTACTCGGAGGTGCTGTTCATCCAGGCTGAGGCCGCGCAGCGTGGCTTGGTCGGAACCCCCGCCCAGGCGCCTGCGTTGTACCAGGCGGCGATCACCGCTTCGATGCAGCAGTGGGGCGTCGATGCCGCTTCCATCACGGCGTACCTGGCCAAGCCGGGCGTCGCGCTGGCGGCCGACACGCCGACGGCTCTGAAGCAGATCGCGTACGAGAAGTGGGTGTCGCTGTTCAACCTCGAGAACGAAGCGTATGCGGAATGGCGCCGTCTGAACTACCCGGTGCTGGTGCCAGGCCCGTTCGCCAAGACGAACACCGTTCCGACCCGCCTGCCGTATCCCGCGGTCGAGAACTCGCTGAATGCCGCCAATCTTGCCGCCGCGACCACGGCGCAGGGCGACGTGAGCATCAGCGGCAAGGTGTGGTGGGACAAGTAAGCCGCAGTTGATCGCGGCGCCTTCATTCTAAGGCGCTCGGTACGCAACGCCCCCCGTGTGCAGATGCACACGGGGGGCGTTGTGCATCGGTGCGGGCCGATGGTCGCGAAATGTCCCCGCAACTCTTGCACGGGGAGGTCTCGCCAAGTTTGTGACGGGCGCACGCATCGCGAGGTTCCTCGCATGACCGTGTTCGCGTGTTTGCAGGTCACGCGACACGGTCGGCCGCCCTGATGTGCATACGAATGCGTCGTCACGTTCGCGCACAAAGTTCCGCACGAGCCGACCCTCCCCAACTTCGCGCAGCGCAAGCATTTGAAAGTCCACAAAACTTTCTGGCGGGCCCTAGCGCGCGAGCGAGAGCAAGATCATTCTATGCCATCTCCGAAACATCGACGCTCGCCCCGCGTCGGTGTCCTTTCCCAATCGCCGTGCAGTCCAACGCTCCCCGCGTTCGGCCGACTCCCGCGCAGCATCCGGGTGTGTCCCCAACTTCCCCATAGACACCCGAGCGCACGTCGGCCCTGCCGGCTCGATCTCTCCATCGTGGAGGAGACGTGAAGATTCGAACAGGATTGTTCGCTGTGATCGCGTTGTTGACTGCGAGCAGTTTGCAGGCGCAGCAACGCCGACTCACCGGACGCGTGGCAACCGTGGACGGCGGTGCACCGCTGTCCAATGCGTCGGTCACGATCGTTGGCTCGACAACTGGAACCTACACTAACGACCAGGGCCAGTTCAGTCTCTCCGCGCCGGCCACCACGGTGACGCTGCGCGTTCGCCGTATCGGTTACCAGCAGCGCAATGTGGTCGTGCCGGTCGGACAGAACGAGTTGCTCGTCACGCTGGTCAAGGACGTGCTCCAGCTCGAAGCGCAGGTGGTGACCGGAACATCCACCGCCGTGTCGAGCCTCAACGCCGCGAACGCGGTGAGCACGGTCTCCTCCGAAGTGCTCAATCGCGTCACCGCGCCGACGATCGACAACTCGCTGCAGGGCAAGATCCCCGGCGCGATGATCAGCTCGAACTCGGGCGCGCCGGGCGGCGGCACGCAGGTGCAGCTCCGCGGCGTGTCGACCATTCTCGGCGCATACAGCCCGTTGTACGTGGTGGACGGCGTCATCGTGAACAACTCGACGATCAACGGCGGGTTGAACGTGATCACGAACGCCTCGCGCGGCGGCAACCTGGGCAACATGTCCTCGAGCCAGGACCAGTCGGTCAATCGCATCGCCGATCTGAATCCCAACGACATCGAGAGCATCCAGGTGTTGAAGGGACCGTCGGCGTCTTCGATCTACGGCTCGAAGGGGACGAACGGCGTCATCATCATCACGACGAAGCAGGGACAGGTGGGCAAGCCCGTCGTGGACTTCACCCAGCGCGTCGGTCGCGCGACGCTCGCCAACAAGCTCGGCTCGCGCTGCTTCGGCTCGGCCACGGAGTACGGCGCCTGGGCCAACAAGAACCTTGGTCAGAATGCCGATACGGCAGGCATGGAGTGGACTGCCGCGACGACGAAGTGCCACGACTATGAGGACGAGTTCTACAGCAACGACAACCTCTCGTACGAGACGGTGGGCTCGATTCGCGGCGGCACGCAGAGCGGCACGAATTACTTCGCGTCGGGGCTCGTGAAGCACGACAACGGCCTCGCCCCGAACGACTTCTACACCAAGCAGGCGTTGCGGCTGAACCTGAACCAGTCGTTCGGCTCGCGCTTCACGGTCGGCGCGAACTCCGAGATCATCCACTCGCTGACGCAGCGCGGTATCTCGGGCAACGACAACACGGGCATCACGCCGGGCGACATCTTCTCGCAGACGCCCTCGTTCTACGATCTCCAGCGGAAGGCGGACGGCACGTTCCCCGTGAACGGCTCGGGGCTGCTACCGGGTTCCAACCCGTTTCAGAACGCGGATCTCGTCAAGACGCCGAACAACACCTACCGCTTCATCGGTAGCATCACGACGAATCTCTCGCTCTACTCCAGCACGAGCCAGACGGTGGACGTGAAGCTGACGGGAGGTATCGACAGCTACGCGTCGAAGGATCGCGTCGTGTCTCCCGCGACGGGCTACACGGAGGCGGCGTCGTTCGGTGCCAACGCCGGAACGCTGTTCAACAGCGACGGTGCCTTCCTCAACGCCAACGTGAACGGCGCGGTCGTGCACCGGCTGGTGCTCCCGCAGTTCACCGCGCAGACCTCCGCTGGCTTCCGGCAGGAGCGCCGCGAGGAGAACACCACCCAGCTCACCGGCCGCGGCGTGATCTTCCCGTCGGTGACGAACATCGGAAACGGCGCCGCGCAGACCTTCCCTGGACAGACGCTCGGCCTCGCGCGCGACTTCGCGGTCTACGCGCAGGAGGAGTTCTTCACGTTGAGCGACCGGCTGCTCCTCACGGCGGGTGTGAACGCGGAGAAGTCGAGCAGCAACGGCAACCAGGACAAGTACTACGCGTATCCCAAGTTCTCGGCCTCGTACCGCGTGCCCTACCTGCCGAGCTTCGTGGACGAGTTCAAGGCGCGCCTTGCCATCGGCCGCGCGGGTAACCTTCCCAGCGCGGGCCGCACGACCTTCCTGACCAACCTGCTCTACGAAGGGGCGACGGGCACGCGCGCGTCCACCATCAAGGGCGAGCCGAACATCCGGCCCGAGCAGGCGACGGAGATCGAGGGCGGCTTCGACGCCGCCTTCCTCCGCCAGCGCGCGCGCTTCAGCGCGACGTTCTACAAGAAGCAGATCACCGATTTGCTCCTGCAGGCGCCGATCGTGCCGTCCCTCGGCTTCACCACGCAGTACCTCAACGGCGGCCAGATCACCAACCGCGGTACGGAGCTCGAGCTGGACGTCACCCCGTGGCAGCGCGGGAGTCAGAGCTGGGTGTCCGGCGTGACCTTCTTCAAGCAGACCGGCTTCGTGGACTTCCTGCCGGCGGGGATCGCACCGTTCAACCCTGGCGTAGGCTCGTTCGGCCGCTACGGCAACGCGTGGATCCAAGCAGGGCAGTCCACCTCGATGATCCAGGCCTCGATCAGCTGCTCTTCCGCGCTTCCGGCGAGCGGTGTCTGCCCGGCCGCCAACCGCGTCCTTGGCAAGGCTGGCGACGCGAACCCCGACTTCAACATGGGGTTCAGCAACCAGTTCCAGTATGGGCCGGTGCGCCTGACGTCGCTCGTCGAGTGGCGGAAGGGAGGCGACGTGGTCAACCTGACGAACAACTACTACGACGGCGCCGACCTCGCCGCGGATACCGCGCTGTCGCACAAGCGGCTTGCCGCGTACAACGCCTCGCAGGCTCCCTACGTCGAGGACGCGGGCTTCGTGAAGCTGCGTGAGATCACGTTGGCGTACGAGCTCCCCAGCCGCCTCACGAGCTCGGTCTTCCGCGGTCGTGCGCAGTCCGCTCGCCTGGAGCTGAGCGGCCGTAACCTGAAGACCTGGACCAACTACACCGGCATGGATCCCGAAGTCTCGAACTTCGGCTCGCAGCCGCTGGGCCGCTTCCAGGATGTCACGCCGTACCCGCCGGCCCGCACGTTCTTCTTCTCGATCAACACCACCTTCTAACCGACGGGTGACTGTGCATATGCGGAAGTACCTCATGACGCTTGCCGGTGCCCTCGGGCTCACGGCGGGTTGCGTGGACCAGACAGTCGTCAGTCCTGAGAACGCGCCGACGACCCAGGCGCTCTCCGGCGACCTGACGGCGGCCGGCGTCCAGACGCTGGCGCTGGGTGTCCTCGCACAGGACCGCGCCCTCGTGCGCGGCGATCTGACTTACCTCGGGCTCACGGCGATCTACGCACGCGACGCGTACCGCATCGATCCAAACGAGTCGCGTTACGTGTCCGAAACGCTCGGCGGCCAGCCCGATCCCGGCAGCTTCGCCGGGGGCGGCGGGTGGACGAACGGCTTCGTGACGATTCGCGCCGCAAACAGCCTGCTCGCCGCGCTGCCCAGCGCGTTGGAGACGCAGACGTCGCCGGCGCAGAAGAACGTCGTGGCCGGTCTCATCCAGACGATGAAGGCACTGGAGTACTACCGGTTGCTCGAGCTGCGCGACACGGTCGGCATCCCGATTCAGACGCAGTCGGTGGACTCGGTGCCGCCCCTCAGCTGCAAGGCCAACGTGATGGACTACATCGCGTCGGTGCTGGACAGCGGGCTGACGGCGCTCAACGCGGCCGGTGCGGCGACGAAGCTGCCGTTCACGCCGCCGAGCGGGTTCACGGCGTACGGCCGAGACTACCGCACGGCCGCCAACCTGACCCTGCTGAACCGTGGCTTGAAGGGGAAGGTCGACGTCTACCGCGGCCTGCAGCATCAGAAGCCGGTCGCCAGTGCCTTCACGGCGGCGATCACCGAGCTGACCCTGGCGCTCGGCGGGGCAGCACCGGGCGCTGTGCCTGCGGCGAATTTCCAGAAGGGCGCGTTCGTCACCTTCGTCGCGGGCGGAACGGAGGGCGCCGCCAACCCCCTCTCGGATTCCCGCATCGGCGTGAATCCGAAGGCGCAGGCGGCGCTCCAGGCGGGCGACACGCGTGCGTCGAAGATCATCACGCGTAGCACGCTCGCCGGACAGGGGCTGAGCACGACCTTCACGTACGTCGGCGCGTCCACAGCCGACCCGGCAAACCAGACGCGCCCGATCGCGATCCTGCGTGACGAGGAGCTCGTGCTCCTGCGCGCCCAGGCGTACATCGAGACCAACCAGCTCACCGAAGCGACGGCCGACCTGAACTCGGTTCGCACCTCGTACGGCCTCACGGCGTACCCGGTGTTCGCTGATCAGGCGTCCGCGCGGACGGCGCTGCTCTACGAGAAGCGCTTCTCGCTCTTCTTCGAGGGACCGCAGCGTCTCGTGGACCTGCGGGCGTATGGTCTGCTCAAGGCTGGCATCACGCCCGCCGAGGTCACGGGCGATCCGTTCAATACGGCCTGGCCGATCCCGAAGGCGGAAGCCGATGCACGTGGTGGTAAAGACAAGTTGACGGTCAGCTGCTCCTGATCCAAACTGGACGGCGCCCTCCCGAGCTCTCTGCTCGGGAGGGCGCGCGTTCATCTGCCACCGGGAGGTAAAGATGTCCCGGCTTCGCCTGTCGTTGCTGCTCGCGATCTCGCTCGCTGCCTGCGTCAAGGCTTCAAACTCGCCGCAGTCGACGCAGCGAGATGTGATCACGGAAGAGGAGATCGCCACGTCTCACGCGATCAACGCGTACGAAGCGGTGCAGAAGCTCCGCGCCAACTTCCTCAGCGATCGGGGAAAGACGACGATCCTCGGCAATTCTCCGTCGAAGCCGACCGTCTACGTGGACGGCGTGCAGTTCGGCGACATCACGTCGCTTCGCTCGATCTCGGCGACGGTGGTGCAGTCGATCCGATTGTTCCGTGCCTACGAGGCCGAGCAGCGCTACGGCAATGGCGTGATGGGCGGCGTGATCGAGGTGACGACGAAGAAGTAGTTCGCCGCACCTCGCATTGCGCTCTCGCCTTGCTGATGGGGCGTCAGCGATACCCCGCTGCCTGCATCTCGAACAGCTCGGCGTACAGGCCGCCGCGCGCCAGCAGCGCTTCGTGCGTGCCCTCCTCGAGGACGCGCCCCTCACCGAGCACGACGATGCGATCGGCCATACGGACGGTCGAGAAGCGGTGGGAGATCACCACGGCCATCCGTCCCGCCATCAGCTCGTTGAACCGGACGAACACCTCGTATTCGGCGCGGGCATCGAGCGCCGCCGTCGGCTCGTCGAGGATGAGAAGCTGGGCCTCGCGCATGTAGGCGCGCGCGAGGGCGACCTTCTGCCATTCGCCGCCGGAGAGATCGACGCCCTCTTCGAATCGGCGGCCGAGCATCTGCCGGTAGCCGTTGCTGAAGCGCGGGAGCAGCGTCGCGGCGAGGGAGCGCTCGGAGGCGTCGACGACCGCGGCCGGCGGTGGGGTGACTTTCCCATTCGTCGCATCGCGAACTGTCGCGAGGTACGCTGACACCTCATCAATCTCGCCGACGCCGACGTTCTCGTCGAAGCGCATGTCGTAGCGCACGAAGTCCTGGAAGATCACGCCGATCGCCTCACGGAGTGACGCGAGCTCGTAGTCACGCAGGTCGACGCCGTCGAGGAGGATGCGGCCCTCCGTCGGATCGTAGAGCCGGGCGAGCAGCTTGGTGATCGTCGTCTTCCCCGCGCCATTCTCGCCGACGAGCGCGATCCGTTCGCCGGGGGAGATGGTGAGGTTCACGTGCCGGATTGCCCACCGGTCGCTTCCCGGGTAGCGGAAACCGACGTCTATGAAGGTGAACCCCGACCTGATAGGTCGGGGTACGGGCGCCGCGCCAGGCTTGGAGTGGATCGACGGCCGCATCTCGAAGAAGACAAAGAGATCGCGAAGATAGAGGCTTTGTTCGTAGATATCGCTCGCGGAGAGCAGCAGTTGCTGGATCAGATCGCGACTGCGGCCGAAGGCGGCGGCGAGGAAGGTGAGCGTCCCGAGGGAGATCGAGCCTGCGACGGCACGCAGGAGGATCGTGACGTAGGCGCCGTAGTAGCCCAGGGTGCCGAGCAGGGAGAGCAGCGCGCTGACGAGTCCTTTGCGCAGACTGAGCGCCTTGTTCTCGTCGTAGTAGCGCTGCGCTACCGCGTCGTACCGGTCGGCGAGCCAGCTCGCCAGGCCGAACATCTGGACTTCCTTCGCCGTCTTGTCGCTCGCGCCGACGTAGCGCAGGTAGTCCAGCTCGCGGCGCTCGGGAGTGCGGCTGAAGAGCAGAGAGTAGGACAGTGAGGCGTAGTGCGTCTCACCGAGGAAGCTCGGGAGAATGGCGACGGTGAGGAGGACGAGCAGCCAGGGGTTGTAGGCGACCAGCGCGGCGCCGAGCGTGCCGAGGGTCAGGAGGTTCTGGCCCATCGCGAGGAGCATGGCGATGAGACCGATGCGCGCGGTGGTCTGGCGGCGTGCGCGTTCGAGATGGTCGTAGAACTCCGGATCCTCGAACTGTGCCAGGTCGAGCGTGGCGGCGTGGCGCATGAGGCGCACGCTGATGTGGTTCGAGAACAGGTCGCCGAGGAGCGACTCGACGAGCGCCGACGCGCGCGCCAGCAGCTCGCCGACGACGACGATCCCCAGCTCGAGGGCGACGACGCGCCAGAGCGGGATGAGCGAGGCGCCGGGGGTGCGCGTGAGCGCGACCACGTGGTCGATGATCAGCTTCGCCGCCCACAGCGAGGCGACGGGCACGAACGCGCGGACGAGCCGCAGCGTGACCATGGCGACGGTGAGCCCGGCATGGGTCTGCCAGACGAGGCCGACGAGGGCGGGCAGGTAGCGGAGCGCGGCGAGCCGAGCGCGCAGCCCGCGGGGGCGCTCCTCGTCGGGAATCTGGATGCGACCGGCGATCGGGGGACCAGGGGACGTCATGTCGTGAAGGTAATCCCGTAGTCCCGCCAATCGTGCCGACCCCAACGCGCCAAGGGGTCGCGCCAAGGGGTCAGACACCTTCGGTATCTGACCCCAACATCTGACCCCAGCTTCTATGACAAAGGGGTCAGAGCCCTGGGGGCTCTGACCCCGATGTCTGACCCCGATGTCTGACCCCGATGTCTGACCCCGGTGTCTGACCCCGGTGTCTGACCCCGGGGGCTAGCGCGTGCTGGTCGTTGCGGCGCGGCGGAAGGTTGCGGCGCGCGATGGGCTGGCGTGGTGCTCGTCGAGGAAGGCGCGAGCGATCACGGAGATGCCGTCGGCGGGAATCGTGAGGTGCAGCGGTCCGGTGTACTTCGTCGACGTGATGGTCGGCTCGCTACCGTCCAGCGTGTAGCGGACCTCCGCCTCCGGGATGGCCGAGCTCAGTTCGAGCGTGAGCGTGTCGCTCGAGACGACCTGGTTCTTCTCCAGCCCCTTTTCCACGCCGGGGAAGCGGTAGTTGACGCCCAGGCGATCCAGCGCGAGCAGGCGAGGGAGCAAGCGCCCACGGAAGCTGTCCCAGCTCCTGGCGGCCTTCGGCGACCACGCGATCTCGGCGATCGCCATCTCGCGCGGGAAGGCCATGTACTCCATGTCACGCGTCGTGGGCATGTACTCCGTCCACATCTGCCCCTGGGTGCCGAGCACGTGCTTCCCCTGCTCGGCGGTGAGCGAGTCGGGGATCGGCTCGTAGGCGTAGACCGTCGTGAGCGGCAGCAAGTTGCCCATGTAGATCGACTCGAACCGCTTGTCGCCCTGGTTGTAGTCGAGGTACGTGTTCGACGTCGGCGTCATGACGACGTCGTGGTTCGCGCGCGCTGCGGCGATGCCGCCGGAGATCCCACGCCACGACATCACGGTCGCATTCGGCGCGAGACCGCCCTCGAGGATCTCGTCCCAGCCGATGATGCGCTTGCCGTGCGCGTTGAGGAACTTCTCGACGCGGCGGATGAAGTAGCTCTGCAGCTCGTGCTCGTCCTTGAGGTTCTCGCGCTTGATGACGTCCTGGGCGATCTGGCTCTTCTGCCACACCGTCTTCGGCGCTTCGTCGCCTCCGATGTGGATGTACTGGCTGGGGAAGAGCGCCATCACCTCGGTGAGGACGTTCTCGAGGAAGGTGAACGTCTCTTCCTTGGGGCACAGGATGTTCTCGTCCACGCCCCACGTGGTGCGCACCTCGTACGGGCCCGGCGAGCAGCCGAGCTCCGGATACGCCGTCAGCGCGGCGACGGAGTGGCCGGGCATCTCGATCTCGGGGATGACCGTGATGTGGCGGTCCTTCGCGTACGCGACGACGTCGCGAATCTGGTCCTGCGTGTAGAAGCCGCAGTAGCGGATGGAGTCGCCGACGTACGGATTGCGGTTGCGCCCGAGCTGCGTCTCCTTGCGGCAACCACCGACCTCGGTGAGGCGCGGATACTTCTTGATCTCGATGCGCCAACCCTGGTCTTCGGTGAGATGCCAGTGGAAGGTGTTGAGCTTGTAGCGCGCCATCAGGTCGATGTAGCGCTTCACGAAGGGCACGGGAGCGAAGTGGCGGCCGACGTCGAGGTGCATGCCGCGGTAGGAGAAGCGCGGTGCGTCGGCGATGTGCAGCCCCTGCAGCGTGACGCTCGCGGGCCGAGCTGATACCGTCTTCGGCTCCACGAGCGCGCGCAGCGTCTGCAGGCCGTAGAAGAGTCCCGCGGTGCGTGGCGCAGTGATCGTTACGCCGCGGCGGGTCACGTCGAGGCGATACGACTCGGCGCCGGCTGCTGAATCAGCTGGTGCGAGGACGAGCGCGACCGCGTCCGCGCGCGAGCTCGATGCGGGCTTCGAGACGACGCGCGGCCGGCCGCCCAGCTCGTCGCGCAGGATGCCCGCGGCGAGATCGCCGAGCGCGCGGAGCTCGGCGTTCGACGGTGCGGAAAGCGCGATCGTGGGCGTCGCGCTGAAGGTGTAGCGCACCGCGTTGTCGACCGTGACGGACGCGGGATAGGGGATGACGGACACCACCGGCGCGGCCTGCGCACGCGCGAGCGAAGTCAGACCGGCGAGGAGGAGGGCCGGCGCGGAGCGCCGGAGTGCCTTCGTCACGAATGCTGGCATGTGGGAGACTGGGTGGGAGGAGCTACGCAGGAAATCTACGCGTTGCCCTCGTGATGCGTTCGGCGCAGCTTTGCCGCCATGGCTCTGGTTCGATCGATCTCGACGCTGTCGCTGGTCTTCATTCTGTACTTCAGCACCTCCGGCGGCGCATTCACCACGGAAACGCTCGTGGCCTCCGTGGGGCCGGGGATGGCGCTGCTGATCCTCGTGCTGGTGCCCCTCGTCTATTCGATCCCCGAGGTGCTGCTCGTCGGAGAGCTGGCGAGCATGCTCCCCGAGGAGGGAGGCTACTACCGCTGGGTCGAGCGGGCGTTCGGCCAGTTCTGGGCGTTCCAGAACGGCTGGCTGACGTGGATGTACTCGCTCGTCGACATGGCGATCTATCCCAAGCTGTTCGTCACGTACCTGGCGTTCTTCGCGCCCTCGTTGCCGCCCTCGGCGGTCTGGGGGGTGGGACTGATCGTGATCTGGGGCGCGACGGCGCTGAATCTCGCCGGTGCAGGGCGCGTCGGTCGCAGCTCGGTGCTGGCCGGCCTGTTCATCATGGCCGGCTTCCTCGTGCTGGCGGTCCTCGCGGCGACGCGCGCTACCCACACACCGTGGCATCCGTTCGCGGCCGCCGGAGCGGCGGGCGGAAAAGGCCTCGCCGTCGGGCTGTCGATCGCGCTCTGGAACTACATCGGATGGGACAACGCCTCCACCGTACAGGGCGAGGTGAAGGATGCGTCGCGCAGCTATCCGCGCGCGCTGGCGATCGCGCTGCCGCTCGTCGTGGCCGGCTATCTGATCCCACTCGGCGCGGCGCTCGCCGCGAGCGACTGGACGACGTGGCGTGAGGGCGGATGGCCGGAGATCGCGCTGGCGGTAGGCGGACGCGTCGGACCGATGCTCGCCGCGTGGATCGCCCTGGCTGGAATGGCGAGCGCAGTGGGGTTGTTCAACGCCCTGCTGCTCGCCTACTCGCGCATCCCCTTCGTCATGGCCACGGACGGTTTGCTCCCCTCGCCGCTCGCCCGCACCGACGGACGCGGCACGCCGCGGTTCGCCGTGCTGTTCGCGGCGGTGTGCTACTCGCTGTTCATGCTGTTGCCGTTCAGTGGGCTGGTCGTCGCCGACGTGCTGCTCTACTCGCTCGCGCTGATGCTCGAGCTGGCGTCGCTCGTGGCGCTGCGCGCGCGTGAGCCAGAGTTGCGGGGCGCCTTCCGCATCCCGGTGGGGACGCGCGGCGTCGCCGTGCTCGCAGCGTTGCCCATGGGCGTACTGCTGTTGGTCGTAGGGCTGAGCTTCGCCGATGGCGAGAACGGTCTGCCCGCGCTGCTGGGCGCTGCGGTTGCGATCGGGCTCGGGCCACTCTGCTGGGCGATCGCCACTCGGCATGCGCGTCGAGCCGCTACGGATCCTGCCTGACGATCGCACCGCCCTTCATCACGAAGCGCACGTCACGGATCGCGTGGATGTCGCGTGAGGGATCGCCTCGCACCGCGACGAGATCGGCGAGCAGGCCGGCTTTCACCGCGCCGATCTGATTCTCCATGTGCAGCATCTTCGCGTCCGTCGACGTCGCGGCGCGCAGCGCCTGCACCGGCGTGAGCCCGCCATAGGAGACGAGCATCTCGAGCTCGCGGCCGTTCTCGCCGTGCGTGAAGACGCCGACGTCGCTGCCGTTGCAGATCGTCACGCCGGCGGCGAGCGCGGCGCGCATGCTCGCGCGCTTCTCCACGAGACGCGCCGGCTCCGGCGTGCCGGGCTTCCAGCCGCGGTAGCGACTGACCGCCTCGCTCGCGGCGATCGTAGGGCAGTAATAGGTGCCGTGCTCCTTCATCAGACGGAACACCTCGGGCGTCCCCGCGTCGCCGTGCTCGATCGTCTCCACGCCGGCGAGCACCGCGCGGCGCATCCCCTCGGGGCTGCTCGCGTGGGCGACGACGGGACGCCCAGAGCTCGACGCGACCTCCACGATCTTCTTGAGCTCCTCGAGGGTGAAGGTGGGCTGCACCTGGCCGCCGGGCCCCCAGCTGTAGTCGGCGTAGACCTTGATCCAGTCGGCGCCTCGCCCGATCTGGTCGCGCACGACGCGCACGAGCGTGGCGTCGTCCGCCTCCTCGGCGCCCTGCAGCACGTCGATCTCCGGCGTGAGGCGCGGCGCGTAGCTTCCCGTGGCGACGATCGCGCGGGTGACGACGACCATGCGCGGCCCGGGGATGATCCCCTGCGCGATGGCGCGCTTCAGCCCTACGTCGGCGTAGCCGGCGCCCTCGGTGCCGAGATCGCGGATGGTGGTGAAGCCGGCACGAAGCGTCTCGCGCGCGTGCACCGTCGCGCGCGCGATCCGGAGCGCGAGTGGCTCGTGGAGCACCTGATCGTTCCACACCGTCTCGTCGTACGGATGGAGGAGCAGGTGCGAATGCCCCTCGATCAGCCCGGGCAGGAGCGTCGTTCCCGTGAGCGCCACGCGCCGCGCACCGGCGGGGGCGGGGACGCTCGCGGCGGGACCAGCGGCGATGATGCGCTCGCCGCGCACGAGGACGACCCAGCCGTCGTGCATCTCGAGCCCGTCGAACACCCGATCGGGAGTGAGCAGGAGGGCGGCGGCCGTGTCGGCGGGCGGCGCCGCCTGGGCGTGCGCTGGCTCGTGCCGCGGCGCGAGCAGTCCGAGGGCGGCGGCGGCGGCGAGCGTTCGGAGTGACGTCACGAAGCGGAAAGGATCGTCCGGCAGGGTGGACGTACGTTGCACGATCGGGGAGATTTGAAGCCGGAGCCTGCGATCGGCAAGGCGAGACCATGAACCAGGAGAACGGCGATGGCGAGGACTTCGGACGAGATCGACTACGAGCTCATCGGAGATGACCTGCAAGCGGTGATCGTGACGCTCGATCCCGGCGAGACGGTGATCGCCGAGGCGGGCGCGATGATGTTCATGGAGCAGGGGATCGTGATGAACACGACGCTCGATCCGAACAAGCAGGGTGGCGGGATGCTCGGCAAGCTGTTCCAGGGCGCCAAGCGCGTGCTCTCGGGTGACACCTTCTTCATCACGACCTTCCTCAACAACGGGCGCGGCCGGCAGCGCGTCGCCTTCTCGTCGCACTTCCCCGGCAAGATCAAGCCGGTGGACCTGCAGGAGTGGGGCGGCACCATCATCGCGCAGAAGGATTCCTTCCTCTGTGCGCCGAAGGGAACGCAGGTGGACATCGCGTTCACGAAGCGCATCGGCGCCGGCTTCTTCGGCGGTGAGGGATTCATCCTGCAGCGCATCAGCGGCGACGGCGTGGCCGTGCTCCATGCCTCGGGCGCGCTCTGGGAGAAGAACCTCGCGCCGGGCGAGGTGCTGCGCGTCGACACCGGCTGCATCGTGGCGATGGAGCAGCGCGTGCAGTACGACATCCAGCTCGTGCCGGGCGTGAAGACGGCGCTGTTCGGTGGAGAGGGACTGTTCTTCGCCACGCTCACCGGGCCGGGTAAGGTGATCCTGCAGACGATGCCCTTCTCGCGGCTCGCCGACCGGATCATTGCCGCGGCGCCGCGTGCCGGCGGCAGCCGCCAGCAGGAAGGGAGCGTCCTCGGTGGGCTCGGCGGCGCGATCCTCGGCGGTGTCCTCGGCGGCGATGAGTAAAGTCCCGGCGATCGGCGTCGAGCTGCGCGAGCCGTTCGATCGTTTCGTCGAGCTGCTCGGCGTCGCGACCGCCGTCGGCCCGGAGCGTCTGCCCGAGCCAACGGCGTTCGCTCTCGGCACCGTCGGCTTGGACGGGCAGCCCTCCGTCCGCATCCTGCTGCTCAAGGCGGTGGACGTGCGCGGCTTCGCCTTCTACACCAACTACGAGAGCCGGAAGGGCGGGGAGCTCCTCTCGCATCCGCAGGCGGCGATGTGCTTCCACTGGCAGCCGCTCGAGCGGCAGGTTCGGGTGGAAGGGATCGCGGAGAGGGTGAGCGACGAGGAGGCCGACGCGTACTTCGCCTCTCGTCCGCGTGAAAGCCAGCTCGGCGCCTGGGCCTCGCGACAGAGCCAGCCGCTGGAGCATCCGGGGGCGCTCGACGAGCGCTATCGCGAGTTCGAAGCCCGCTTCGCCAACGGTCCCGTGCCGCGGCCGCCGCACTGGTCCGGCTTCCGGCTCGTACCGAAGCGAATCGAGTTCTGGCACCAGGGACCGAGTCGCCTGCACGATCGCCTCGTGTACACGCGCGAGGGGGACGGCTGGCGCACCGAGGTGCTCTACCCGTAGGAGGTTTATCGCTCCTCCCTCCGGCGCTTCGCACCTCCGGTCGGAGTGTTGCAACCATCCTTTGACGCGCGAGCCCGACCGCGCCGTTATCTTTGCCCCATGGGGACTGAGACGATCGAGAAGACCGCTGCCTCCGATGCTGGCGCGGGTTGGTCCGTGGAGAAGTCGCGCGCCCTCTTCAACGTCTACGGCTGGGGCGCCGGCTTCTTCGACATCGACGAGCGCGGCCACGTGGTCGTGCGGCCGGACAAGGAGCACCCCGAGCGGGAGCTCAGCCTGTTCGAGCTCGCGAGCGACCTCGAGGAGCAGGGGGTCGCGCTGCCGGTGCTCCTGCGCTTCTCCGACATCCTGCGCTCGCGCATCGAGGCGTTGAGCGAACGGTTCGAGAACGCCATCGCCGAGTACGAGTACACGGGCGCCTACACCACCGTGTACCCGATCAAGGTCAACCAGCAGCGCCACGTCGTCGAGGAGATCGTCCAGTTCGGCGCCAAGCATGGTGTCGGGCTGGAGTGCGGCTCCAAGCCGGAGCTGCAGGCGGTGCTGGGTCTGTCCGAGAGCACGGAGCACCTCATCGTCTGCAACGGCTACAAGGACGAGGAGTTCATGCGCCTCGCCCTGATGGGCCAGAAGCTGGGCCATCAGGTGTTCATCGTGATCGAGCAGCTCAGCGAGATCGACGTGCTGCTTTCAGTTGCAGATGAACTTGGTGTCAATCCAACAGCAGGGATTCGCATCAAGCTCGCGTCCACCGGGTTCGGACGGTGGAAGGAGAGCGGTGGCGAGAAGTCCAAGTTCGGCCTCAACGCCGCGCAGCTCATGCAGGCGGTGGACAAGCTGCGCGCCGCCGGCCGCCTCGACATCGTGAAGCTGATCCACTTCCATCTCGGATCGCAGATCACCGACATCCGCTACATCAAGTCGGGGCTCTCCGAGGTGGCGCGCTTCTACGCCGAATTGCGTGCACTCGGAGTCGATGTCACCCACGTGGACGTGGGCGGAGGGCTCGGCGTCGACTACGACGGCACGAACTCCACGTCGAACGCGAGCGTGAACTACTCGCTGCAGGAGTACGCCAACGACGTGATCTACACGCTGGCCGAGGCGTGCCGCGAGCTCGAGCTGCCGATGCCGCACGTGATCAGCGAGTCCGGCCGCGCGCTCACGGCGCACCACGCGCTGCTGCTGCTCAAGGTGATCGACGTCGAGTCGGTGGTCGAGGTGGCGGTGCCCGAGCTCACCGAGGACGACCACGCGGTGCTGCACGAGATGCTGGAGGACTACCAGGACGTCTCGCGCGGGAAGATCTCGCGGCGGCGCGTGAAGGAGATCTTCCACGACGTGACGTTCGACAAGGAGCGCGCCCAGCAGCTGTTCGCGAGTGGAGTGCTGACGCTCCGGGGCCGCGCCGTGGCGGAGCAGATGTACCACGCCACGATGAACGCGATCTTCCGGATCGTGCAGCAGGACCGGGATCACTACGAGGACATCCTCGCCGATCTCGACGCGACGATGGTGGACCGGTACTTCTGCAACTTCTCGCTCTTCCAGTCGCTGCCTGACAGCTGGGCGATCGACCAGCTCTTCCCGATCATGCCCGTGCACCGCCTGCTGGAGGAGCCGACGCGGCGCGGCACGTTGCAGGACATCACGTGCGACTCCGACGGCAAGATCGACCGGTTCGTCGGAGAGAAGGGCGGCAACCCGTCGCTCGAGTTGCACGAGTGGCGCGACGGCGAGCCGTACGTGCTCGGCGTCTTCCTCACCGGCGCGTATCAGGAGATCCTCGGCGACCTGCACAACCTGTTCGGCGACACGAACGCCGTGCACATCCGGCTGGCGGGCGCCGGCTACGAGATCACCGATCTGGTGCACGGCGACACGGTGACCGAGGTGCTGAACTACGTGCAGTTCCGTGCGTCGGATCTGTTGCAGACCTTCCGGCGGAAGGTGACGCAGGTGAAGCACCTGAGCCGCGCGGACGCGAACGCGTTCATCGCGGACTACGTGGCGGGGCTGGAAGGGTACACTTACCTCGAGGGAGAGGCGGCGCAGTGAAGACTACACTGACGGCACTCGCAGGCTTGCTCGTGCTGGCGAGCAGCGCCTCCGCCCAGGGGGCGCAGCGACTCGTGATCACCCCGGCGACGCGCAGCGTCGTGGCGGGCGACTCGGTGCAGTTCTCCGCTCAGCTCGTGGACGAGAGTGGAAAGCAGGTGCCGGAGTCGCGCGTCACCTGGCGGAGCGCCGGATTCCCCTTCGAGGGGCGCATCGATTCGACGGGCAAGTTCATCGCCGGCGCGGTGGGCACGCTGCCCATCACGGTGATCGGGATCGTGCCCGGTGCGAAGCCCGTCGTTCAGCGACTGGAGATCGCGATGGTGCCAGGCCCCGCGACGCTGGTCGAGGTATCGCCGCGCCCGACGCGGCTCGCCGTCGGGCAGCGCGTGCACCTGAGTGCAACCGCATTCTCGAAGGCGCACGACCGCCGTCCCGACCGGGTGACGTTCGCGAGCGACAAGCCGAGTGTCCTGCGCGTCTCCAATGACGGCGCGGTCCAGGCGCTGGCTCCCGGACGTGCAGTCGTCTCGGCGACGACAGGCGCGGTGAGTGAGAAGATCCCGGTGGAGGTCCTGGCCACGCCGATCGCGAGCGTGGAGATACAGCCGGCGAACGCGCATCTACGCACGGGGGACGTCGTCCATCTGCGCGCCATCCCGCGCGACGCGCAGGGGCGAGAGATTCGCGGGCTGACGCCGAGCTGGCTGTTCACCCCCGGCAACGGGCTGGTGGACGAGGACGGCGCCTTCGTCGCCTACCAGCCGGGCACGTACCAGGTGACCGCCAGCTTCGGCGCGCGCACCGGCGATGCGCTCGTCACCGCGGTCGATCGCGACATCAAGCGTCCGCTCACGGTGGTGGGCAAGTTGATCCGCAGCGCCTTCGCGACGAGCGAGGTGTGGATCCACCCGAACGGCAACGTCGCGTACCTCGGCACCATCATGGGCGGCGATCGCGTGTACGCGGTGGACATCTCCGATCCCGCCAAGCCCACCATCGTCGATTCGATCGTCGTCAACGCGCGGTCGATCAACGACATGATGACGACGCCCGACGGGAACACTCTCGTCATCACGCGCGAGGGCGCGGCCGATCGCAAGAACGGCATCGTCATCGCCGACACGCACGACCCGTTGCACCCGAAGCTGCTGAGCGAGTTCACGAGCGGAGTCACCTCCGGCGTGCACTCGGCGTTCGTGCACTCGCAGCCGAAGTACGGGACGCAGGTCTACCTGACGAACGACGGCACCGGCGCGCTGCACATCGTCGACATCACGGATCCGGCCCACCCGAAGCAGCTGGCGACGTGGAAGACGCCGCGCGCCGACGCGGGGCGCATGCTGCACGACATCGACGTGCAGAACGGGCTCGTGTACGCCTCGTGGTGGAACGATGGCCTCGTCATCCTCGATGTCGGCAACGGCATCAAGGGCGGCTCGCCGTCGAACCCGCAGTTCGTGTCGCAGTACAAGTACGATCTCGACGCCTTGTACCACGACGTCGAGGCGGAGGGAGGGAAGGGGTTCATCCGCGGCACGCACACCGCCTGGCGCTACAAGGATTACGTCATCATCGCCGACGAAGTGTTCGGCAACACGGCGGCGGAGGCGCTCTACTCGGGCGGGATCTCGCGCGCGCACGGGCGCCTGCAAGTGCTCGACGTGAAGGACATCGAGCACCCGAAGTCGGTGGCGTGGTACGAGCCCGAGTTCGGCGGCGTGCACAACGTCTGGGTCGCCGGCGACACGCTCTACGTCGGCGCGTACAACGCCGGCTTCAAGGCGTTCGACCTCAGCGGCGAGCTGCGCGGCGACCTCAAGGCGCAGGGGCGCCTGATCGGCGAGATGATGCCCGCCGACCCGAAGGGCCACATCGCCAACGTGCCATTTACGTGGGGCGTCGTCGTGAACCGCAAGGACGGCATCGCCTACGTCAACGACTTCAACAGCGGGCTGTGGGCGGTGCGGATCGAGCCGAAGAAGGGGGCGGTGCCCTGAACTGCGGTGAGTTGGTGAGTTAGTGAGTTGGCGAACGACGACGGCCTCGGGAAGCAGAGCTTCCCGAGGCCGGTTCCAACTCACCGACTCACTAACTCACCAACTCACCCGTTGTAGCGCTTCGCCACCTCGTCCCAGTTCACCGTGTTCCACCACGCCTTCAGATAGTCCGGGCGACGGTTCTGGTACTTGAGGTAGTAGGCGTGCTCCCACACGTCGTTGCCGAGAATGGGGGCGGGCTTCCCGTCCATGAGGGGGTTGTCCTGGTTCGGCGTGCTCGTGATGGCGAGCTTGCCCCCCTCGTTCACCAGCCAGACCCAGCCTGAGCCGAAGCGTCCGGCGCCGGCGGCGTTGAACGCCTCCTTGAACTTCTCGAAGTCGCCGAAGGCGGCGTCGATCGCCGCGGCGAGCTTGCCGGTCGGCGCGCCCCCTGCGTTCGGCGCCATCGTCTTCCAGAACTGGGAGTGGTTCCAGTGTCCGCCGGCGTTGTTGCGCACTGCCGTGCGCACTGCCTCGGGCACGCTGTTCAGGTTGCGGAGCAGATCTTCCAGCGACTTGCTCGCCAGCTCGGGAGCCTTCTCGAGCGCTGCGTTGAGGTTGGTGACGTAGGCGTTGTGATGCTTGCCGTGGTGGATCTCCATCGTCTGCGCGTCGATGTGCGGCTCGAGGGCATTCGTGGGATACGGCAGCGGAGGGAGCGTGAAAGCCATTTCGTTCTCCAGGTTGGTTCAGGGATCGTGTACCGCCCGGGGCGCTGCCGCACCCTTCGCCCGCTCTCGGCGCCACGAGATCAGCGCAGGCAAAAGGGAAAGCGCGATGATGACGAGGATCATCGGCTCGATGTGTTTGTCGATGCCGGGGACAACGCGGCCGAGGAAATGGCCGATGAGGAGCATGGACCAGATCCAGGCGATCGCACCCAGCACATTGTAGGCCGTGTAGGCCTTTAGGGGCATATTCGCCAGGCCGGCCACGACCGGAACGAATGTGCGTACAATCGGCATGAAACGAGCAAGGATTAGCGTCTTGCCACCGTGCTTCTGGTAGAAATCCTGGGCCCGGTAGAGGTGCTTCTTCTTGAAGAGGAGGGAGTCGTCTCGGGTGAAGAGACGCGGGCCGGTGGCGCGACCGATCGCGTATCCCACGGTATTCCCGATGATCGCTGCGAGCGTCAGCAGAACGCCGAGCACGTACACGTTGAGGCCGAATTGCGGTTGGGCGGAGAGCAGCCCGGCCGTGACGATCAGTGAGTCCCCGGGAAGGAAGAATCCTACGAGCAACCCGGTCTCGGCGAAGATGATGGCCGTCAGGCCGACGTATCCGCCGACGCGCACGAGCTCGCGGACGTTGGTCAGCTGATGGAAAAGGTCGAGAAGGGATTGCATTCGGCTGGGGAGATGGGGGACGGCGGCAGCGTCGGAAGTAAGACAGCCACGCCGCACGGGTCAACGGGCCTGTTCGACGAGATGATGCATCTCGCGGAGCTGGCGCTGACGCTCCCCGAGCCCCCGAAAAGCCGCTGGCACCGCGCGGGCATCTCACCGCGGGCGGAGCGGTTCGTCAACCTGATCGGCGGGACGGTGATCGCACTGCTCGCCATCGGCTGGACCTGGTCGATCGCCGACGCAGCGATGCGCTCCCCCGACGAGGCGGTGGCGCTGGGGCCGCGGCCGACCGTCGGTTCCATCGCGACGCCCGGCGCGCCGAACGCGGTATATCTCACGGACGCGTCGCTCAACGCACTCACCGGCGAGCTTCGCGGCGCGAGCGGAAAGCTCCGTGCGAAGATCCGCCCCGCGGGAGCGCCGATCGACACCGGCGTCGCCGCAGTCCCCGAGGGGGCCGAGCTCCGGGCGCAGCAGCCGCAGTCCGGGCAGACGACAACGGCGCCGAGCGCCGGCATCTGGAAGCTCGCCGTCGCGGTGGGCCAGGCCATCAAGCCGATCACCGACTTCAGCCTGATCAGCACGATCCCGGCGAGCGCGAAGCGCAACGGTCGCGTCGGCCTGTACTACATCGGCAACTGGCCCGGTGAGACTGGCCGCATCTCGGCGCCGAGGAGGGCACCACCCGACCGCTACCGGCCCCCGAGTGGGTTCATCGAGGTCACGCAGGAAAACGCGGATACGCGCGTCTCGGAGCACTTCAAGCTGCGGGACTTCCTCACGCACGATCAGCCGAACGTCTGGCCGAAGTTCCTCGTGCTGCAGATGCGCAACGTGGACAAGCTCGAGCTCGTGCTGGCGGACCTGCAGTCACGTGGGATCGATGTGTCCGGAGTACGGGTGATGAGCGGATTCCGGACGCCGCAGTACAACAAGGGCGGGGGCAACACTGGGGGGCGAGCCGGCCTCAGCCGCCACATGTACGGCGACGCGGCCGACATCTTCATCGACAGCAACCACGACGGTGTGATGGACGACCTCAACCATGACGGTCGGAGCACGATCGACGACGCACGGGTGATCAGCCAGGCCGTAGACCGCGTGGAGGCGGCCCATCCCGAGCTCATCGGGGGCGCAGGCGTGTATCCGGCGGAGTCTGGGCACGGACCTTTCATTCATATCGATTCACGAGGCTACCGAGCCAGGTGGATCGGATCCGGAGGGGGATCATGACAGAACATCGGCGGGCGGTTGACGCGGGAAATACTACGACCACGAAGGCGCCCGGTCCGATGGACCGGCTTGGCCACGTGCTGCAACCGGACAAGGACGCTCCGGCCATTCCGGACGTTCGGCTGACCGATCTCGAGCCGTACGTGGGACTGCGATATCTCTCGAAGCTGTTCAAGCTGATGGGAATCGTGCTCCTGCTGTTGCTCGTCGCCGAGATCATCACGGGCGTCGTCGCGCAGGGAAGCGCGGCAATCCCGACGCTGCTTGGCGAGGCGAGCCGGCTCATCGTGCTGGCCGGCGTGCTGTGGGGAGTGGGCGACCTCGCGGTACTCATGGTCGACATCGGCCACGACGTGCGTGCGGCGAGAATCCTCCTCGCGCGGCAGACGCATGCCCACGCGGCTGCCACGCCGTCCACGGCCGCCGCGGCGGCCGCCCGCGCGTCGGAGCCGGCGAACGGGGTGCCGAACGGCGTGCCGAAGCCTTAGGCAGCGACCGGTACGAACGTTGCCTTGCATGAGCCTGGAGTCTCATTCCACACTCAACAGGGGATGCACGCCATGCTCTTCACACTTGCGATCGTCCTTTTCATCCTGTGGGCTCTGGGCGCCTTCGCCTTCCACGTCGGCGGGGGGCTCATTCACCTGCTGCTCGTCCTGGCGCTCATCGTGATCGTGTACCGTCTGATCACGGGTCGCCGCCCCGTCGTCTGACGACGCCGGCGACACGCACGTTCACGCGGGGCGGACCTCACGGTCCGCCCCGCGTCGCATCTTGGCAGACCTGCAGAACTCCGACCGGAGGTGCGAAGCGCCGTAGGGAGGAGCACTGGCTTCATGCTTGTGTGGGCTGGTCGCGTCGCGCACACTCCGCGCATGTCTTCCGCGCTCCAGGTCCTCGTCGTCTCGCACACGCACTGGGATCGTGAGTGGTACCACGCCGCGGGCCGCTTCCGGCAGCGGCTCGTTGCGCTCGTCGATGAGCTGCTCGACGACCCACCGCCGGAGGGGCAGAGCTTCCTGCTCGACGGCCAGGGGATCGTCCTCGACGACTACCTCGACGTGCGTCCCGAGCGCGCGTCCGAGCTCGCGGCGCTCCTGCGTCAGGGACGGCTCGAGGCCGGCCCCTGGTATGTCCTCGCCGACGAGCTGATCCCGAGCGGTGAAACGCTCGTCCGCAATCTGCTCGCCGGCCGCGATGCGCTCCGTGCGCTGCGCGCCGAGCCGCCTCCAGTGCTCTATTGCCCCGACGCGTTCGGGCATCCGGCAATCCTTCCCGCGCTCGCATCTGGGTTTGGTCTCTCGCTGATCGTGGCGTGGCGCGGCTACGGGGGCGCGCGCTGGCCCGACGGGGACGCGGTTCGCTGGCGCGACGAAGCCGGAACCGAAGTGCTGCTCTATCACCTCGCGCCCGATGGCTACGAGCTCGGGAGCTCACTGCCCGTCACCGCCGAAGGCGCCGTGGAGCGCTGGAAGCGTCTCGAGTCCGCGCTCGCGCCTCGCGCGACGACGGGCATCACCCTTCTCCTCAACGGCGCCGATCATCACGCGAGACAGCGTGATCTCTCGATCGCACTGCGCGCGCTGGCCGACGCCGCCCGTCCGACTGTGGTCGCCGCGGTGTCGCTGCGCTCGGCCGCGACCGCGCTCGTCGACGCGGCGGCACCCCGCACACTTCCCGTCGTCACCGGCGAGCTGCGCGACTCCTACGGCTACACGTGGACGCTGCAGGGGACGCTCGGCTCGCGCGCGCATCAGAAGCGCGCGAACGCGGCGCTCGAGCGCACGCTCGTGCGCGACGTCGAGCCCTGGATCGCGCTCGCACCGCGTGGCGGCAACCCGACGGAACGCGCACTGCTGCGGGCGACGTGGCGCGCGCTGCTCGAGGGCCAGCCGCACGACACACTCTGCGGCACCTCCATCGACGCGGTAGCCGAAGCGCTCGACGCGCGCCATGCCGACGTCGACGATCGTGCTCGCGGACTGCGCGGGTCCGCGCTCGCGTCGCTCGTCGGACACGATGCCGAGCGCGCGCGGCGCGCAGCGCCGGAGTGGCGACCGGTCGTCGTGCTCCGCAACCGGGCGGCACGCGCGCGTGGCGGCGTCGTGGACCTGACACTTCAGCAGACGCTGGCCGACGTCGCCGTCGGGCCAGGCTCGGCGACACGCCAGGGTGAACGCAAGCGACTGAAGCCGTGGCGTGTGGACGCGATGCCGTTGCAAGTGCTGCGCACGGACCGACGCATCGCACTGACGGAGTCACCGCACGACTACCCCGATGCTGATCTGGTGGGCGAGGCGCGCGCAGTTGGGTGGGTGGACGAGATCGGTGGATTCTCGGTGGTGACGAGAAGCCAGGGCGGCACGACGCCGGCACCGGAGTCGCTCGTGAGGAACGTCGTTCGCGTCGAGGGTCGCACGATGGAGAACGGTCTCGTGCGTGTCTCGGTCGGCGTCGACGGTGCGGTACGCGTGCACGATCTCGCCGTCGACCGCGTCGTCGAGGACGCGTTCAGGCTCGTGGACGAGGACGACGTCGGCGATCTCTACACGCCGGCCATCCGCGCCGCGCGTCCTGCGGCGAAGTTGCGCACAGTCACTGTCGTCCATCGCGGCCCGCTGCGCGGTGAGATCGCGGTGGCGTATGCGCTGCCAGGCGTGGCGCGTCGTGGATCGGCGGGGCGATGCACGCTCTCCATCATCCTCGACGCGAACGCGCCCTTCGTGCGCGTTCGCGTGCAGGGCTTCAACGGCACGCCGAATCATCGCCTGCGAATGCGCGTCGCGACTGGTGTGGCGGCAGGGGAGACGATCGCTGATGCCGCCTTCCGCCCGGTCGTCCGCACGCCGCTCGAGCTGTCGCCGACAGAGCAGCTCATGGAGCACGTCGTCCCGACGGCGCCATTGCACCGATGGGTGGCACGGTTCACGGACACGACGGGCGCGACGGTCTTCTCGGATGGTCTCGCCGAGTGCGAGAGTCGCGCCGACGGCGCGGTGGCCGTGACGCTCGTGCGCGCTGTCGGCGCGCTGTCGCGCGTCGACCTGCCCGAGCGCCCGGGGCACGCGGGATGGCCGGCCGACACGCCGCTCGCGCAGAGCCTCGGCCCATTCGGCGCCGAGCTCGCCCTCGCTCTTCATGGACCTGCGACACCCGAGCAACTCGATGCGATCGAGCAGATGGCGGACGACGTCCTCCTCCCGCTCGCCGGCGAGACGTTGCGATCCAACCTCCTCGAGCCGCTGAGCGCAGGTGGCCTCGAACTGGAAGGCGAAGGGCTGGCATTCAGCGCGGCGCTGCCGGCGCGCGAGGACGGCTGGGTGGTGCTTCGCTGTGTCAATCGGCGCGACGGCAGCGTGGCGGGCGCCTGGCGCACCACGCGCGCCGTGGCCGAAGCGTCACTCGCGCGACTGGACGAGACACGCATCTCCCCGCTCGCCGTCGGAGATCGCGTCATCGAGTTCGAGGCGCCCCCGCACGCGATCGTGACCGTGCTCGCGCGCTGGGCGGAGACGGACTAGCGTCGCACGGGCTCGCGCTCTCCGGCGAGTCGGTCACGCCACGCGTCGCCGAGCACGGTGGTGCAGAGCACAGTCACGACGAGCGCGAGCCCGGGGGCGAGCGACACCCACGGCGCGACGACGAGCAGATCGCGGCCCCCGGCGATCATGTTTCCCCAGCTCGGTGCCGGTGGCTGGATGCCGAGTCCCAGGAAGGAGAGCCCGCTCTCGAGCAGGATCGCGTTGCCGACGCCGAGCGTCGTCGCCACGAGCGCGGGACCGATCGAGTTCGGGATCACGTGGCGCAACAGCACGCGCAGCCGCGTTGCTCCAAGCGCCTGCGCGGCGGGCACGAACGGTCGCTCGCGCACCGAGCGCACC
>DASVNI010000272.1:0-8848 GCA_036383935.1 Gemmatimonadaceae bacterium | reverse complement strand
GGTTGGTGAAGGTGATCTTCACCCGCTGGCTCGGCTTCACGCTGAACGAGGGCAGCGAGAACTTCATCTGCCCGCGCACGACGTTCATCGCGAGCTCCATCACGGGATCCTTCGACGGAGGATTCATCCAGTCGGGGATCTGCGCCGCCTGCGTGGGGCGCGTGATCGGACCGACGACGTCCTCCACATACGCGCGAAGCAGGCGCTCGGCGACGGGGCGCAGCTTCGGCGCCGCGGCGCGCGCGGCCGGCGCCGACCCACCGCCGTTCCGCCCGGTCACGACCACCGGCGGCGAGGATTCTTCCTGCGCGAGCCGCTGCGCCAGCGCGCGATACGGCTCGGCGCCGAGGTCGGACGCGTAGGCCTTGAGGTAGCCGGCGCGATGCTTCGCCGCGGCGATGTACACGGCCTGCGAGAGCCATTCATCCTGCTCCACCTCGGGCGCCTTGCCCATCGTGTAGAGCAGCTGGCCCAGCTCATCCGACGCCGGCATCTGTGAGACGAAGAGCACCGCGGCGAGGCGCGTGTGCAGGTCGCGGTCATCGAGCACGCCGGCGGAACGGATCGCGGCGAGCGACGCAGCCGTTGGCGGGAGCACCTGCACCGCGGCCTTCCGCACCGCTGCGGACGGATGGCTGAGTGCCGTGACCGCCGTCTCCATCGCACGACGGTCGGAGCCGTTGAGCAGTCCGAGCCCCTGCAGCGTCCAGAGCGCGTGCAGCGCGCCCGGGTTCAGCCCGAGGGCGTCGACCGAACGGTCGCTGGCGAGCGCGATGAGCTGCGGCTCGACGTCGGGCTTGCCGCGCTCGACGAGCAGTCGCTGCGCCGTGAGCCGCCAGAACAGGTTGTCGTTGCGGAGGGCGGCCACCAGCTCATCCGGCCTGTCCTTGTGAAGCACCGTCGGCTTCGCCGCCGGCGCGCCGGTGTACACGACGCGATAGATGCGGCCGTGCTGATGATCGCGCAGCGGATTCTCGTACGCGTTGCCCTTGCCGTTCTGGAATCCAGCCGGCGTCGGGTTGTGCTGGATGATGAAGTTGTACCAGTCGGCGACCCAGACGTTGCCGTCGGGCCCGACCTGCGCGTCTACGGGTCCGACCCACTCGTCGTCGCTCGCGAGCAGGTTCCAGCCATCGTGCTCGGCGTACCCCGCGCCCTTCGGCTCGAGGATCGCCTGGTGGGTGAGCCGGCCCGTCGGCTCGCTCACGAAGGCGATGCGGTTCCAGTACTCGCGCGGATAGCGGCGGGCCGTGTAGAGGTTGAAGCCGGCGGCCGCGGTGAAGCCGCCGAACACGTCCACCTGGCGCACGTTCTTCGTGATCGGCGTCATGAAGTAGTGCCCGTCGATCTTCGTGCTCCCGGCGCGCGGCGGGAGCCCCTTCACGTCCTGCTGGAAGCGATGCGGGATGGCGACGTACATCGCGTGCGTGTTGTTCGCCGTGGAGCCGAACACGTCGTTCGACTCGGAGAAGCCGAGTCCCCACGTGTTGTTCGTGAAGCTCGCGACGTGCTCGAGCGAGTCGAAGGTGCCGGGGCGGAACCGGTAGATCGCCTGTCCGAACCGGGTCGTATCGCCGTTCGGGCCGACCGTCATGTGGTTGCTGTAGCCGACTGCGCCCCAGATGTGGTTGTCGAAGCCGTAGCGCAGGTTGCTCGGGCCGGCGTGCGTGTCGCCGAAGCCCCAGCCGCCGACGGCCTTCTGCCGAATGTCGGCGCGGTCGTCGCCCGTCGTGTCCTTGAGGAAGAGGAAGTCCGGCATCGCCGACACGATGATCCCGCCGTTCGAGAAGACGATGCTCGTCGGGATGTTCAGCGAGTCCGCGAAGATCGTGAACTTGTCGGCGCGGCCGTCGCCGTCCGTGTCCTCGAGGATCTTGATGTGGTCGCGGCCCGGCTTTCCGGGGTGGATGTCGTTCGGGTAGTCGACCGTCTCGGCGATCCAGAGCCGGCCGCGCTCGTCCCACGCCATCGCGATCGGCTTCACGATGTCCGGCTCCGACGCGAAGAGCTTGAGCTCGAAGCCGGGCGGCACCTGGATGTGCGTCATCGACGCGTAGGGCGAGAGCGCTTCCTGCAGCTTGAGCGGCGGATTGCGGCGCTCGTAGTTCGGGATCCGGCTGCTCTCGTGATACACCAGTGGCGCGATGGCGTACTGATCGTGTTGCGCCCGGACGCGGTCGCCGACCGCCCAGAGGATTCCATTGCGCACGAGCGACTGGAACCCTTCCTGGTTCCACGTGCGCTCGTCGTGGCCGTACGCGGTATAGAACACGCGCCCCTGCCCCTCGGTGCGCACCCACGTCCACGGCTCGTGATGATCCCCCTGCACGCGCTCCTGGAGCACGACGCGATCGGGGTTGAGGTTCTTGTGGATGTAGGTCTCGTCCCACGTCGTGAAGGGCGTCAGTCCCTTCATGACCTCATGATCGGGACGGATCGTGGTCGTGTTGAAGGTCGCCGTGTCGTGCTTGTCGAACTGGCCGCCCACCATGCGGATGAACTCCGCGGAGTTGCGGAAGCAGTGCGACGCGCTGTGGATCGGGATGAAGCCCTTCCCGCTGCGCACGAAATCGATCAGGGCCTGCGCCTGCGCCGGTGTGGCGGAATCGTGATTGGCGTACAGCAGCACCGCGTCGTACTTCGCGAGGTTCTGCGGATTGAGGTCGTTCGGGTCGGTCGTGTACGAGAAGTCGATGCCGTCCTTCGCGAGCGCCGCGGCGAGGATCGGGGCGTACTTCCCCGAGTTGTGATGCTCGGACGCATGCCCAAGGAAGAGCACTTCGATCTTCCGCGGCCCGGTGGGAAGCGCGGTGGTCGCCCTGGTGGCGGTGCCCGCAGGGGCGGGGGTGCCGGCGGTAGCGCACGCCGCGACGCCGGTCATGGCGAGCAGCGAGAACGCGCGACGTGTGAAGCGCGACACGAATGACCATGGCGCACGGCGGCCAGGTGCGAGCCGAGGTAGCAGCACGGGAGTGACGTCCGGAGGGATGGGGTGGATCGGCGAGCGGGCTCGCCGATCAGGGGTTCGCCGCACTCGGCGGCAAAGGCCCACAGGCCAAAGTCCTACAATACGGAGACGGCGGTGGGTCGGGAAGGCACGCGCTGCGGACAGGCGCGCTGGCTGGATTTGTGCACGAGGTGCTCAGCAGTAACACGGTCGGGGGGCTACTCTTCGTTGTGGCGCTGAACGGCGCGCCGGCGTAGTAATCGATCGTGCCCGACCGTGAGAGAAGCCGAGTTCAGCGGGTCGTCCGGGCGACCCTGACTTCATGTGCTCGTGATTTGCCGAACACGCCAGCCGGCCTCCTGACCGAGCCTGGTACGCTCGGTAAGGATGAGCTCGCCGTCGAGCCCTCGCGCGGTGAGCCGACTGCACCGCTGCATCCCTCCCCAAGGAGTAGTCATGTCCAGCGCTCGCCATCCCGAGAGAGTGTTCATCGATCCGTCCGATCTCGAAGCGGTCGCGGCTGCGCTGTGCAGCCGGTTCGGGGATCCGACGGCGGAAGCATACCGGCGCTCGACCCTCCACGACGTCCTGAAATCCGTCCGATCACTCGCGGCATCACTCGAAGGATTCGCGCGCGCGGGCGGCACCCATTTTCGAGGTGTCCACGTCACCGCCGACATGCACGCCGAGGTCGAGCATCTGTCGCGCTATCTCGCGAGCTGGATGGACGCGGTGCGCGCGGCCGGCAACGCGTATCGCGAGTGCCATCAGGAGCGGGAGCTCTCGTCGCTCCGGACGCCGCGGTTGACCGAGGTCGTGCTGCCGAAATCGGCGCTCGGCGACACACGGCCCGTGCTCGGCATGCCGTCGTGACGGCTTCGGCACGATGAGGCTCTCACTCCGGTTCGTCCTTCCACTGCTCCTCGTCCTGGCGGTGCTCGCCTCGGCGATGATGCCGCTGGTGGACCGCCTGGCCGTTCGATGGTTCGTGAAGGATCTCGATCTCCGCGCGAGCCTGATCGCGACCACGGTCGAGGAACCGATTCGCCAGCTCGTCGCCTTCGACGACCGCGTGGGTCTCCGCGATTTCTTCTCGCGGCTGACGCAGGACGAGCGTCTGTACGCTGTCGGGTACTGCTCGCCCGCCGACGTGCGGCCGGAAGGAACGGTGACGCTGCCGTCCGGCATTCGCTGCGATTCCCTCGCCGCGTACATGAAGCCGTCCGGGCACATCATCTCGGAGGAGCACGGGCCACTGCTCGTCTCCGCCCGTCCGATGCGCATCGCGGCGGATTCGGGGAGCGCGATCGTCCTCGTGCAGGACATGAGCTTCGTCGCGCGCCGCAGCGAGGAGACGAAGCGCTACCTGTTCTACTTCTTCGTCGGACTCGGCGCCCTGGTCTCGGTGATCACGGTGATCGTGGCGCAGCTCAGCTGGCGCGGATGGGTGCACGGCATGCGCGCTCTGCTGCGAGGCGAAGGATTGCTGCGTCCGACGTCGCGGATGGCGGCGACGGAGAACCATCCGCTCGCCGAGGATCTCCGCACGCTCATCAGCGATCTCGAGGCGGAGCATCAGTTCCGCGACGAGGAGCGTCTGACATGGACGCCGGAGACGCTGCGTGAGATCCTCGATCGCGAGCTGCGCGGCGCCGAGGTGATTGTCGTCTCCAATCGCGAGCCGTTCATCCACGTGCACGAGGGCGACGGCATCGCGGTGCAACGGCCGGCGAGCGGACTGGTCACGGCGCTGGAGCCGATCATGCGCGCCTGCTCGGGCACGTGGATCGCGCACGGCAGCGGTTCGGCCGATCAGGATGTCGTGGACGCGGAGGATCACGTCGCCGCGCCGGTGGAGGATCCCGGATATCAGCTGCGGCGCGTCTGGCTCACGAAGGAAGAGGAGGCCGGCTACTACTATGGATTCGCGAACGAGGGGCTCTGGCCACTCTGTCACATCGCGCACGTGCGGCCGACCTTCCGGACGAGCGACTGGGAGCAGTACGAGGAGGTGAACCGGAAGTTCGCCGACGCGGTGGTCCAGGAGGCACACACCTCCGATCCCGTGGTGCTGGTGCAGGACTATCATCTCGCGCTCGCACCGCGCATGATCCGCCGCCGGCTGCCCGACGCGACGATCATCACCTTCTGGCACATTCCCTGGCCGAACCCGGAAGCGTTCGCGATCTGCCCCCAACGCGAGCAACTGCTCGACGGGCTGCTCGGCAGCAGCATCCTCGGTTTCCACACACAGTTCCACTGCAACAACTTCGTGGACACCGTCGATCGCCAGCTCGAAGCGCGCGTGGACCGTGAGACGTTCGCCGTCTCCTACCGCGGCCAGCGCACGCTCGTGAAGCGCTACCCCATCTCGGTGGCCTGGCCGCCGGCCGAGGCGCGCGAGGCGCAGCCGGTGGAAGCGACGCGCAGCGTGGTCCGCGAGCGCCTCGGTCTGCCGCTCGATCAGGCGATCGGCATCGGCGTCGATCGAATGGACTACACGAAGGGGCTCGAGGAGCGGTTCCGCGCGGTCGAGCGACTCATGGAGCAGTTTCCGGAATGGATCGGCCGCTTCACCTTCGTGCAGATCGCCGCTCCGACGCGCAGCAGCATCGAGCAGTACCACGCCTACTCGGATCGCGTGCACGCGCTCGCCGATCGCATCAATCAGAAATTCGCCAATCGACGCGCGCCCGCGATCCTCCTGCGCGCCGAGCATCACGATGCGCATCAGGTGTTCGACTTCTACCGTGCCTCGGATCTCTGCTTCGTCAGCAGCCTGCACGACGGCATGAACCTCGTCGCGAAGGAGTTCGTCGCGTCGCGTGACGACGAGGCGGGGGTCCTGTTGCTGAGCCAGTTCACCGGCGCGGCGCGCGAGCTGCCCGAGGCGCTCGTGGTGAACCCGTACGACGCCGATCAGTGCGCGACAGCGCTCGACGCGGCGCTGACGATGCCGCTCCGGATGCAGCGCGCGCGCATGCGACTGATGCGCGGCCTCCTGCGTGAGTTCAACGTGTTCCGCTGGGCCGGACGGATGCTTCTCGACGCGGCGAATGCACGGCGGCGCGGCCGCTTCGCGGGCCGACTGCCGGTCAAGCACACGCGCGCGTCCGACGAGCCCGCGTCGAGGATCCGTCCTACTTCCGCCGTCGAGGTTCACTCCTGAGTCTCGACGGCGATCGTGCGCCGCCGTTGCCCCGGTGGCGGTGGGCCTACTTCCTCGACGTGGACGGCACGCTGCTCGAGCTCGCGCACACCCCCGATGCGGTGCACGTCGAGTCGGCCACACTTGATCTCGTGCACGGCGTGCATGTGATCACCGGTGGTGCGCTCGCACTGGTCACCGGCCGATCAATCGAGGACGTCGATCGACTCTTCGGCGGGGCGCCGCTGCCCATCGCCGGTCAGCACGGGCTGGAGCGACGAGACGACAGCGGCAACTGGACGGTGGACGAGAGCGCAGCGGTTGGGATGCAGATCGCGCGACGTCGACTGACGGACATCGCGGAAGCCTTCGATGGATTGCTGATGGAGGACAAGGGGCGTTCGCTCGCCCTGCACTACCGTGCTGCGCCAGAGCTGGAGTCGTACGTGCTCGAGTGCGTTCGATCGCTCGGCGAAGACCTCGGAGACGAGTACGCGATACAGGTCGGGAAATACGTCGTGGAGCTCCGACCGGCGGGGACGGACAAGGGCGAAGCGATCCGCGCCTTCATGGAGGAGCCACCATTCGCCGGGCGCACGCCCGTGTTCATCGGCGACGACGTCAGCGACGAGCACGGGTTTGCCGTGGTGAACGAGATGGACGGCTACGCGGTGAAGGTCGGGGAGGGACCGACCATCGCGCGATGGCGGCTGCCCGACGTACACGCGGTCGCCCGTTGGCTCCTGAGCATCAGCGACGATTGAGCTCCGCGCGCGTGCTCGGCGCCGCCCCGGGAGCGGCAAATCGTTTGCTCGCGTCGTCGGCCACCAGCACCCAGTCCGCTCCGAATCCCTGCGACGGGGGAGTGAAGGTGCGCGTGCCGGTGTTCGCGTAGCGGCCGATCGGTGCCGCGTCGCCGCTGCGCGGATTGAACCACCACGCCGCGACCGAGTCGCCGGAGATCTTTCCCAGCACGAGCTCGAAGGGACGCCCCTGCGCGCTGTACACGAACAGGTAGCCGTCGCCCCGCGTAGCTTGCAGGTGATCGACGCCGGTGAGTGTGTCGACGACGAGCGACTGATCGGGAACGCGTGAGAAGTACGGGCGCGACTCCATCAACCGCTTGAGGAGCGGCAGCTGTGCTGCCGCGGGCCGATAGAGCGCCGCGGTCCAGTACATCAACGGCCCGTTGATCGGCTGGCGGTTCGGCGCGTAGAACTGCCACACGGCGTGATTGCCGTACGTGATCCCCGCGGCGCCGGCGAAGACGTCCCAGTACACGCGGTGTCGCACGTGCGCGTCGAACGAGTAGCCGTTCTGCGCGGCGCGGAAGTCGAGTGGATGATCCTCGTAGAGCGGCTCGCCGTCGACGACCGGCTTCGCGGGAGTGCGCGCCCAGTCGGCCGCGATCCGCGCCCAGCTGTGTGTCGGTATGGCGAGCCCGTGGCTGGTCTGCTGCATGTTGAAATCCAGCCACGGGTCGTCGTGGAACGCGGTGGACGACGTGCACGCGCCGCACGGATGGAAGGTCATCGTCACGCGCGAGTAGTCCTCGCGGCCGCTCGTGCCGATGGCGATCCCGCGCGCCATGGCGCGCCACACCTTCTCCACGCCATCGGTGTGGCGGTCGCCGCCGAGCACCCAGATGATCGGATGGTCCTTGTAGCGCGCGCCGACGAATCGACCGTATGCCTCGGCGTTCCGTTCGTCGAAGACGACGTCGGAGGGCGACTGTGGGTTGATCACCCACCGTCCCCACGTCGGCAGCATGGCGACGTGCAGTCCGCGCTTCTCCGCTTCGCGCACGATGAAGTCGACGTGGTCCCAGTAGTCGTACTGCGTCGCCGACGCCGGATCGGCGCCTGGCGTGACGTCGGGCTTCGTCGGGTCGCGGCCGATCAACGGCAGGTCGCCGTACGCATTCGGCACCGTGAGCCCGTCGAACTCCCCGAGCAGGACGGCCTGGATCGCCGTGTATCCCTGGTCGGCGCGCAGCTGGAGATAGCGCACCGCTTCGTCGCGCGTGAGGCGATGGAACAGCTCCCAGCCGGTGTCGCCGAGATAGAAGTAGGGACGTCCGTCCTCGGTGACGAGAAAGCGGCCGTTCTCGCTGACGCGAACCCGTTGTGGTGCGGCGCGCTGTGCTTCGGCCGACGTGGTGCCGCACAACGCAGCAGTCAGCGCCGCGACAACGGTGAGTCGTCGAAGCATGTGGTCCCGGTGAGGTGATCCCACGCGCTGGTTCGCGGGGTCACCCATTCTGGATCCGGTACGCCGGTCGCGCTACCGAGTGCCCTCTGGCGTTGCAACGACGGAACGCGGATCTGGAACGGCGACCACGCGGATAGGGCAGGATCGCTCCGTGGGGGATGCTCGTGCGTGGCGCGGTTTCACGCGGAGGGTGCGGAGCGGTGCACCAACGTAAGCCACCTCGCGCCCGGGCCCGCGGAGGACGCGGAGCCTGGCGGGAAGATCTCTCCGCCGGACCATTAAAGACTTTGGGGTCGTGGATGGATATGACGGGTGAGCCTGTGCGTGGAACTCGACCCTGAGAGCAGTCCTCCGCGCGCCTCCGCGATCCTCCGCGTGCTCCGCGTGAAACCGCGGCGCAGCGATCTCAAAGTGCAGATCCCTCGACTCGCTCCGCTCGCTCGGGATGACGGCTACTTGCCGTCAGTCGACGTGGTGCTCGCGGCACCGCCAGCGAATGGTGCGCGCTGTACCGCCTGTGTGCTCGCGTCGCCGAGTCGGTC
>DASVNI010000271.1:0-9560 GCA_036383935.1 Gemmatimonadaceae bacterium | reverse complement strand
GCGCGTGCGCGTCGGCTCCACGAGCGTGACGACCGGGAGCGCGCGCTTCAGCGTCTCACGCGGCGCGTCGTAGACGTCGTTGTAGCGTCCGAGATAGCAGGAGTCGTGATAGGCCACGGTGAGCCGCTGTCCCTCGTCGGTGTGCAGCGGGACGCGCTCGTCCTGGAGAAGGCGTTCGATGTACGTCGAGTGGTGGATGACCTCGTAGTTGCCGCCGAACTGGGGAAACTCGTTCCCGAGCTGGTGGAAGCAGTGCGGGCAGTGCGTGACGATCGTCGTCACCGCGTAGCGGTCGAGCGTCTCGACCGTGTCCTTCGCCAATATCTGGTAGAGGTACTCGTTCCCCATCCGGCGCGCCGGGTCGCCGTGGCAGTGCTCCTCCTGGCCGAGGATGGCGAACTTGATGCCGCACGCCTGCATGATGCGCGCGAAGGCGACAGTGATCTTCTTCGCGCGGTCGTCGAACGATCCCATGCAGCCGACCCAGAAGAGGATGTCCGGCCGCTCGCCGCGCTCCGCCAGCTCGGCCATCGTCGGGATGTGCATCCCCTCTGCCCACGCCGCGCGATCCGCCGCCTGAAACGCCCACGGTGAGCCGTTGCGCTCCAGCGACTCGAACACCGGCTGCAGCTCCTCGGGGAAGCGCGACTCGGTGAGCACCAGGTTGCGCCGCATCTGGTTGATGACGTCGAGCTGGTCGATCGAGACGGGGCACTCCGTGACGCAGGCGCGGCAGCTCGTGCACGCCCAGAGCTCGTCCTCGGTGATGTAGGTGTCGAGAAGGCGATGCTCCATCACCTGCTCCGCCGTCGTCGCGCCCGCGTCGCCCCCCTCGCCGTGCAGCAGCGCCGGACGAAGGAACTCCATCCGGTCCGCCGTGACGAGGGGCGCCTTCTCCATGAGTCGCTGGCGCGTGTTGACGATGATCTTGCGCGGGCTGAGCGGCTTTCCCGTGATGTTCGCCGGACATGCGGCGGTGCACCGTCCGCACTCCGTGCACGAGTAGCCGTCGAGCAGATTCTTCCACGAAAGCTGCTCGACGTCCGACGCGCCGAACTGCTCGACGTCCGCCTCGAGGTCCATGTTCCGCATCACTCCCTTCTGCCCCGGGCCGCTCGTGTTCGAGAAGTACACGTTGATGAGCGACGAGACGACGTGGAGGTGCTTCGAGTACGGGAGATAGTTCAGGAAGGCGAGGATGAGCAGCGCGTGCATCCACCAGAACAGCTGGTACCCGGTGTTCGCAGCGGCGGGTGACACGAAGGTGCCGAAGACGCGGGCGAGCGGGCGCGACACGATCTTCTCCGCGCCGAACGCGTCCGGCTGTACGACGAGCAGGAGCGCGGTGAACAGCAGCAGCGTGACCATGAGCCCCATGATCATGCTGAGGATGATCAGCGCATCGGTGTGCTCGAGATTGTCCCCCTCGAGCCGCTTCGGGTGGAGGAAGAGTCGGCGGTAGAGGGCGAACCCGACGGCGGCGATGACGAGGACCGCGAAGACGTCCTGCGACAGCGAGAAGACGCGATGGAGCGCGTCGGGCAGGAGCAGTGAGAAGGAGAATCGCGGGAACACGCCGGCGATCACGATCTCGATCGTGCCCGCCGTGAGGACCATGAAGCCCCAGAAGATCAGCGCGTGCATCGGGCCGGCGATGGGATCGCGGAAGATCTTCTTCTGCGCGATCCCGATCACGAGCACGTTCTTCAGGCGCGTCAGCGGATGGTCCGTCCGGTTCTCGACGGTGCCGAGCCGGAGATAGCTCACCAGTCGCTGGACGTTCAGCGAGAAGAATCCGGTGGCGAGAACCAGGACGAAGAGGAAAACGGCACTTCCTGCGGTCATCGACGGGCGCTCCGAGCAGTGGTCGCGCGCGCACTGCGCGCGCGAGCGGAAGCTACCCGGGCGGCATCATCGCAACAACCGAGTCCCGGCCGACTCCAAAATCCGACGTCCCGCTGGCCAGCGGCAGGAAGCAGCGGAACGTCGCGCCACGATCGCTGTTGTTCTCGGCCTGAATGCGTCCGCGATGCGCGACGACGATCGAGCGGCTGATCGCCAGCCCCAGGCCGAGCCCCTGCGGCCGATGCGTCACGAACGGGTCGAACACCGAGTCGAGCTGCCCTTCGGGAATGCCGACGCCGCGATCGCTGACCGCGATCTGCACGCACTCGTCGTCGGCGATGGTCGTCAGCTTGAGCTCACGCTCCGCCGGCTCCGTCGTGCTCATCGCGTCGCACGCGTTGATCACGAGATTGAGGATGACCTGCTGCAACTGGACGCGGTCTCCCATCACCAGAGGGATCCCCGGCGAGAGCGCCGTCGTGATCGGCATCCGGCGCAGTAGCAGATCGGAGTGCGTGAGGTCGAGCACTTCCCGGGTGACCTCGTTCAGGTCGAGGGGCTGGAGCACGGCATTGCTCTTCTTGAGGAGGTCGCGGAGCCGGTGAATGACCGTGCCGGCCCGCTTGTCGCTCTTGATCACGTCGTCGAGCGTCGCGCGCAGCTCCTCCAGGTCCAGCGGCGTACGATCGAGGAGATGACGCGCCGCCTGCGCGTTGGCGAGGATCGCGGCCAGCGGCTGGCTCAGCTCGTGCGCGAGTGCGCCCGACTGCTCGGCCAGAATGAGCACGCGATTCAGATGCGCCAACTCCTGACGCTGCGCCGCCGCATCGAGCTCGGCACGCTTCCGGTCGGTGATGTCGCGTACGATGCTGAGCAGCTTGTCGCTGTCGCACGGGACGATGCAGGCATCGTAGAAGCGTCGCTCGTGCGGTAGATCCAGCGTGTACTCGAGCCGCTCGGGCTCGTTGGTCGCCGCTGCCCGCTCGAAGGCTCGCTCGAAGATCTCGGCAAGCGACGGAGGCATGATGTCGCGCATCCGTTTACCGAGAAAAGTCTCGGGCGGCACGAGGAGCGCCTTGGGATCCTTGACGTGACAGTCGAGATACACCCCGTCGTTGCTCAGCACGAACATCCAGTCGGGGATGGCGCGCAGGATGGCGCGATTCCGCTCCTCGCTCTGGCGCAGCGCTTCCTGCGATCGGTGATGATCGACCGCCGCTCCGGCGAGGTCCGCGCCGGTCTCGACGAGGCGCAACTCCTCGCAGCTCGGCCCGCGCGGAGTACTGCTGAACATTGCGAACGCGCCCAGGACCTTCTTCTTCGACGAGAGAATCGGCGTAGACCAGCAGGAGCGCAGCCCGATCGACAGAGCCGCGTCCCGCAGCACTGGCCATTGTGAGTCGCGCTCGATGTCCGTGAGGATGACTGGTCTTCCGGTCTGCATCACGGTGCCGCACGCGCCGATGCGCGGGCCGACCGGCTGACCGTCGAAGCGGCTCGAGAATTCCTCGGGAAGGCTCGGGGCGGCCCCCAGCCGCACGTGGGTGCCGTCCGCGTCGAGCAGGAGGGCCTGGCACACCATCCCCTCGCCCTGATCCTCGATGACGTGCACGAGGAGCGTCAGCACCTGAGCGAGCGGCGCCCCAGTCGCGATCATCTCGAGCACCTGATGCTGGCCGGCCTGAAACGACTCGGCGCGCCACTGCGCGGAGACGTCGCGCGAAACAGCCTTGAGCTGCACGACGGCGCCGCTGGAGTCGACGATCGGCATGACGGCGACGTCCCACCACTTCATGACCCCGGCAAGCGTTCTGGTCGGCCTCATGAACCTGCCGATCGCACCGGCCTTTGCACGCGTCATGGCCTCTTCGACGACCTCCCGATCCTTCTCCGGCCAGAACTCAATCCACCGCCGGCCCACCAGAGCGCGGGAGTCTTCCGCGTCGAGCTGCGCAAGCCCCGCCGGATTGACGTAGAGGAGCCGGCCGTCGAGCCCGACGATCTTGAGGCAGTCGCGATCGTTCTCGATCTCGCACAGTCTCACTTGGCGAAGCGTCCCCGATGGCAGCCCCTCATGCTGCCCGGCCGGAGCGCCCGGCGTAACGTCCCACTCCCAGGGACCGATGACGGAGGCGTTCGGCTCGTAGCCCCGTGGGGAATCGCTTCGCCGCGCCGCTTCATGGGTCCGGCCACGCTCCACCGCGAAGGCGACCGCCGCGGCGATGACGCCGACGAGCTGCACCTCTTCGTCGTCGAACGTGTGCGGCGCGGCATAGTAGAGCATGAACTTGCCGATCACGCGCCCCAGGCTGACGAGCGGAATGAAGCCCAGTGCGGCGATCCCTTCGCGCTCGAAGACAGGCAGATAGTCTGCGAGCGACGGCTCGCGCCTCACGTCCGGAACGAGCAGGGGCTCGGCGTCCACGGAATCCGGCGTCCAGGGCGAATGTCCCTGCACCGCCGCGCGATATTCGCTGGACAATCCGCGGTAGGCCTTGAACCGCATCACGCCGTCGGGATCGAACAGCAGGACGGACGCGCGCGACACGCCCAGACATTCGGCGAGCGTGTCGAGTGCCGCGCTGTAGACGTCGTCCAGATCTCGCGTTCGACCGAGTGCGCGGCCCACCGCGAGGCGTACCGCGAGCTGTCGATTCGTCGCTGCAGGCATTCGCCGATCTGTATTCACGCGAGCTCTCGTGAAGAATGGTCGTTCGCTGCCCCAGTGTTCGGAAACGTACGCGAGTCCGGCCGCCGACGCGACTCAATGGACATTCGCGTCGCTCGACACCGCACGTGCGATCGCCGCGATGAGATCGCTATCGCTAAATGGTTTGGCGACGGTCGGCGTGCCGGCGTGAGCCGTTGCGTCGCTCGGCGAGGGGCCGCCGTCGCCCGTGATGAAAACGATCGGGATCGGGGAGCCGCGCAGGCGAAGTCGCTCTCGTAGCTCGAACCCGTTCAGTCCGGGAAGGCGCAGATCAACGATGAGGCAATCCGCCCTTTCCGCCTGTGCTTCGTACTCCTCCGCGGAGGCGAAGACACGCACGTCGTGCCCCAACGCACGGAGGAGCCGCCGAAGAGCGGTGCGCACGGCTTCGTCGTCGTCGACGATCGCGAGACTCAACGGATCTACGTCGGTCATGGCGTCACAGGGGATTCGCCCCCGGATGCCGACTACTGGCAGCACGTGGGGCGCCGCGAACAGGGCGCCGTCCGTAAACGACGCAATTGTACGCTCCTCGGGACGGAGTGCAACGGGCGTGCGGCCTCCGACCTGCGACCGTTACAGTCCGCCGGGCGGAGCAATCTCGTGCTTGACAGATTTGATCTACAGCTGTAAAACTACACCTGTAGATCATCCTGGAGCCCCGATGCCCGAGCGTCACGATCTCACCGAGCTGCAGCTGTCCATCCTCCGCCTGCTCTGGCAGCGCGGGGAAGCCACCGTCGCCGAGCTGTGGGAGGCGCTGTACGACGAGCGTCGCCTCGCGCAGACCACCGTCGCGACACTCGTCGCTCGACTCCAGCGTAGAGGGATCGTCGCGCGGCGCACACGCGACCGACAGTACCTCTACCGGGCCACGATCACCGAGGCCGACGTGCAGCATTCGATGGTGAGCGAGCTGACCGAGCGGCTCTTCGCGGGCGACCGCGCCGCACTCGTCAATCACCTCATCTCGGCCTCCGACATGACCCCGGGCGATCTCGCCCGGGTGAAGCAGATGCTCAGGAACGCGCTGCCGCCCAAGGGAGATCCGACATGATCGACACACTCTCCTCCGCAGCACTCGCCTGGCTGCTCACCTATCTCATCCACAGCACGGTACTGCTGACGCTCGCGTGGGGACTGACCCGCGCGCGGAGCTGGTCGCCGGCGTCGGCGGACCTGCTGTGGAAGACCGCCCTGGTCGGCGGGCTGGTGACGGCGAGCGTCCAGCTTCGGCTCGAGCTCCGCCCCGCGGGAACGCTGTCGCTGACGCATGCGGCGCCCGCAGCCACGTCGCGTGCAACTTCTCACACGCAGATCGTCCCAGACGTCGCGCACACGAATGCACAGGTGGTCGCGGCCGAAGAAGCCTCGCCCAATCCGCCGCCTTCGCAGCCGGACGCACCATCTGCCACCACGATGGCCCCGGCGCTCTCTGTCCAGGCGATCGTGGCGGCGATCTGGGCTCTCGGCGCACTCGCCCTCGCGCTGAGCTACGTCGCGCGGCGGTTGATCCTCGTCGGTCGCATCGGCGACCGGCGCGCTGTGTCCGACGGACGTCTCCTCGCCGAGCTGGAAGCGCTCTCACGCGAAGCGAAGCTCGGTCGTCGCCCGCGCCTCACGGTCACGCCTCGCATCTCCAGTCCGATCGCGCTCGGCATCGCCGAGATCTGTCTGCCGGAGAGCGCGCTGCAGGAGCTCGATCTCGAGGAGCAGCGCGTCATGCTGGCCCACGAGCTCGCCCATCTCGCGCGTCGCGATCCTCTCTGGCTCGTATTCGCGAGCCTTCTCGAGCGCGTGCTCTGGATCCAGCCGCTGAACCGGGTGGCGCGACGCCGCATCGCGACGTCCGCCGAGTATCTGTGCGACGAGTGGGCGGTGCGGCGCACCGGCTCCGGTGTCGCGCTCGCCCGCTGCCTTGCCCAGGTCGCGGAGTGGATTCAGACGTCCCCACTGGGTCTGCCCGTCGCGGGCATGGCGGAAGAGCGTTCGCTCCTCGTGTCGCGTGTGGAGAAGCTGCTCGCCGGCGCGAAGCAGGACCCGCGCTCGCGCGGGCTGCTCGCGGTCGCGTCGATCGCGGTGGTTCTCGCCACGATCGCGGTCGTGCCGGGCGTCACGGGTCGCGCGGCCGCGGCGTCGGAGCCTTACGGCATGCCGGACAACTCCGGGGCCTGGCACGAGCCGAGCGTCTCGAAGCAATCGATCGACTCGCACATCGCGAGTGCGGCCGATGGTGATCAGAAACCCGTGCTCTCCGAGCAACATCGCGCGACGGCCGACACCACCGTGGTGTTTGCGCTGATCGGCCGGCTGAAGGATGAAGACGCCGACGTGCGCGTCGCGGCAGCCGAGTCGCTCGGGAAGCTCGAGGATTCGCGTGCCGTTCCGGCGTTGATCGCTGCGCTCACGGATCGTGAGGCCAAAGTGCGCGCCGCCGCCACTCAGTCGCTCGCGAAGTTCACCGATCCTCGCGCGCTCGCTCCGCTCTCGGCGCTGCTCGCCGACCCGGAGACCGAGGTTCGCAAGGGGGCGCTCGAGGCGCTGACGGAGTACGAGAGCGGAGTTCCGACCGCGAGCATCGTTCGCCTCCTCGCTGATCCCGACGCCGACCTCCGACACGACGCCGCGCACGCACTCGGACACTTCGGCGACCGGTCGGCGGGTGCGGCACTCGCGCCACTCGTGCGCGAGCCCTCCCCCGACGTTCGCCAGGCAGCGATCGAATCGATCGCGGACCTGCACGACGTGTCGCACGCCTCGGCGATCGTCCCCGCGCTGGGCGACGCGAACGCCGACGTCCGCCAGCAGGCGCTGAGCTCCCTCGGCGAGCTCAAGGTGCCGATCCCCGATGCGACACTGGTCGTTCTGCTCCGCGATCCCAACGCGGACGTCAGGGCGAAGGCCGCGGAGTTCGCGGGCGAGCGTTCATCGGTCGCGGCGATCCCGTCGCTCCGCCGCCTGATCGACGACGAGAATCGTGACGTGCGCGAGGCCGCGGTCGGGGCGCTCTCCAACATCGGGGACGAGGCCGCGGTGGCGGCGCTCCGCGCCGGTCTCTCTTCCAAGGACGCCAAGGTGCGGCGCGCCGCAGCCGAAGCCCTCGGCGACAGGAGACAGTGATGATGCGCGCCATCTCGATGCTGCTCCTCTCGGGCGCGTTGGGTGCAGGTGTGGTCGGCGCCGCGGTCACGCTCAAGACGAATGCACCGTCGAGCGCGTCGTCCGGCGATGATGATCGGCGCCCGGGCCCCGACTCCGGCCGCGTCGCCATACTCCTCGACGCGCTCGGGAAGACGGATCCCGTGGTGTGCGAGCTCCTCGGCGATCAGATCGGCAACTTCTGGAACAGTGGCGAGCGCGGTGGCGTCGGCCGGCTTGCCGCGACACCCGCCTCGCTCCAGGCCGCGAAGGATTCCATCGGCGGCCACATCTCGGATCCGCGCGCGATCAATCTCCTGGTGAGCGAGTTGAGCGCGCCCAATCCCTGCGTGCGTCGGGTCGCGAGCAAGATGCTCGGCAACAGTGCGATTGCCGCGGGCCGGCTACGCACTTTGCTCGACGATGCTTCGCCCACCGTGCGCGAAGCCGCCGCACACGCCGCAGGCGTTGGTGAGAAGCGCGACGTGCTCGCTACGCTCGAAACGTCGCTCGGTGATAGCGATGCGGCAGTCGCCGCGATGGCGGCGTGGGCGATCGGCGAGATCGAGGATCGTTCGTCGCTTCCCGCATTGGCCAGAGCGATGAAGGGTTCCCAGCCGCGTGTCAGGCTCGCCGCCATCTGGGCGCTCGGCCAGCTCGACGACAAGCGCGCTGCCACGGAAGTGATTCCGGCGTTGCGCGATGCGGACGCCGTCACGCGTGCCATGGCGGCAGATGTGCTCGGGGAGCTCGAGAGCCCCGCGAGCATCGCGCCGCTCGAGCGCGCACTCGCCGACGATTCCGATGCTCGCGTGCGAGAGGCCGCCGCGCGAGCGCTCGGAGAGCTCAGCGCCGCCTCGTCCGCGACTGTACTCGGCCGTGCGTTGGCCGACGCCGACATCACGGTGCGTCGCGCCGCCGCCGCCGCGCTGGGCGACCTGGACGACCTGCACACGGCGCCGCCGGGACTCGTCACCGCCCTGCAATCGGGTGACGCCAAGCTGCGTGAGCACGCGGCGAGCGCGCTCGCCGAGATTCACGATCCAGCGACGGTCTCGGCACTCGTCGGCTTACTCGGCGACGGAAACCGCGAGATCCGCAAGCACGCCGTTGAGGCGCTCGGAGAGATCGGCACTCCCGTGGCCGTGGGCGGCTTGACGCGCGCGCTGGAGGACAGGGACGCCGAGGTTCGCCGCGCGGCGGTGGAAGCGCTGGGCGAGGCGAAGGAGCGGAACTAGCGCGACGGCGTCGCTAGCGGCAGTCGCCGCTCGGCAGCGGGAGTCGCTCGCCCTCTCTCGCTGCCTCGCCGAAGCTCGGAGTGCCGTCGGGCGACCAGCCGAAGCGTTGCATCCGTACGCTGCGCTTCCAGCCCGGCGTCGGCGAGTCCTTGGAGTGGTACACGATCCACTGCTCCGACTCGTCGGGCGTGGTGACGAAGCTGGCGTGCCCCACACCGAACACCGCGGCGTTGCCCGAGAACACCGGGCCGGCCTTCGTCCAGCTCCGCGGGTCGAGCGGGTTCGCCGACGTGTCGCGCAGCCGGAGCTGGCCGAGCGCGTATTCCTTCAACCACGAATCACGCGTGGAGTAGATGAGGAAGACGTCGCGTCCGTGACGCAGGAACTCCGGTCCTTCCTGGAGATCGAGCTCCGGCCCACGCTCCCACTCCGCGTCCGGTGCGCTCAGGAGTACGCGGTTGGCCGCGATCGTCCACGGATTTTCCATTGGCGCGATGTAGAGCTGCTGCGGGGTCTTGTCCGTCGCGGCGTCCTGCGCCCAGCCGGACCACACGGCGTAGTCACGTCCGCCGATGCGTCCCACCGTCAGATCGATCGACCAGCGATCACCCCTGCCCGTGCCGACGCTG
>DASVNI010000270.1:0-21882 GCA_036383935.1 Gemmatimonadaceae bacterium | reverse complement strand
GGCGAAGTGCGGCGGCTCTCCCTCGACGCGCCGGTCTGGGCGAAGCCTGCCTTCGGCGTGGAGCTTCTGCTCGGCGTGATGCCGAACGGCGACGTGGCCCCGCCGGGCGAGCATGCCCATGGCGCCCCGGAAGAGGCGCGGGTACGGACGACGCGCCCATACCGCGCGCTGCCGTCGACTCCCGCCGCAGAGTTCGATCTCGCGCTGCTTCTGCCTCACGGCGTCCTGGCGTCGCAGGTGGAGCGGACGATCCGCAAGGCGGCGGGCGACCTGCTCGAGCGCATCGAATTGTTCGACCTGTACGAGGGCCCCGGCATCGACGCGGGCCACCGCTCGGTCGCGTGGCGATTGACGTTGCGCCACCCGGAGCGCACTCTACGCGACAAGGAAATCGAGGGCCGCCGCGCCAAGATCCTTGCCGCGCTCCAGCAGGAGCTGAATGTCCGACAGCGAACGACCTGAAATCACTGCCTTCCGCGACCTCGAGCAGCTCGTCCGTCACCTCGGCGACGAGCTCGCCGGGTTCCGGCGCCGCGCCCTGCTGGCCGAGTCGCGCCTGCGTGAGCTGGAGAGCGAGGAGGTAGCCCCCGACGTGAAGGAACAGCGCGCGCTGGATGAGCGGGTCACGGAGCTCGAGCACGAGAACGGCGTGCTCCGCGCGCGCCTGGAGTCGGCCACCGAGCGCACGCGCCAGATGCTCGAGCGGGTGCGCTTCATCCGGCAGCAAGCGCAGAGGGCCGAGCGTTGAGCACGAAGAAGACATCCATCAAGGTCGAGATCCTCGGCGAGTCGTACGCGATCCGGAGCGAGGCGGCGCCGGAGCACACGCGAGCCGTCGCCCAGCACCTCGACCGGGCCATCCGCCAGATCCTCGCCTCCGGCGCGGTGATCGAGGCGAATCGGGCCGCGATCCTGGCCGCGCTCCAGATCACCTCGGAGCTGTTCCAGGAGCGCGAGGCGAACCACTCGATCACCTCGGCCATGCAGGGCCTCTCCACCGAGGTCCGCCGCATGCTGCCGCCCGCCAAGCGCGGCGAAGGATCGATGGCCTAGGGCGCGTCGCGGTTTGCGTTCGCGCCCTCCGCCGCATAGCTTTTCGCCCGTAGCCAGGCTCACCCGTAGGTTGAAGCGCCCTTTGTAGTTAGCCCGTTCCAGCTCGCGCCCCACGTCGGTGCGATCTCGAGCGATGCCCTGCGATCGGCGCTCCGCGGGTCGAGTGGTGGTTTCCCTTCTCCCGCGTTCGCGCGGTGGAGCATAGATCCGCTATGAACGAAGTGGCTCTTTTTGCCGTGCTCGGCGCCCTCGTCCTCGCCCTGCCGGCTTTTTTCATTTTCGGACGACGGTCGGGGATGACCGCCGGCCAGCGCGCCGAGCTCGAACGCCAGCGCGCCGCCAAATCCTCCGCCGACGAGATCGCGAAGCGAACCGTCGACGAGGCTGAGCGAGAGGCCGAGACGCTGCGGAAGACGGCGGTCCTCACCGGGAAGGAGGAGCTGATCCGCCTTCGCGAGACCGCCGAACAGGAGCTTCGCCAGCGCCGGTCGACGGTCGAAGCGGAGGAGCGGCGGGTCGGAGAGCGCGAGAGTGCGCTCGAGCGTCGTGCCGAAGCCGTCGAGCAGCGCGACCGGGACATCGGCCGGCGAGCGAGCGATTTCGGGCGGCGCGAGAAGCTCGTCCAGGGGCGCGAGGAGGAGCTCGAGAAGCTCTTCGCCGAGGAGCGCCGGCGGCTCGAGCAGATGGCCGGCATGTCGGCGCAGGAGGCCAAGAGCGAGTTGATCCGGCGCCTCGAGGAAGAGGCGCAGGCCGACGCCGCCAACATGCTGCGCGAGATTCGCGAGGGTGCGCGCCGGAACGCCGAGCGCGAGGCCAAGAAGATCGTCGCCCTGGCCATCCAGCGAATCGCTGCCGACACGACCGCCGAGACGACGGTGTCCGCCGTCGCCCTCCCGAACGACGAGATGAAGGGACGCATCATCGGGCGCGAGGGGCGGAACATCCGGGCGTTCGAGCTCGCTACCGGCGTCGACGTCATCATCGACGACACACCGGACACCGTCGTGGTGTCCTGCTTCGACCCGATCCGTCGCGAGGTGGCGCGCCTCGCGCTGGAGAAGCTCGTGTCGGACGGACGGATCCATCCCGGGCGCATCGAGGAGGTCGTCAACAAGTCCAAGAAGGAAGTAGACGCCCAGATCGTCGAGACCGGCGAGCAGGCGGCGTACAACACGGGCGTCCACGGCCTCCATCCCGAGCTCATCAAGCTCATCGGCCGGATGAAGTGGCGCACCAGTTATGGTCAGAACATCCTCCAGCACTCGCAGGAAGTCGCCCACCTCGCCGGCATCATGGCCTCCGAGCTGGGGTTGGATGTCGCCATGGCCAAGCGGGGAGCGTTGCTGCACGACGTCGGGAAGGTGCTGACGCACGAGCACGAGGGCACGCACGTGCAGCTCGGCGTCGAGATGGCGACGAAGTACGGAGAGAATCCGCTCGTCGTGAACTGCATCGCGGCGCATCATGACGACGTGCCGCACGAGAGCGAGGTCTCCGTCCTCGTGCAGGCCGCCGATGCCATCTCCGGATCGCGGCCCGGCGCCCGGCGCGAGGCCTTCGAGACCTACGTGAAGCGTCTGGAAGGGCTCGAGCGCATCGCGTCGAGCTACAAGGGGGTGGAACGCGTCTTCGCGATCCAGGCCGGACGCGAGATCCGCGTCGTGGTCGTCCCGGACGACGTGGACGACGGACGCATGACCACGCTCTCCGAGGAGATTGCGCGGCGCATCGAAGCCGAGCTGCAGTATCCGGGACAGATCAAGGTGGTGCTGATTCGCGAGACGCGGGCGGTGGACTTTGCCCGGTGACGTCGTGAGCGGCGGAGCGGCCGGCGAGGAAGTGGTGCAGGAGGGTGCGCGGCTGATCGACGGCTTCGCCGTCGCGAAGAAGGTGCGCGATCAGGTGGCGGTCGACGTGGCGGCGCTCCGGGCGAAGGGCGTCATCCCCGGTTTGACGGTGGTCCTCGTCGGCGACGATCCGGCGAGCGCGGTCTACGTCGGCGGCAAGGAGAAGGCGTCACGCGAAGCGGGGATGGCCGGCGAGACGATTCGCCTGCCGAGCACCACGACGCAGGGCGAGCTGCTCGCTCTGATCAATCAGCTCAACCAGGACGAGAGCGTGCACGGCATTCTCGTCCAGATGCCGCTCCCGAAGCAGATCGATCCGGACACGGTCATCGACCACATCGATCCGGCGAAGGACGTCGACGGCTTTCATCCCGTGAACGTCGGCAAGCTGCTGATCGGGGACACGGACGGATTCGTGCCGTGCACCCCATCCGGTGTGCAGCGCCTCCTCGGTGAGTACGGCGTGCGCACCTCCGGCGCACACTGCGTCATCATCGGACGCAGCACCATCGTGGGCAAGCCGATGGCCGCGCTCATGATGCAGAATGGTCCCCTCGCCGATGCGACGGTGACCGTCTGTCACAGCCGCACGCGCAATCTCACCGAGCACACCCGGCAGGCCGACATCCTGATCGCCGCGGTGGGGCGCGCGCAGCTCGTGACGGCGGACATGGTGAAACCGGGCGCCGTGGTGATCGACGTCGGGATGAATCGCATCGCCGACCCCACCACGAAGAGCGGCACGCGACTCGTCGGCGACGTCGATTTCGAGGACGTGCGCCGCGTCGCGTCGTTGATCACCCCCGTGCCGCGCGGGGTGGGGCCGATGACCATCGCCATGCTGCTCCGCAACACAGTCACGGCGGCGCAGCGGAGCGTGCGCGAGTGACGCGTCGGCGCTCGGGGTCTGCGCGAGCCGACTCGGCACCTTCGCTGTTCGAGATGGCGAGCGACGTGCGCGACCTCACGCCAGCCGACTCGCCCTCGATGGATTTCTACGAGGACGTTGGGGAGACATTCCCGGGTGCGAGCGCATCCTCCGCGATCGCGATTTCGACGCTGACCCAGACTGCCAAGGATGTGGTCGAGGGCGCGTTCATCCCGCTCTGGGTGCGCGGGGAGGTGAGCGACTTCAAACGGCACCGTAATGGCCACTGGTACTTCTGCCTCCGCGACCTGTCGTCGCAGTTGCGCTGCGTCGTCTGGTCGCGCGACCAGCTCGGCATTCCCGCCGCCCCCGACGACGGCATGCAGGTCGCAGCGCTCGGGCAGCTCGGCGTGTATGCCGCGCGCGGCGAGATGCAGTTCACGATTCGCCGCATGGAAGCCGACGGCGACGGCCTGTGGCGCAAGGCGCTCGAGCACACGCGCCGGCGTCTGGACGCCGACGGCCTCCTCGCGCTCGAGCGAAAGCGTGTGCTCCCACGCAGCCCGCGCCGCATCGCGTTCGTCACGAGCGCCAGCGGTGCCGCGCTCCGCGACGTCATCGCCGTCCTGCGGAGACGCGCGCCGGGCGTGGAGCTCGTCGTCGTGCACGCGTCCGTTCAGGGCGACAACGCGCCTCTCGAGCTCTGCGCCGCGCTCGCACGCGTCGCACGGTGGGGGCGCGCCGAGCTCGTGATCATCGGGCGTGGTGGCGGCTCGCGTGAGGATCTGTGGGCGTTCAACGACGAGCGCGTCGCGCGCGCACTGGCGGCGTGTCCGGTACCGACGATCTCCGCCGTTGGCCATGAAGTCGACATCACGCTCTGCGACCTCGTCGCCGACCATCGCGCGCCCACGCCGTCGGCCGCGGCGGAAGCTGCCGTGCTCTCGCGCGAGGAGCTGCTCCTCACGTTGGGCGCACACCGCCAACGCCTCGTGGCCGCCATGCAGGACTGCCTCTACGCGCCGCGCGCTCGCGCGCGCAGCGCCGCCGCCGCGCTCACGACGTCGATGTCGCGTCGGCTCGGAGAGCGTCAGAGCGCCCTCGCGGCGAGCGCCGGTCGCTTGAATGCTCTGAGTCCGCTCGCCACCCTCGAACGCGGTTACGCCGTCGCACGAGGCGAAGACGGCGCGACGCTCACATCGGCCGCGCACTTCGCTGCGGGGAAGGAGTTCACCCTTCGCCTGCACGACGGTGAAGTGGACGCGACGACGCGCGCGGTGCGTCCTCTCTCGGAGCAGCCCCGATGACGCTCGAGCAGTCCCTCGCTCGCCTCGAGGAGATCGTGCGTCGGCTCGACGAGGAGCGCCTCGATCTCGGTGATGCGCTCGCGCTGTTCGAGGAGGGGGTGACCCATCTCCGCGAGGCGGCCGGCGCGTTGTCGGAGGCTGATGCACGCGTGAAGCGATTGACGGAGATGGCGGATGGCGCATTCACGCTCGAGGATCTCGATGGCTGACGTCGCGCTCGACGTCGCGATCGACTTCGGCCCGGACCGCGCGGCCATCGATCGCGCCCTCGAGTCATTCTGCGATCGGCACCTGACCGCGCTGGTCTCGCCCGTCGGCGACGCCGTCCGCTACAGCCTCACGGGTGGCGGGAAGCGACTGCGGGGAATTCTCTTCCTGCGCGCCTACGAAGCCGCCGGCGGCACGGGTGATGCCGCGGCGCTCGCCGCGGCAATCGAAGTAGTCCACGCATATTCGCTCGTGCACGACGACCTGCCGTGCATGGACGACGACGACATGCGACGCGGCCGCCCGACCGTGCACCGCGTCCACGGCGTCGCCGTGGCCACCGCGGCCGGCCTGGCCATGGTACCGCTCGCGGCGCTCTGCGCTGACGAGGGGTGTGAGCTGCTCGGCCTGTCCGCCGAGACCACGACGGCCATCGTGCGCGATCTCATGGTCGCGTCCGGCGCCGGCGGCATGATCGGCGGCCAGCTCCTCGACCTCGAAGGGGAGGGATCTCCCCTCGCCCTGGATGACCTCCAGCAGATCCACGGTGCGAAGACGGGCGCCCTCATCGCCGCCGCCGCGACGATCGGTGGCCGCGCGGCGGGTGCGTCGCTGGACGCACTCACCGCGCTGGCGCGGTACGGAGAAGACATCGGCCTCGCCTTCCAGATCGCCGACGACGTGCTGGATGTCACGTCCACGACATCGCAGCTCGGGAAGACCGCCGGCCGCGATCTCGAGCTTCGGAAGAGCACCTATCCCGCTCTCCTCGGCGTCGAGGGGGCAAGAGCGCGCGCCGCCGACCTGGTGGAGCAGGGATGCTCGGCCCTCGACGAGGTCGGGCTACTGACGCCGGCGCTCTCCCGGATCGCACACTTCACGGTCGAGCGCACGTCTTAGATTTCTGACATGTCACTCCTCGATCAGATCGCCTCGCCCGCCGACCTTCGCGCCCTCACCCGCGACGAGCTCCGCACGCTCGCCGACGAGATGCGCGCACGGCTCGTCGACGTCTGCGCTCACACGGGTGGCCACATCGGCGCCGGCCTCGGCGTGGTCGAGCTCACGATCGCCCTCCACGCCGCGTTCAGGACGCCGCGCGACCAGCTGGTGTGGGACGTCGGCCATCAGGGCTACCCGCACAAGCTCCTCACCGGCCGCAACGCGCAGATGGAGACGCTGCGGCAGGAAGGCGGAATCTCCGGCTTCCTGAAGCGCACCGAGAGTGAGTACGACACCTTCGGCGCGGGACACGCCGCCACAGCCATCTCGGCCGCCCTCGGGATGGCGGCGGCACGGGACATCAACGGCGAGCAGGATCTCAAGGTGGTGGCCATCCTCGGCGACGGCGCACTGACCTGCGGACTCGCCTACGAGGGGCTCAACAACGCGGGCCACTCGGACCGCGACATCGTCGTCGTCCTCAACGACAACGAGATGTCGATCGCGCCCAACGTCGGCGCGATGCACAAGTATCTGACCTCGATCCAGCGCAACCCGCTCTACAACCGGGTGCGGACGAAGATCGGCGAGCTGGTGGACAACGCACCGAGCCCCGTCGGAACGATCGTCCGGAAGTGGGAGGAGAGCATGAAATCCTTCCTCACCCCGGGCGTGCTGTTCGAGGAGCTGGGATTCCGCTATTTCGGCCCGATCGATGGCCACGATATCGACGCGCTGCTCGAGACCTTCACGATGGTGCGCGAGCTCGGCGGACCGCGGCTCGTCCACGTCATCACGCAGAAGGGGAAGGGCTTTCCCGCCGGCGAGCATGCCGGTGGTGAGAAGTGGCACGCCCTGCCGCCCGGACACGATCCCAGCACGGGCAAGCAGCGAACTTCGGTTACCGCGAATCCCGCGTACACGGCGGTCTTCGGCAAGGCGCTGACGGAGCTCGCGCGCGAGGATGGTCGCATCGTCACGATCACCGCGGCGATGCCGAGCGGCACCGGTGTCGCCAGCTTCGCCGCGGCGCATCCCAAGCGGTTCTTCGACGTCGGCATCGCGGAGGGGCACGCCGTCACCTTCGCCGCCGGCCTGGCGACCCGCGGACTGCGCCCGGTCTGCGCCATCTACTCGACGTTCCTCCAGCGCGCCTACGACAACATCATCCACGACTGCGCCATCCAGTCGCTGCCGGTGATCTTCGCCATGGACCGCGCCGGTCTGGTGGGCGAGGACGGTGAGACCCACATGGGTCTCTACGACATCGCGTACATGCTCGCCGTCCCGAACGTCGCCGTCACCGCGCCGAAGGACGGGACCGAGATGCTTGGGTTGCTGCGCACCGGTCTCGCCCACGACGCGGGCCCGTTTTCGTTGCGGTACCCGCGCGACGTGGTGCCTGATCCGGTCATGCGCGACGTCAGCGACATCGCGCCGGTCCCCTACGGCACGTGGGAAGTGCTTCGCCAGGGATCGGAGCTCGCCGTGCTGGCCGTGGGCACGATGGTCGGCAACGCCCTCCGCGCCGCCGAGACGCTCGCTGACGAGGGGCTCGACGTCACCGTCGTCAACTGCCGCTTCCTCAAGCCGCATGACGAGGTTACCCTCGCGGCGATTCTCTCCCAGCATCGCCAGATCCTCGTCGTGGAGGAGGGCACGGTGGTCAACGGTTTCGGCGCCTACATCGCTGCTGTCATCGAGCGCCATGATTCGAGCGTGCGCGTGCACACGCACGGCGTGCCGGACCGCATCATCTACGCGGCGCCGCGCGCCAAGCAGCTCGCAGCGCTCGGGCTGGATGCGGCGGGGATCGCGCGGCGCGTGCGCGCGCTGCACGAATCCGAGGCGCTGGCCGGGTGATCCGCGTCGGCGTAGTCGGCCATCAAGGCTACGGTGACCTCTCCGACGTGCTCGCGACGCTGCAACGCCTCGCGCCCACGCTCGGCTTGCGGCTCTCGTACGAGGAGACGCTTCGCTCCGTCGCCGGCATGGCGGCTCCGGCGATCGATCCGGCGGCCGTCGACGCGCTGCTCACCCTCGGCGGCGACGGAACGCTCCTCCGGGCCGCGCGGCTCGTGCCCGATCGCGCCGTGCCGATCCTCGGCGTGAATCTCGGCCGACTGGGATTCCTCACCTGCTGTCCCGCGTCGGAGTTCGAGGAGGCGCTGCGGCGACTCGCAGCGAGGGACTACGTCGTGGAGTCGCGCATGACCCTCGACGCCTGTGTCGCCAACTCGAAGGGTGTCGAGCAGGAACGCTGGCGCGCGCTGAACGACGTCGTGCTGCACAAGGGTGGTTTCGCGCGCGTCGTCTCTGTGCGGGTCGAGGTCGACGGGGAGACCGTCGGCTACTTTTCGGCCGACGGCGTCGTCATGGCGACGCCGACGGGATCGACCGCGTACAACCTGTCCGCCGGCGGGCCGGTCGTGTACCCAACGCTCGAGACCATTCTGCTGACGCCGGTCAGCGCGCACACCCTCGCGCTCCGGCCCCTCGTGCTTCCCGCTGCCTCGCAGATCAAACTCCATGCGAACGGTGGACCGCACGCGAATGCTGGAGCCGATGAGCTTCTGGTCACGGTCGACGGACAGGTCGGACGTACGTTCTGTCATGGCGAGGCGCTCGTCGTGCGCCGCTCCGACCACCCGGTCTCGATCGTCCGCTTTCCGGAGCAGAGCTTCTTCTCGACCATGCGGGAGAAGCTGCACTGGGGCGGCCTCCAGGACCGCGACGAGCCCACGCGATGCTGACCGAGCTGCGCATCCGGAACTTCGCCATCATCGAATCGCTCTCGCTGCCGCTCGCGCGGGGATTCAATGTGCTCTCCGGCGAGACGGGCGCGGGCAAGTCGATCATCGTCGGTGCGCTCGGATTGCTGATCGGTGAGCGCGCCAGCACGGACCTGATTCGCACCGGGGCCGATCGCGCCACGGTCGAGGGTGTGTTCGACATCGCCGACCGCCCGGAGATCGCGACGCTCCTCGACGAGCGGGGGATCGACGCGGAGGAACCGCTCGTCGTCCTGAAGCGCGAGATCGCCGCCGCGGGTCGTGCGCGCGCATGGATCAACGGCAGCGCCGTGAGCGCCGCGATCCTCGCCGAAGTCGGACGGCTCCTCGTCGACCTGCACGGACAGCACGAGGCGCAGACGCTGCTCGAGGGCGAGGCACAGCGACGCATCCTCGATGCGTTCGCGGGATCGCTCGGCGAAGCGGAGTCGGTGCGCGACGCCTACGAGACCCTCTCCGGCATCCGGCGCGAGATCGCCGATCTCACTCGTCGCCGCGCCGACGCGGAGAAGCGCGCCGACTACCTGCGCCACGTCGTCCAGGAGATCGAGGGCGCGCGGCTCACGGATCAGGAGGACGTGCGACTCGAGGATGAAGCACGCCGCCTCGAGAACGCCGAGGAGCTGCGCGAGCTCTCGACCGGCATCGTCGAGTGCATCGAAGGCGAGGAGGAGTCCGCCCTGCAGCGGCTCGCCACGGTCGAGCGTCTGCTGGCCGCGATTCAGCGCGTCGACCCGACGCTCGCTCGCCTGCAGGAGCTGTACGACACGGCGTACTACAACCTCGAGGCGCTCGCGCGCGAGCTCACGGAGTACGAGGCGAGCGTCGAGCTCGATCCGGCGCGGCTCGACGAAGTGCGCCGGCGACGCGATCTGCTGTTCCGCCTGACGAAGAAGTATGGCCCCACGCTCGCCGACGTCATCGCGGCGGGTCGCGCCGCTCGGCAGGAGCTCGATCTGGTGGATTCCGCCGCGCTCGACCTGCACACGCTCGAGGAGCGGGAGCGCACAGCTACCGACGCGTTGAACGAGCGCGCGACGGCGCTCACGACACTGCGCCGACAGGCCTCTGAACGATTGGCGCGCGCCGTGGACGAGGTGCTGCCCGATCTGGGCATGCCCGATGGCCACTTCCACGCCACGCTCATTCCCCTGCGTGAGATCGGGCCCGACGGCGCAGAAGCCGTGGAGTTCCGTGTCGCGCTCAACGTCGGACACGAGGAGCGGCCGCTGGCGCGCGTCGCGTCAGGCGGCGAGCTGTCGCGTGTGATGCTCGCGCTCAAGACCATCCTCGCTCGGCTCGATCGCGTTCCCACTCTCATCTTCGACGAGGTGGACGCCGGCATCGGTGGGCGCGTGGGACTGCAGGTCGGCGAGACGATGCGCCGCGTGGCCAGCTACCATCAGGTCTTCGCGATCACGCACCTCCCGCAGATCGCCGCGCGCGCGCACCACCACATCCTTGTCAGCAAGGGCGCGCGTGGAGGCGTCACCACCGCGGACGTCGCCATTCTGGAGAACGAGGCGCGCGTCGCCGAGCTCGCGCGCATGCTCGGCGGTGATCCGGAGAGCAACGTCAGTCGGGCCCACGCGCGCGAGCTGCTCGAGACCGCGGCTGCCCTCGCGACCGACGACGCGGCGCCGACGCCCGCGCGGACGACACGTCGCGCGAGGAAGTAGCGGACCGACCGACTATCGCAGCAGGCGGTAGTAGAGGCGGAGCTGAATCATGTCGCGATAGATCTTTGGCGTGCCGGCGTCCCCGCTGAGCGCCTCGAGGTGACGGTATGACACCTCGATCGGGTACCGCGCTCGATGCCGCAGGTAGGACAGGACGGTCGAGTACCTGAGCCCGAAGCCGATGTTCTGCACCGTCGTCGCGATGGGTAGCACCGAACCTTCGGGCGGCATGCAGCCGGGACACTCGAAACCGGGCGGCGGCACGAAAGTGGGGGCACCCATGTGCTCCATCGCGTAATCTCCCTCGACCGACATCCACGAGTTGAGGTAGACGCGAGGTGCAGCAGCAATGCTGAAGAAGTCGCCCGCCGTCCGCGAGACCTGTCCGAACGCGGGGTACGGAAACCCGGCGATCGTGTAACCGACGAGCGGGAGCTCGACCGACCGTGCGAATGACTTGGCGTAGCGAGCAGCGAGCGTCAGGCCTGCGCGGCCCCCGATCAGCTCGAGCGAGCCGCGTCCCTCGATGCCCCCGCCGTCGCCCGTTCCGATGTCGAGCAGGTCGCGCGCCGAATCGGGGCGGCTCGTCGCCAGGCGATACACACCACCGAGCACCAGCCGGTACTGAAATCCCGGCGGGCCGACCGAATCGCGCGAGATGTGGTCCAGCAGCGCGTAACGCACGCCGATCTCGATGTCGCCGACGCCGAGCCGATCCGTCGTATGGATCGAATCGAGCCCTCCACCGAGAGAGCTCTGGAGAAGGCCCGGTTGCTGGGCGCGTCCCTGCAGGTCGATGTACGAGAATGGCGTCGCCGCCGTCGGAAGCGTTCCGATCTGGGTACCGGGCACGAACGTCGCGAGCTGTGTCGCCAACGCCGCGCGCTGCGTCTCGATCGTTGTCGCGAGCTGAGTTCCCTGGAGCGGGGCGACCAGAGCAGTCTGCTCGTTGATCCCGTATGCCGTCGCGACGGCCGTCGCGAACTGGGTTGCCCGCGCCGCCGTCGCCGCGGCAGCGGCCTCCTGGCCCTGAATCGTGCTGCATTCCGCAGCGCCGGGGTTCGTGGCGCAGCGCGCGAGAAGGCCGGTCAACCCCGTCGCCGCGGCGGTCAGCGACGCCACCACCGACGCGCTGGCCTGCGCATTCGTCGCGCGCAGCGCCGCCGGGATCCATCCCATGTTGCCGAGCGGCGTCATGTCGCCCGGGACAGCCACGTTCACGCGGACCTGCGCGGTCTGACGAGTCTGAACGACCGGCACGGTCACCCCGAAGCTCAGGCGGCGAGTCGCGCCGTACTCCAGCACGAACGGCGTGGTGACGATGCGCGCGTCGGTCTGCGTGAAGAGGCGGCCGAAGGTCAGTCGCTGCACCGGGTTGTTCGTCAGCGTCTGCAACGCGCCCTCCACCGGCGCGAGCAGCGGGAGCTGGCGGGGTCCAAGCGAGTCGGTCGAGAGTGGCGCGCCCAGCGGATCGACCCCGCCAGTCCCGTTGAAACGGCTATCGTATCGCGTCCACGAGTTGAGCACGCCGAATCGGAACCAGCCGCGCGGGATCGGCGTCGCATCGTCCAGCGGACCGACCCCGGTCTGCGCCGAGGCGCGACCCAATGCCGCGCACGAGAGCAGCGCGAGGAATGCCATCACCGCTGCACGAGGACGCGCGCGCACGCGATGGGTGAGGCCGGATGGACGAGCGAGCGATGACATGGGGGCGAAGGTTATCATTGGGGGAGGGGCCCAACAACTTCACACGTGGTTCGTGACACACAACACGCTTCCCGAAGTACCCTGGCAGCTCACGGGTAATCACTGGCTCGCCATTCCGTGCATCCATCCGGCTGACGGATCGGTGCACGCGTTGGGCGTCGTGCATCGCGGCGCGCGGGCCGCGGTGGAGTTTGCGGGAGGCCCGGACTTCATCGACGGTCGCTCGCCGGCCCTCCTCAAGCCGATCGTCGAGATCGACGGACGCGTCTACGATCTCTCTGCCGGCACGATGGCGTGGGAGCGCGCCCTGGAGTGGCTGCCGACCTTCACCTGCACCCTCGGCGACGTCGTCGTGCGGGGGACCGTGTTCGCGCCCTATGGCCGCGACGCGGATCTCGCTGGTGCCGTCTACGCCATCGCTCTCGAGAGCCGTGGACAGGCGCGGCGCGTCAGTCTGCGCATGGAAGGGACCCTCGGTCACCGCCAGCTTCGCGTGAGGTCGGCGCGGCCGGTGGGAGATGATTCGCTCGTCAGCCGAGGATCCGAAGGGCTCGTGCTCCTCGAAGGCAGTGCGCAGCCGGGCCTCGCCGCGCTCGCCATCACCGGTGACGACGCAGCGGAGATCTCGATCGATGGCCGCCGCTTCGCGCTCGCGCGCACGCTGCAGCTCCCGGCGGGAGGGCAGGCGCATCTGGCGTTCTACATCGCCGCGGGTCCGGAGCGGGATGGCGCGGAAGCGACGGCCGCCGTGCTGCGACGTCGTGGATGGCGATCGTTGCTCGCCGGCACGCGCGACGCCCTCCAACAGCTCGAGCAGAGCACCGGTTCCGAGGGCGTCGATCGCCTGATCAATCGGAACCTGCTCTTCGCGTATTTCTTCGCTGTCGCTCGCGCGCTCGACGATGCGCACTACTACCTCGTGCGCACTCGTGCGCCGTGGCACGGGGCAGGGGTGACCGTGCGCGATTGGGACGCGCTGATGTGGACTCTCCCGGCCGTACAGCTCGCCGACGCCGGTCTCGCTCGCGAGCTCCTGCTGCGCATGTGCGAGCTGCACGGCTACGCGCCCGGGCGCGGCGTGCACTACCTCGACGGTACCCTCTTCGAGCCGGGATTCGCGCTGGAGGGCGTCGCCGCCTATCCCATCGCCATCGACCGGTACGCGCGCGACACGGGCGACGGCGCGATCGTCGACGAGCCGGCGATCGGCGACGCCCTCTATCTCGCGAGCGACGATCTGCTGGATCGGCGCGATCGTCGCGTCCCGCTGTACTCCAGCGAAGTCACACCGGCGAACGAGCCCGTCGCGTATCCGTACACGCTGCACGCCAACGCTGCCGCGGCACAGGCGCTCGAGATCCTGCGCCGAACGCTCGATGAAGAGACCGCGCGCTCCGTCGAGGATCCAGCCGCCGTGCGAGCAGCCATCAAGCGGCACTTCGCCCCCGAGCGCGACCAGAAGGGAATCCTTCGCGCCGCCATCGATCTGGTTGGCGAGAGCGCGAGCGACGACGTGCCGGGCGCCAGCGCCGTGTGGCTGCCGATCTACGAGACGCTCGACCGCACCGACTCGCTCTACCGGCGCACCGTGAAGGCGATCCCGCGTGATCGCTCGATGCTCGTCCGCGAGATCGGTCGCCTCCTCGGCCCCGAGAGCGAAGATGTGCTCCAGTGGCTCCGTCGCGCTCCGCTGCACGGCGGCCTCGCGGCGGAGATCGTGGACGAGAACGGAGTGGCCGTCGCCAACGCGGGCGACGCCGCGCTGTCCGGACTTCTGGCCTGGACGGCGTGGTTTGCCGTGCACGCGTTGGGTGTCGCCGGCTGAGGCAGAGCCCGCGCATCTACCTGCGCCGTCGCGCGCACTTTATATTCTGTCCGAACGCGGGAATAGCTCAGTTGGTAGAGCACAACCTTGCCAAGGTTGGGGTCGCGGGTTCGAGTCCCGTTTCCCGCTCTTGAGGACCGTCGGGGGAGCGCAGGCTCCCCCGTTCGCGTTTCGGGCATGCACGGCGCGCCGGGATGGCGAAACTGGCAGACGCGCGAGACTTAAAATCTTGTGTCCGCAAGGACGTCCGGGTTCGAGCCCCGGTCCCGGCATGAATGCAGACCGCGTGGGCTGTGGAGAGTAAGTAGTGAAAGGCCCCGGGAGGCAGATGCCTCCCGGGGCCTTCTCATCACCGATCACTGCCGGCTCAGAACGGAATTTCTTCCGTCTCCTCGCTCGGTGCCTTCACCGGCTCGGCCTTGTCTCCCTTCTCGGCCTTGCCCGCCTTGGGCGGCCAGATGACACCGTCGCAGGAGCGGTCGCGGCACTTGTAGTCCGGAGCCTTGGGATTGCGCTTCGTGAGCCGGTTGTCCCACATGCGGCCCCCGCACTTCGGGCAGCTCTGCTCATCGGACGCGAGAGGACCCGTCGCGACCGGCGCGTTCGCCGGCTCCTCGGACATCGGCAGCTCCGCAGCCCGCTCGGCGGGAGCCGCTGCCATGCTGTCGGCCGTGGCCGAAGCGACCGCCCGAGGCCGTCCGTAGCGTCGCGCATACGCGACCGCCGGATCCTCGATCGGCCGCGCGTACTTGCCGTCGCCGTCCATCTGCACCCAGTTCTGCTCGTAGGCGTAGAGCTCGTGCGCGATACCGAAGCGCACCGCGGCACGCTTGAACGCATCGGTCGCCGCCTGTTTGTAGTCCTTCCCCGTGCCGACGTCCTCGCGGATCACCCCGAGGATCTGCAGCCGAGCCTTGAACGAGCAGGGCCCCTGGTTCGCATCCTCCTCGAGCCCCGCCACGGGAGGCAGGAGATCGAGCGTGAGGTCCCACTCACCCGGTACGACGGCATCAAGCCGCTCACGAACCGTGTTCGCCTCGATGTACGCGACGAAGCGCGCGATGTGGCGCCCGTCGCGGGCAATGGGGCGGCCGTCCTGTCGCCAGGAGATGACGCCGGGAGGGAGTGGAGCGGAGAGCGCCGACCAGATGTCGGCCTTGTCGAGGTGCGTTTCGTGTCTCGCGATCATTCTCTCATCCTACCGTTTCGTTGTCCGTCCAGTGCGAGCCCGCTACGAGACCCGCGCGATCTGCCCGTTGTACTTCTTCGCGTGCCCGACCGCAGGGCAGGTGCGGCCATGTTCGCAATACCAGCCGTGGTGATCGAAGAAGACGAGATGCGCCGTGATACGACCATCGACCGACTCGTCGACGCGATAGAGGAATTGCACACTGGTGTCCGGCCCGCACTTCTGGATCGGATCGAGCGGCTTGATCGCCACGCGACGCACCTCCGCAGCGCGGCCTGCGACTTTGGTCGCATTTCGGCCTTTCGTTGCCGGCGCCACCTTCGTCTTCCTCATGAATCGCACCGCTTTCTTCGATTTTGACTTCCTGGGCTCCAAGAGCTTGCCAGGCCGCTTCTTGCTCGCCGACGGCCGCTTTTTGGCGGCGCTCTTCTTCGCCCTGGTCTTCGCGAGCTTTGTACTTGTGCCCGTCACGTTACGTTCGCCCGTAACTCCAGTCTTTTTCTTGACTTTCGCCACTTGCTCTCCTAGACTTTTGCAACGGATGTTGCATGAGTTCGGGATTTTTTCGGTATCGTAATCTAGGGTCAAGGGTAACGTATGTCAACGCAAGCGCTGCTCGACTCAGCACTCCCTGAGGGAGTCCCCGAACTCACGACGTTGGGAAAGCGTCTCGAGATCCTGCGGATCGAACGTGGTATTTCGAAGCAGCATCTCGCCCGGTACGCCGGTACCTCTCGCCAGCAGCTCTGGCGGGTCATGACCGGAAAGTCGGAGCTGACCAGCTCGCTCAAGGAGCGGCTGGCCGGTGCGCTCTCCGTGGATCCGAGCCTCCTGTCCAACGCGGGCGGCCAGTCGAACACCCACACCTTCGCCCTCGCGGCGACGATCGGGGTGAATGGCCTGGACGGCGCCGACCGGGGCGTCCCGACGATCAACGAATTTCTCGAGGATCCGCAGCTCCTCGCCGCGACGTTGCGAACGTTGCCCGCGGGCGACGCCGGCCGCCGGCTGAAGCGCGCGCTCCTGAACACGCTCGAAGATCTCGCCGTCGAAGCAGCCCAGGCGCTGCCGCTCGACTACTCCGAGATCCGTCGTCGCGTGCTCGCCGGCGAGCTCTAGTCGCCGCGGTTCGGAACTCGACAACTCGCTCGGGCTCGTCACGGCTGCGCCGAACTGCGCAGTAGTCCACGCTGGCGCGTCTTCTGCACCCCTCCCGGCCTTTCAGCCGGACGCTTCACAGGAGGGGTACATGGACCGTGGAACCGATTTCCTGAAGAGCCAGATCAACAACGCCGTGATGCAGCACCAGACGTTCGTCGAGAACCTGGCTGATCACGAGAAGCAGGCGGACGACGCACGCTACCGCGCGCTCTGCGCACGCTTTCTTCCGAAGGCGCAGGCGCATCAGCGCATGCTCGAGGACTATCAGCGCGAGCTCGGCGCCGAGACGGGCAAGGCGAAGAAGGCGCTTGGGAAGGCGCTCGGTGTCGCGCGCGATCTCGCCGACGCCGCGCGCGAGAGCGATTTCCTCCGGCTCGTCGGTGACATCGTCGAGTCACGCCAGGCCGAGGACACATTCAAGACCTTCCGCGAGGCGGGGAGAGCGCTCGGCATCGCGCGTCTCCAGCAGCTCGGCGAGATGGGCGAGCGGGAGCACGACGAGTTCCATCGCGAAGGCAATCGACTCGTGCAGCAGATGTTCGTCGAGCGCGTGCGTGAAGGCGACACGTCGGGGCTGAACATCTCTCCCGCGGCGACGAGCACCTCCTCGACGGATTTCGGCGCGACGGGGACATCGACCAGCACGCGCGGCTCGACCTTCTGATCGAGCCGGCACGGCAGACGGCAATTCCGGAGGCGAAGGTGGAATTCACCTTCGCCTCTGGCTACTATGAGCGCTATGACCGACGTCGTCGCGCTTGCTGCAGAACTTCTTGCTCTCCAGTCCTCCACCGGAGCTGAAGGACCGGCCGTCGATTTCGTTTCCCGCTGGCTGATCACGCGCGGTTGGAACGTGACGTCGCAGGAAGTCGCGAAGGGTCGCGCAAACGTCTGGGCCTCCCACAACGGCGGCGGCGTGACGCTCTCGACGCACCTCGACACGGTCCCGCCCTACATCGGGCCGCGGCTGGAGAAGTCGCGACTCTACGGCCGCGGCGCGTGTGATGCCAAAGGGATCGCCGCCGCGATGCTCTGTGCCGCCGAGCGTCTCTCCGACGCCGGTGAGAAGCGAGTCGACCTCCTCTTCGTCGTCGGTGAGGAGAAGGGCTCCGACGGCGCGCGCGCGGCGAATCATCTGCCGGCGACCAGCAAGTTCCTCGTGAACGGAGAGCCGACCGAGAGCACGCTCGCCTCCGGGGCCAAGGGCTCGCAGCGCGTGGTCGTGCGCACGCGCGGCCGTGCCGCGCACTCTGCGTATGCTCATCTCGGCGTCTCCGCGATCGAACCGATGCTCGCCCTGCTGCCGTCGGTCACCTCGCTGCCGCTGCCGACCGATCCCGTGCTCGGCGAGACGACGGTGAACATCGGCACCATCCGCGGCGGCACCGAGGCGAACATCGTTCCCGACCTCTGCGAGGCGGAGCTGATGTTCCGAGTCGTCGGCGACGTCGCGCCGCTGCGCGAGTCGCTCACGACATGGGCGGGGGATCGCGCGGAGCTCGAATGGGGCTCGTACATTCCCGCCCAGCATTTCCACACCATCCCCGGCTTCGAGGTGTCGCCCGTGGCGTACACGTCGGACATCCCGCTCCTCAGCCGGTGGGGCACCCCTCTTCTCTTCGGCCCCGGCTCCATCCACGTGGCCCATACGACGGACGAGTTCATCGACGTGCAGGAGCTGCGTCAGGCCGTCGACTCGTACGAGCGTATCGTACGCACCCTTCTCGCGTCATGAGCCCCTTCTCCCCCAAGTCCCGCATTCCCGTCGCCGTGCTCGGCGCCACGGGCGCCGTCGGTCAGTCGTTCATTCGATTCCTGGCCGACCATCCCTGGTTCGACGTCGCGCAGGTGGCGGCGTCGGAGCGTTCGGCGGGGAAGAAATACGTCGACGCGACGCGGTGGATTGGTGGAACCGCGATTCCCGAGGCCGTGCGCGACCTCGAAGTCGTGCAGTGCGATCCGTCCGAGGTCAGCGCACCCATTGTGTTCTCGGCGCTGGACGCGAACGTCGCGGGTGAGGTCGAGGCGGCGTTCGCGAGAGCGGGCCGGCTCGTGCTCAGCAACGCGAAGAATTTCCGCATGGACCAGGACGTCCCGCTCGTGATCCCGGAGGTCAATCCGGATCACCTCGGGCTGCTCGACGTCCAGCGGGCGAATCGCGGGTGGAAGGGGGGCGTCGTGACGAACGCCAACTGCGCGTCGATCATGGCGGTCATGGCGCTCGCGCCGCTGCACGAGGCGTTCGGCGTCCGTCGGCTGTTCGTCGCGACGATGCAGGCCATCTCCGGCGCGGGATACCCCGGCGTCGCCTCGCTCGACATCCTTGGCAACGTGATCCCCTTCATCGGCGGCGAGGAAGGGAAGATCGAGACCGAGATCCAGAAGATGCTCGGGCGCCGCATGGAGACGCACATCGAGCACGCGCCGATCAAGATCAGCGCGCACGCGAATCGTGTCGCGGTGGAGAACGGCCACACGGTGTGCCTGTCCGTCGACTTCGAGAAGCACGTCGACGCCGACGCGGCGCTCGAGGTGCTCCGCGACTGGCAGGGCGACGAGTGCGCGCGCGGGCTGCCCAGCGCGCCCGAGCGGGCCCTCGTCGTGACCGATGCCGAGAACCGCCCGCAGCCGCGGCGCGACGTCGACGCCGGCCGCGGCATGACCGTCACGGTGGGTCGCGTTCGCGAAGATCCCCTCTTCGACGTCAAGCTCGTTGCGATGGGGCACAACACGGTGCGCGGTGCCGCCGGTGCGTCGGTGCTGAACGCCGAGCTTCTCGTCGCAACGGGACAGGCAGGACTCGCGTGATCGTCTGCAAGTTCGGTGGTACCTCGGTGGGTGACGCCGAGGCGATCGCTCGCACGGCCACCATCATCGGCGCGCGACGCGACCGGCAACCGGTCGTCGTCGTCAGCGCGCTCGCTGGCGCGACGAACGCGCTCCTCGCCATCGCCGAGCAGGCGGCACGCGGTCACCTCATCGGCGCGCTGCGCGCCATCGAGGAGCTTCGTGAGCGTCACCTGACGCAGTCGCAGCTACTCCTCGCCGCCGACCAGGCGGTCGCGGACGACATCTGCGCCGAGCTCTCCGCGATGTTCGACGAGCTCGCCATGCTCGCCGACGCGCTCAACACCCTCGGCGATCTCACCCCGCGCTCGCTCGATGCGATCGCCAGCCTGGGTGAGCAGATGTCGTCCGTGCTCGTCGTCGCGGCGTTCAAGCTTCGCGGCCTTCCGGCGACGCACATCGACGCGCGCCAGATCGTCATCACGGACGAGAACTACACCAAGGCCGAGCCGCAGCCGGATGCCATCGCCGAGGCCGCGCAGCGGCTGATCATGCCTCTCCTGCGCGAGGGGCAGATTCCGGTGATGGGTGGCTACATCGGGTCCGCACGCGGCAATGGAGTCACCACGACTCTCGGACGGGGAGGGTCGGACTACAGCGCGTCCCTCGTCGGTGCGGCAATGCAGGCGGACGCCATCGAGATCTGGACCGACGTGGATGGTATGCTCACGGCCGATCCTCGCGTCGTGAAGAACTCGCAGCTCATCGAGCGGATCGCCTTCGACGAAGCCTCCGAGCTCGCGTCGTTCGGCGCCAAGGTGCTGCACCCGAACACGATCGCTCCGGCGGTCACGAAGGGCATTCCGGTCTGGATCCTCAACTCGCGGCGTCCGGAGGGGACGGGCACGCTCATCACCTTCGACGCGCCGCGACGTCCCGTCACGGCCATCGCCGGCAAGAGTGGCGTGAGTCTCGTGAAGGTGCGCAGCGCTCGCATGCTGCTGACGGAAGGCTTCATGCGCCGGCTGTTCGGTGTGTTCGAGCGCCACAAGACGTCGGTCGACGTCGTCGCGACCTCCGAGGTCAGCGTCTCGGTCACGATCGACGACGCGTCCCGCCTCGAGGCGCTCATGGTCGACCTGCGCGAGCACGGAGATGTGACGGTCGAGCGCAATCGCGGCATCGTCTCCGTCGTGGGGACTGGGCTGAGCGACGGCGGCAAGGCGATGGCCTGCGCGCTCACGGCCATCGGTGACATCCAGGTCCACATGCTCTCCCTCAGCGCGAGCGGCATCAACCTGACGGTCGTCGTGGACGGTGAGCAGGTGCCGCCCGCCATGCAGCGGCTGCACGCAGCATTCTTCGGCGACTCGGCGACCTGCACATGAAAGAGATCTCCGTCGCACTGATCGGCATGGGGAAGATGGGACGGGCGCTGGAGTCGCTCGCCCCGGAACGCGGCTTCAGGGTCGTCGCCACGCTCGACCCGTCGCACGTGGACTATCGCGGCGTCACCAAGGAGGCGCTGGCCGGCGCGCAGGTGGCGATCGAGTTCACCACGCCGGATGCGGCACCCGACAACATTCGCGCGTGCGCAGCGGCGGGCTGTCCGATCGTCGTCGGGACGACGGGCTGGTACGCGCACCGAGACGAGGTCGCGGCCGAAGTGCAGCAGCGCGGCGGCGCGTTGCTCTCGGCGCCGAACTTCTCGATCGGCGTGGCGGTGTTCGACCGCGTCGTCGCCGAAGCCGCGAGACTCTTCAAGCAGGTCGAGGGATTCGACGCGCACCTCGTCGAGACGCATCACTCGGCGAAGAAGGACGCGCCGTCCGGAACGGCCGGCGCGCTCGCTCACACCGCCGAGGAATCGCTCGGGCGCGCGATCCCAATCACGAGCATTCGCACCGGTTCGGTCCCGGGCACGCACGAAGTGATCTTCGACGCGCCCTTCGAGCAGGTGCGCCTGGTGCACGAAGCGCGCGATCGCCGCGTGTTCGCCGAGGGCGCGCTCGTCGCTGCGAAATGGCTGGTCGGCCGGCGCGGCGTGTTCACCATGCGGGACGTACTCTCTTCCGATACCGAGGTCTCACCGTGACCGGACCGATGCTCGTCGGCTGCGGCACGGCGCTCGCCACGCCCTTCACCGCGACCGGCGCGCTCGACGAGCGTGCGCTGCGCAGCTTCGTGGACTGGCAGCTCGACGAAGGCATCGACTTCCTCGTGCCCTGCGGCTCCACGGGCGAGGCGGCGACGATGTCGCTCGAGGAACACCGTCGCGTCGTCGAGATCACCGTCGAACAGGCGCGTGGACGCGTGCCCGTGGTCGCTGGCGCCGGCTCCAACGACACCAGGAAGGCCATCGCGCTGTCGCTCGCCGTGCGCGAGGCAGGTGCGACGCATCTCCTCCACGTCGCGCCGATGTACAGCAAGCCACCGCAGCGCGGCATGGTCGTGCACTTCCGAGCCATCGCCGAGGCGGTCGGTCTGCCGATCGTGCTGTACAACGTGCCGAGCCGCA
>DASVNI010000269.1:0-1648 GCA_036383935.1 Gemmatimonadaceae bacterium | reverse complement strand
CGTCGTGCGCTGGGCGCAGGCGTCGGCGTTGATGCCGATGATGCAGTTCTCCGCCGCACCCTGGCGCGTGCTCGACTCGACCCATCTCGCGCTGGTGCACGACGTCGTCCGCACGCGGCAGCACTTCACACCCTACCTGATGGAGCTGGCGCGCGCGTCGGCGCGGACTGGAGAACCGATCGTCCGCTCGCTCGAGTACGCCTTCCCGCATCGTGGTTACGAGAGCGTGCGCGACGAGTTCATGCTCGGTGATCGCGTGCTGGTCGCGCCGGTATTGACGAAGGGCGCCACGAAGCGGACGGTGCAGATTCCGCCCGGCCGATGGCGTGCGTGGAACGACGTTAGCGTGAGCGGCCCGCGTACGATCGAGGTGTCGGCACCGCTCGGCGCACTGCCCTACTTCGAGGCCGACCTCCCCGCTGCGAGAACACGCCCATGACCGATGCCACGCTCACCATCGACGCGGCGACGACCGCGCTCGTCCTCATCGACCTGCAGAAGGGGATCGTCGCCGCGGACACCTTCCCGATCAAGGCGATGGAGGTCGTCACCCGCGCCGCGCGACTTGCTGCGGCGTGCCGCGACGCGGGCGTCACGGTCATTCTCGTTCACGTCGATCCGGGCCCCGACGGCCTGCTCTTCCCGCGAGTGCAGGCGGACCAGCCACGCCCGCCGATGAAGCCGCCGGCCGACTTCGCCGAGCTGGTCCCCGAGCTCGGACGCCAGCCGACTGACGTCGTCGTCACGAAGCACCAGCCGAATGCCTTCTACAACACGGATCTCGAGGTGCAGCTCATCCGCCGAAAGATCCGCACGATCATCCTTGGCGGCATCTCGACCAACCTCGGCGTCGAGGCGACGGCGCGTTCGGCGAACGAGCGCGCCTACGAGCAGATCTTCGTACCCGACGTCATGGCGTCGCGCGACGGGGAGATGCACGAGCACACGGTGCGGCGCGTCCTCCCGACGATGGGGAGGGTGCGGGCGCTGGACGTCGTACTGGGTGCGCTGCGCGTCGGGTGAGTTTCCTGAGCGGCCTGGGGACGCTCCATCGCGCCGCAGTTTGACGCGGAGGGCGCGGAGCGGTGCACCGACGTAGGAGCACTAGCGCCCCGGCCCGCGGAGGACGCGGAGCCTGGTGGAGAGATCTCTCCGCCACGCCCAAAAGGATTTTGAAGTCGTGGATGGAAAGGAGGTGCGCTCCGGTGCGTAGTACTCGACCCCCAAAGCTGACCTCCGCGTCCCTCCGCGATCCTCCGCGCTCCCCGCGTGAAACCTCGGCGCAAGGATCTGTGAGGTGCGCATCCCTCGACTCGTCTCGCTCGGGATGACCGGAGCCCGCGCCGGACCAACGGAGCGTCAACTGCGTAGGTACTGAGATCGGTGAGCGCCGTCCCGCATTGCCGCGCTCCCGCATTCCCTCATTCCCGCAGGTCCCACCCATCGTCCCATGCGAATCCTCCCCTACGTCGTCCTCGCTTCGGCGCTCCTCGTTCTTCCAGCCAGTGCACACGCTCAGCGCCGCGGTGGCGGCATGGGCGGTAGCAGCCGCGGCCCGATGGGCGGGCAGCCGGGCATCGGTGATCTTCAGCAGGGTCCCAGCTCCGCCGAGATGGAGCGGCGGATGCAGGAGCGCGCGTCGCTCGGC
>DASVNI010000268.1:0-3397 GCA_036383935.1 Gemmatimonadaceae bacterium | reverse complement strand
GCCGCGCTCTGCGCGCGCGCAGCGATCTCGCGCTCCAGGCGGGCCACTTCGGCCTCTGCGCTGGCGAGCGTCGCCGCGAGCACGGAGTAGCGCTCGGTTTCCAACTCGCCGCCCGCGGCCCGCGCGCGGTAGACGGCAAATCCCAGCGACGCAGCCGCTGCTTCGGCGCGCTGCTTCGCCCGGTGTTGCTCGAGGCGCAGCTTGCCCTCGTCGAGCGCGCCCTGCGCCGCGCGTCCTGCTTTGTCGAGCTCGCCCTTCAGAGTGCTCCAGATAGCCATAGGTCCCTCCGTCGTGTCCTACGATCGTACGGGATCAGCACGATGAAAGTTGTGCGCCGCGGCTCCAGTTGTCGAACGAAAAAGAGCCCTCCGCACGGCGGAGGGCTCTTCGCATTCGAGATCGGCTCGGTCAGGCCGCCGTCGTGGTCTCGGGCGTCACCGGATAGACGCTGACCTTGAGGCGCGTCTTGCTCTGGTGCTCGAACTTCACCACGCCGTCGATGAGCGCATAGATCGTGTAGTCGGTACCAAGACCGACGTTCTTGCCCGGGTGCCAACGCGTGCCGCACTGGCGCACGATGATGTTGCCCGGCACGACCCGCTCTCCGCCGAACTTCTTGATGCCGCGGTATTTCGGGTTGCTGTCGCGGCCGTTGCGCGACGAGCCGACGCCTTTCTTATGAGCCATTTTATCCTCGCGTCAGCCGAGAGTGATGTCGTTGATGCGGACTTCGGTGAAGCCCTGCCGGTGACCCTGCTTCTTCGCGTAGTTCTTCCGGCGCTTCATCTTGAAGACGATGATCTTGTCGCCGAGACCATGCTTGACGATCTCGCCGGTGACCTTGGCACCCGACAGCGTCGGGACGCCCGTCTTCACGGACTGGCCATCGCTGCCGAGCAGGACGTCGTTGAACTCGATCGACCCGCCGGCCTCGCCCACGAGCGTGGGGAAGCGATATTTCTTGCCCGGCTCGACGCGGAACTGCTTGCCGCCGGTGCGAATGATTGCGTAAGACATGTGTAATACTCGTGAGCGTGTGGCGTAGAGCCTAAAAAGTTAAGTGGCGCGGGGTTAGCTGTCAACGACTCGTGTTCGGCGCGAGCCGGCGACGGCGACCGTGCAATCTTCCCCGTGCGAGTGACCGGAGCGGCTCCCGGCCGGTTAAGGTGAGTGGCGCCGGCGAATCCCTGGATCGCCGGCGCGCGGCCCGTCTGCCAAGTACCTCCGAGCCCATGTCCCGACCCCCCGCCCTCCAACTGATCCGCCCGACCGCTGAGGCCTCGCCGGTCGGCGGGAGCGCCGAGCGCAGCCTGCTGGTCCGGGCGGCGCAGGAGGGGGACGTTCGCGCGTTCGCGGGTCTCGTGGACATGTACTACGCCCGCTGCCTCCGCTTCGCGCTCCATATGCTCAACGATCGGAGCGATGCGGAGGAGGCGGTTCAGGACACGTTCGTGCGCGTCTACCGGGCCCTGCCCTCCTACGTCGAACAGGAGTCGTTCGAGCCCTGGCTGTTCCGGATCCTCGCGAACCGGTGCCGTAGCGCCGGGTCCCGGGAGCGCCGGCGGGCCGAGTTCGTGGAGTTCGGCGAGGTGCCCGACCGGCCGAGCGAGCACCGCCACGACGACGCGATCGCGTGGCGCGAGGAGATTGCGATTGCGCTGGCGGCACTTCCGGCGGAGCAGCGCGAAGCGTTCCTGCTGCGGCACGTGGAAGACCTGTCGTACGAGGACATGTCGATAGCGACGGGCGCGGGGGTCTCCGCGCTCAAGATGCGGGTGAAGCGGGCCTGCGACGCATTGCGCTCGTGGCTCACGGAGGAACGGCATGCACGACGAGACTGACGAGACGATCACACGCATCACGGCTGCACTCCGGCAGCCGCCGGCCGTCGATCCCACGCACAAGGCTAGAGTGCTGGTCGCGGTGGCCGCCGAACGGGAACGTGCCCGCGAAGCGCGCATGCGCGCCGCGCGCTGGTGGCGGCTGGCCGGGTCGATGGGTGTGACCGCGGCGGCCGTCGTCGCGCTCATGGTCTGGAGACAGAAAGTGGTCGACTCAGGTCGGTCGGCGACGCGGGCCAATGCGCAGACGGTGGCCGCGAGCGCTCCGGCATCGGCGAGCACGGCGAAGCCGGCGCCGAGTGCGACGAGGCATCTCGCTGCGAGCGACGCGGCCGGCGTGGCTCCGCTCCCGGTGCAGCTCGTGCTTCGTGCACCGGCGGCGCACCGCGTGAGCGTCGTGGGAGACTTCAACGGCTGGGATGCGCACGCCACCACCCTCGAGCGCGACCCGGCGAGCGGGCTGTGGAGCGGCACCGTAGCGTTGCTGCCTGGCCGCCACGTGTACGCCTTTATCGTGGACGACAGCATCTGGATGCGTGATCCGCGCATGCCGCAGTCGCGCGACGCCGACTTCGGGCGTCCCGGCTCCGTCCTTCTCGTCGGACAGCCGTGACGCGACGCGCACTCTTCGTCGTCGCACTGGCGCTCGGCGCGTCGGCCGGCGCCGCACGCGTCGTCGGAGCGCAGCAGGTGGCCTACGCCGCAGGTGCCGCCTCGCTCGACAGCGTGACGCAGGCGGCACTTCGCCGTGAGATGAGTCGCGCCCAGGAGCGAGGGCTCCCGGTCGAGCCACTCGAGGCGAAGGTGCGCGAGGGGCAGATCAAGCGCGCTGCGCCAGCGCGGATCCGCAGTGCCGTCACGGCGCTCGCGACGCGGCTCGACTCTGCGCGTTCTGCGCTCGGGCCGATGTCGAACGCGGCGGAGCTCGTAGCCGGCGCGGACGCGCTGGCAGCCGGCGCGGATGTAGGCGCGCTTCGGACGCTGCGCGCGACTGGCGGAGCGCGCGATCTCGCCGCACCACTCGGCGCGCTGGCACAGCTGGTCGCGAGCGGAGTCGCTCCGAGCCGCGCGACGCAGATGGTCGTCGAGCTGCTCAAGCGCGGCGTGGCGCCGCGCGAGGTGCTAGCGTTCGGCGTGGCCGTGGAATCGGACGTCGGCGCCGGTGTCCCCGCCGAGGAGTCGGCCGTGTTCCGGTTGCGCGCGATCGAGTCCGCGGTCAATGGTGGGGTGAGTGCCTCCGCGGTATCCGGAGCGTACACTGACCCCGGCATGCTGAACCTCGGCGGTAAATCCGGGACAGGTGACGCGGCGAAGCCCAAGCGACGACCATAGGTGCACCTGAACTTTTCCATGATGCTCTGCGGCCTGCTCATCGCGACGACGGTGGGCAGGCCGCTTGCCGCGCAGCAGCGATCGGCGTTGGACATGGGACTCTCCGTCGTGCACTTCCCCGACGACAGCTCGACCGTCGGCGGTCCATCGGTCACGTGGACCTCCGTCGTGGAGAGGCAGCATCTGTTCGGGCTGTTCAACGCGGGAGGGGTCGGATCGATCGG
>DASVNI010000267.1:0-7327 GCA_036383935.1 Gemmatimonadaceae bacterium | reverse complement strand
CGCCATCGGCTGCGCCAACGGCACCGATGCACTCCTCCTCGCTCTGCGCGCGCTCGATGTGGGCCGCGGTGACGAGGTGATCACGACGCCGTTCACCTTCTTCGCGACGGCTGGCACGATCCACAACGTCGGCGCCACGCCCGTGTTCGTCGACATCGAACCCGACACCTTCAACATCCTCCCCTCCGCCATCGCGGCGGCGCGCCGCTCGGCCACCAAGGCGGTCGTCCCCGTCGACCTGTTCGGGCAGATGGCTCCGATCGAGACGATCGCCTCCATCGTGCCGGGCCTGCCGATCATCGAGGATGCCGCACAATCCATCGGCGCGCGCCGGATGATCGACGGTGAATGGCGCATGGCGGGCGAGGTCGCGACGATCGGTACGTTCAGCTTCTTCCCGTCGAAGAACCTCGGCGGCTACGGCGACGGCGGCATGCTCGTCACGCAGAACGACGCCCTCGCCGAGCGACTGCGGCGTCTCCGCGTCCACGGGGGCGCCAAGCAGTACTTCCACGACGAAGTCGGCTACAACTCTCGCCTGGACGCGCTGCAGGCGGCGGTGCTCAGCGCCAAGCTGCCGCATCTGGCCGGATGGAGCGCGAAGCGGCGCAGCAACGCCGCGTTCTACGACGCGGCGTTCGCCGACCTGGCGGACGTCCGCACGCCCGTCGTGCGCCCCGAGAACGAGTCGATCTTCAACCAGTACACCATCCGCGTACCACGCCGCGACGACCTGCAGGCGTTCCTCAAGACGCGCGGGATCGGCACCGCGATCTACTATCCGCTGCCGCTGCATCTCCAGCCCTGCTTCGCCTACCTTGGCTATCGGGAGGGGCAGTGCCCCGAGAGCGAGCGTGCCGCGAAGGAGGTGCTGTCGCTGCCGATCTTCCCAGAACTGAGTGACGCCCAGCTCGACGAGGTCGTCGCCGGGGTGCGTGCCTTCTTCGGACGGTGACGCTCGTGTTCAATGACGACGCCGGACGAGGGTGACGCTCCTGCCCGCCGCCGTCCCACTCCACCCGAATAGGACTCCGTGAACATCACCGTGATAGGGACCGGCTACGTCGGCCTCGTCCTCGGCGCGTGTCTGGCCGAGACCGGAAATCCCGTCGTGTGCGCCGACCTCGATCAGGCGAAGATCGACGGGCTGCAGCAGAACGTCCTGCCGATCTACGAGCCCGGCCTCGACGACTACGTCGAGCGGAATCAGAGCCAGGGGCGACTCCGGTTCACGACGGACGTCCCCGCTGCCATCTCGACGGCGGACGTCGTGTTCATCGCCGTCGGCACGCCGCCCGATGAGGATGGCTCCGCGGATCTCCGGCATGTGCTCGCCGTAGCGGAACAGATCGGGCGGCACATGAAGCGCGAGCTCGTGATCGTCACCAAGTCGACCGTGCCGGTAGGTACCGCGGCGAAGGTGGCGGCGTGCGTGAGCAAGCACGCCAGGTTCCCGTTCCACATGTGCAGTAACCCGGAGTTCCTGAAGGAAGGGGCGGCAATCGACGATTTCATGAAGCCGGATCGCGTCGTGATCGGCGTGGACAGCGACCACGCCCGGAGCGCGATGGCCGAGCTGTACGCGCCGTTCGTGCGCACGGGCAAGCCGATCATCTTCATGGACATCCCCTCCGCCGAGATGACGAAGTACGCGGCGAACGCCATGCTGGCGACGCGCATCTCGTTCATGAACGAGATCGCGAACCTGTGTGAGCGGGTGGGCGCCGACGTCGACAACGTCCGGAAAGGCATCGGCTCCGATGCGCGCATCGGTCCCGCCTTCCTCTTTCCCGGACCGGGCTACGGCGGCTCGTGCTTTCCGAAGGACGTCAAGGCGCTCGTCCGCACCGCGAAGGAGTGCGCCATGCCCCTCCGCGTGCTGACCTCGGTGGAAGAAGCCAACGAAGTCCAGAAGCACAGGTTGTTCGACAAGCTGAAGGGTCTCCTGGGTGACCTGCGCGGATGCCGCATCGCCATCTGGGGACTCGCCTTCAAGCCGAACACGGACGACATGCGCGAGGCGCCGTCGCTCGTCCTCGTCGATGAGCTGCTGGAGGCCGGCGCTGAAGTCGTCGCGCACGATCCCGTCGCGATGCACGAGACGCAGCGACGCATCGGCGACCGCATCACGTACGCCGAGACGAGCTACGCCGCGCTGCCGGGCGCCGACGCCCTGGTGATCGTCACCGACTGGAACGAGTATCGTCACCCCGATTTCGGCCGCATCAAGGACACCTTGAAGAAGCCCGTCGTGGTGGACGGACGGAATCTGTACGACCGTCGCAAGATGGCGACGCTCGGATTCACCTATGCGTCGATCGGGCGCGGGGGGCAGTCGTGAGGGTTCTCATCACCGGAGCGGCGGGCTTCCTCGGATCGCATCTGTGCGATCGGTTCCTCGCTGAAGGACATGACGTCGTGGGGCTCGACAACTTCGTCACGGGCCACCCCGACAACGTGGCGCATCTGATGGGGAACGATCGCTTCGAGTTCCTGCGCCACGACATCTCGACGTACACGTATGTCGGTGGGCCTCTCGACGGCGTGCTGCACTTCGCCTCGCCCGCCAGCCCGATCGACTACCTCGAGCTGCCGCTCGAGACGCTCAAGGTGGGATCACTCGGCACGCACAACGCCCTGGGCCTCGCGAAGGCCAAGGGTGCGCGCTTCTTCATTGCCTCCACGTCCGAGGTGTACGGCGATCCGCTCGTGCATCCCCAGAAGGAGGAGTATTGGGGGAACGTAAACCCCGTCGGACCGCGCAGTGTCTATGACGAGGCGAAGCGGTTCAGCGAGGCGCTCACGATGGCCTACCACACCTGGCACGGCCTCGACACGCGCATCGTCCGGATCTTCAACACCTACGGGCCACGGATGCGGCCGCGCGACGGACGCGTCGTCTCGAACTTCATCGTCCAGGCGCTGAGCAACGAGCCGCTCACGGTCTACGGGGACGGGTCGCAGACGCGCAGCTTCTGTTACGCGTCGGACGAGGTGGACGGCATCTACAAGCTCTTCATGAACGGCGACAGCAACCCGACCAACATCGGCAACCCCGACGAGTACACGGTGAAGCAGCTCGCGGAGCTCGTCGTCGAGCTGACGGGAACCCGCGCGCCGATCGTTTACGAGCCGCTGCCCAAGGACGATCCGAAGGTCCGGAAGCCCGATATCACCCGCGCGCGCACCATGCTGGGCTGGGAGCCGAAGGTTCACGTGCGTGACGGCCTGGCGCGGACCATCGAGTACTTCCGGCAGTACATCGGCACACCGTTGATGGCGCCGCGCACCCCGCGGCCGCGGCCGACGTTGGCGACCCGCGGATGAGCGTGAGTCGCATCCGGAGAGGAGACGTGTACCGCGATGGTGGGCTGGAGGGGGAGCCGGGTGTATCTTTCCCAGGTTCCCCCCGAACCGATCGGTCTCTCGCGGGTACCTGCTTTACTATGACTTCGTCTCGCCGGGTGCTCTTCGCCGTGTTGCTGCTGTCGCTCGCGGCATGCCATCCCGACTTTAAAATCGGCACATATACCACCAACGAGGCGCTGTATAAGGCCGGGTTGGAGGAGTTTCAGGCTGGCCGGTACGAGAATGCCGTCTCGGTGTTCGAGAAGCTCACGACCGACCTGCCCGCTCGCGACACCCTGCTGCCCCGCTCGCACTGGTACCTCGGGCGAGCCCATCAGCGCCGCAACGAGTGGGTGCTGGCCGGCACGAGCTTCAACCACATCGTCGAGAGCTTTCCCGACGACACGCTGGCGGACGACGCGGCCCTCGAGGCCGCCCGGTCGTACAAGAAGCTCTGGCGCAAGCCGACGCTGGATCCGACGTATGGAGAGAGTGCCGAGACCGCGTACAACACGCTGATCGGTCTCTTCCCGAACTCGCCCCTGCTCGAGACGGCGAAGAGGGAGCTCGCCGACCTCGAGGAGATGTTCGCGCAGAAGAACTATCTCTCGGGGATGTACTACCTGCGCCGGAAGGCGCACGACTCGGCGATCATCTACTTCAAGGACGTCGTCGCGAAGTATCCGACGACACCGTCGGCGCGGATGGCGCAGCTCCGTCTGGTGGACGCGTACAAGGCGATCCGCTACAAGGACGACGCGGCCGACCAGTGCGCGGAGCTTCGACGCAGCTTCCCCGACGACGCCGAGGTGAAGGCGACCTGTGCGGACGTCGCGCCGCCGGTGACGCCCTCGACCGCCGACTCGACGCGAGCCACCCCGGCGACGGGCCCTCCCACCAGCTGAGGCGTGCGCCTCGGCGTCTACGGCGGGAGCTTCGACCCGCCGCACCTCGGCCATCTGCTTCCCGTGATCGACGCGGCGGAGCAGCTCGATCTCGACGGCGTGCGCTTCGTGCCCGCGTCGAATCAGCCGCTGAAGGTGGGACGAGCATCGGCCAGCCCGGCCGACCGGCTCGCCATGACCGAGCGCCTTGTGCAGGGCATCCCAGGGTTCTCGGTCGATCCCGCGGAAATCGACCGGCCCGGGTTATCTTACACGGTTGACACTTTGGCAGGGCTGGCGGAGGCGAATCCCGGAGCGGAACTGTTCCTGCTCCTTGGTGCCGATGCCTACGCCCTCTTCGAGCAGTGGCGGGAGCCGGCGCGAGTTCGGGCGCTCGCCACGATCGTCGTGATGGTACGGGGCGACACAACGCTCACGCCGTCAGCCACGGGGGAGGTGCAGGTGCTGCAGTCGCGTCGCGTGGACATCTCGTCCACCGAGCTGCGAGCCCGGGTGCGGGACGGGCGAACCATTCGCGGTTTCGTGCCGGATGCCGTGGCGGACTATATCGCCGAGCACCGGCTGTATCGGTAGAGGACTGCATGTTCAAGCGTGTACTCACGGCGTTCCTTGGCACTCGCCACGAACGCGAAAAGAAGCGGCTCATTCCGATCGTCGACGCCGTCCACTCCCATGAGGAGCGCCTGGCGAGCGCGTCGGATGAAGAGCTGCGTGGTCAGACGGAGAAGTTCCGCGGCATCCTGCGGGAGCGCACCGCGGATCTCGAGGCCCGTGTCGACGAGCTCAAGGAGCAGAAGCGTTCCGCGTCGGATGCCGCGGAGCGTGAGCGGCTCGACAACGAGCTGAGCGGGGTGGATGGGACCGGCGGCGTGGAAGGCGATCTGCGGCGCGCCATCGGAGAGACACTCGACGAGATCCTGCCCGAGGCGTTCGCCACCGTCCGCGAGGCGTCACGCCGGCTGGTGGGCACGACGGTCAACGTGACCGGCCGCGATCTCGAGTGGAACATGGTGCCGTACGACGTCCAGCTCATGGGCGGTATCCAGCTCCACTTCGGCAAGATCGCCGAGATGGCGACCGGTGAGGGCAAGACGCTCGTCGCGACGCTGCCGCTCTACCTGAATGCGCTGCCCGGTCGTGGCGCGCACCTGGTCACGGTGAACTCGTACCTGGCCCGGCGCGACTCGCAGTGGATGGGGCACCTGTATCGCTACCTCGGCCTGACCGTCGGCTGTCTCGACGACAGCGAAGCGGGGACGCAGGAGCGCAAGGACGCATATCGGGCCGACATCACGTACGGGACGAACAACGAGTTCGGCTTCGACTATCTGCGCGACAACATGGTGACCTCGCTCGAGCAGCGAGTGCAGCGCGCGCACATCTTCGCCATCGTCGACGAGGTCGACTCGGTGCTCATCGATGAGGCCCGCACCCCGCTGATCATCTCGGGCCCTGTGGGGAACGAGAGCGACGCGCAGTACTTCGAGCACAACGCCGCCGTCGCGCGCCTCGTCCGCAAGCAGACGGAGCTCGTGAACGTGCTGGTCGCCGAAGGCGAACGGCTGCTCGAGTCGGGCAGCACCCACGAGGCCGCCCTCAAGCTGTATCAGGCGCAGCTCGGGCATCCGAAGAACCGCCGGCTGCTCAAGCTGATGAACGAGCCGGGCAACAAGCAGCTCGTGCAGAAGATGGAGCTCGATCACATCGCGGATCGCAAGCTTCCCCCGTCGAAGCAGGCGTTCCGCGACATCGAGGAGGAGATGCTCTTCGTCCTCGACGAGCGTGGGCATTCGGTGCACCTCACCGACCGCGGCGTGGAATTCATGTCGCCGGCGGATCACGAGGCGTTCGTGCTGCCCGATCTGAGTGAGGCCGTGCACCGGATCGATCACGCCGCCGATCTCTCTCCCGAGGAGAAGATCGCCGCGCGGCGCGATCTCGAGATCGATTACGCGGCCAAGAGCGAGCGGTTGAACATCGTCCACCAGCTGCTGAAGGCCCACGCGCTGTACGACAAGGACGTCAACTACGTCGTCCAGGACGGCGAGGTCCTCATCGTCGACGAGTTCACCGGTCGTACGATGCCTGGCCGGCGTTGGTCGGAAGGACTGCACCAGGCGGTCGAGGCCAAGGAGGGAGTCCGCGTCAAGGGTGAGACGCAGACGATGGCCACGATCACGATCCAGAACTACTTCCGCATGTACGAGAAGCTGGCCGGCATGACCGGTACGGCCGAGACGGAAGAGACGGAGTTCTATCAGATCTACAAGCTCGAAGTCGCGGTCATCCCGACGAACAGGGAAGTGATCCGCGACGATCGCCACGACCTCGTCTACAAGACGCGCCGTGAGAAGTACAACGCGATCGTCGAGGAGACGCGCCGCCTGCACACGCTCGGGTATCCGGTGCTGATCGGTACGACGAGCGTCGACTCGTCGGAGACGCTGTCGAAGCTGTTCCAGCGCGCCGGTCTGCAGCACAACGTGCTGAACGCCAAGTATCACCAGCGCGAGGCGGAGATCGTCGCGAACGCTGGCCAGGCAGGTGGGATCACGATCGCCACGAACATGGCCGGCCGTGGTACCGACATCAAACTCGGCGATGGCGTCACCGAGGCCAGGCCGTCCATCGTGAAGGATCTCGACGGCAAGGACGTCCAGGTCGAGGAGATGGGCGGACTACACATCATCGGCTCCGAGCGGCACGAGTCGCGGCGCATCGATCGCCAGCTTCGCGGTCGTGCCGGCCGACAGGGGGATCCGGGAGCGAGTCAGTTCTTCCTCTCGCTCGAGGACGACCTGATGCGTCTGTTCGGCTCCGAGCGCATCGCCCGTCTGATGGACCGCATGGGCGCGCAGGAGGGCGAGGTGCTGACGCATCCGCTCATCACGCGCTCCATCGAGCAGGCCCAGAAGCGCGTCGAGTTGCAGAACTTCCAGAGCCGCAAGCGGCTCCTCGAGTACGACGACGTGATGAACCAGCAGCGCGAGGTGATCTACTCGCTGCGGGCCTTCGCGTTGGAGGGTGGCGAGGAGCTGAAGGGCGAAGCGCTGAAGATGGTCGAGAAGGCGCTC
>DASVNI010000266.1:0-5976 GCA_036383935.1 Gemmatimonadaceae bacterium | reverse complement strand
CGCAGCAACTTTCCGCTAACACAGCGAGCGATGGCCACTAGTATCGACATCAACAGAGACGCCGCGCCGAAACTCCGGCCGGCGCGCGCGGACGATCTCGCCGCCGTCGAGCGGCTGCTCACGGCGTCGCAGCTTCCGCTCGACGGCGTGCGTGAAGCGCTCCCGACATTCATCGTCGCCGAGGTCGGCACCGACATCGTCGGTGTCGCCGGTCTCGAGATCTGCTGCGACAATGCGCTCCTCCGCTCCGTCGCCGTGCGCGACGCGTGGCGCTCGCAGGGGCTCGGCCGCGCTCTCGTGACGCGCACCATCGCCGACGCGGAAGCGCGCGGCATCAACGCGCTCTACCTCCTCACGACGAGCGCCGACCGTTACTTCCCGACGTTCGGCTTCCACACCGTCGCGCGCGACGCAGTACCGGAAGACATCCGGGCGACGGCGGAGTTCCGCGAGGCGTGTCCCGCGTCGGCGACCGTGATGTGCCGCGAGTGCGCCGCGGGCGCGTGATCGCATGCGTTACGCGCTGATCTCCGACATCCACGCGAATCTCGCCGCGCTCGACGCCGTCCTCGCCGACATCGATCGGCGTGGCGATGTGGACGCGATCTATCACGCCGGTGACCTGGTCGGCTACTCCGCCGAGCCGAACGAGGTCGTGGAGCGCCTGCGCGAGCGGGCGATCGCCGGCGTGGCCGGCAACTACGACTCGACGGTCGCCACGGGCTACGCACATTGCGGCTGTCGCTCGGAGAGTCCTCGCCAGGAGGAGCTTGCACACGTCAGCTACGGCTACACGCTCCGCACCACGACCACGGAGACGAAGCGGTATCTCGGCGGCCTGCCCTTCTCGCTGGACCTGCGTCCGCTGGGCGGCCACACGCGAGGACCGCGGCTCGTCATCGTGCACGGCACGCCGACATTGAACACCGTCTACTGGACGGAAGACCGCACGGACGAGTTCTGCCTGAAGATGGCAGGTATGGTAGGGCTCGAATCGGGAGATGCGATCGCGTTCGGCCACACGCACAAGCCCTGGCATCGCGTGGTGGAAGGGGTTCACTTCATCAACACCGGCAGCGTCGGTCGTCCGAAGGACGGCCACTGGCTGGCCGGCTATGCACTCGTCGACCTCGGCGGCGCGTTACCGCACGTCGAGCAGGTGCGCGTGCCATACGAGATCGAGCGAACGATCGCGGGCGTCAGAGCGGCGGGGTTGCCTGAGGAGTTCGCGGATTTTCTGCGGACCGGGGGAGCACCGCCGTTAGCAATCAACAGTTGACGGTTTTCGGTTGACGGTGATCGGCCGGCCTCGTGGCGCTCGCGCGTCGCGGGGCCGTTCTTCATCTTCCCCGCGATGGGCCGACCGTGTCATCCCGAGCGAGCGCAGCGAGTCGAGGGATCTGCACCTGCCCTTCAAAGTGCAGATCCCTCGACTTCGCTCGGGATGACACCCTATCTCGCGTTCCCGCATTTCCGCACTCACGGAGGTTCTGATGTCGAAAGGAGAGAAGAACGATGACGGAACGCTCTCGCGGCGTGACCTGTTGGGCGTCGCGGCCGGCGCGGCGGCGGCGTTGACCCTCGGTAGCGGGATGCGTGGGGATGCCGTGGCGCGCGCCGCGGAGCCGGACGTCGCCGAACGTGCGAACGTCGCCATCCCGCGCGCTCGCCGCGCGCTGATGGCGTACAGCGCGCGCACCATGCTCATGAATGACAAGACGAAATATCCGACGCTGCCGAGCGGGTTGCGTGAAGTCATCGAGTTCGCCGCGACCGTCGGCTACTCGGGCATCGAGTTCTTCAGCTTCAGCGGCGGCCCGAGCTTCTCGCAGGCCCCCGCTGCCGAGGGAGGCGCCAACCCGTCGGCGAAGCAGGTACGCGCCTGGCTCGATGCGGCGGGCATCAAGGCGATCGGACACTACAACGCCTCCGTCTCCAACGGCGGAGCGATCGGACTCAGCCCAGCGACGATCGACGCGGCGCTCGAGTCGGCGGCGATCCTCGGGCAGCCGCAGACGGGCTCGCACGACGCGACCAACACGTCGCAGCAGAAGGACGAGGTGGACAAGGCGATCGAGAGCTGGAACGCGATGGCGGTGAAGGCGCAGCGCGCGGGCATCCCGATCTACTCGCACAGCCATCAGATCCCCTGGAGCTTCCTGCTCGACTCCGGGCCGCGCGACGCGAAGGGGTACACGCGTTCGTCGGGCATTCGCGTGATGGACTACTTCCTCAAGCACACCGACGCGAAGTGGGTCAAGTGCGAGTTCGACCTGTTCTGGGCGCACGTGGCACAGCATCAGTTCCGCTCGTACACCGCCGCCGATGGCAGCACGGTGCAGGCCGTGTTCGATCCGGCGAAGCAGGTCGCGAGCGATCCGTCACGCTACGTCATCCTGCACGCCAAGGACGGTATCACCGCACCGAAGACGCCCGAGGGTTGGGTGATCTGTCCCTTCGGCTACGGCGATCTGGACGTCGCCCGCTTCGTGCGCGAATCCAGGCTCGAGGGCGCGGGCGCGTGGTGGTGCAGCGAGCAGGACAACGCCGACGGCGGCGACACGGATCCGCAGAAGGCCCTGCGCGACATCGCGGCCGGCTACCGCGGACTCTCGACGCTCGGCCAGCCGGGTGGCGTCGGCGCGCCGTTCAACGGCGCGCCGAAGAAGACGTCATGACGTGCTGCCGAGGAGGTGCGCGATCACGTCGGACGCGGCGTAGCTGCCGCGCGGCTTCGCGAGGCGCAGGATCGACGTCAGGTCGTCGCCACTGGTGATCAGCGGAAGCTCCTCGCCTTCGCCGCGGCGCTGGGGCAGACCGATGTTCGCCGTGAGCCCGTTGCACAGACATCGCCGTCCGACGGTGTCTTCCAGGCGGCCGCCCTTGGCGAGGTAGCTGTCGACCGGTTCGGCGGGACAGCGATAGTCCAGCCGGCCGGTCGACGTGCGATACGCCGTCCGCAGATACCCGAGATCACAGATGCGGGCGCGCGTGTCGTCCTGACGCGCCATCCCTTCCACTTCGACGACCTTGAACGGGTAGCCGGTGGGTGAGGCGCGTGGGTCGGTTCTGATGCGCGTCGCGCCCTTCGCCACGCCGGCGATCACCTCGGCGCGCAGCTTGGGGGCGAGACCCGATTCGTCGCAGTAGGCGAACAGCGTTCCGACCTGCACGCCTGCAGCGCCACATTCGCGAGCCGCACGCACGGAGTCGCCGGTGCCCGTGCCACCGGCGAGCCAGAAGGGAAGGCCCAGCTCGCGCATCTTCGCCAGGTCGACGATGTCGCGCTCACCGTACAGTGGCTCGCCCTCGGGGGTGAGCTGCAGCTCGCCGCGCGGCGGTGCGTTGTGCCCTCCGGCCGTTGGTCCTTCGACGACGAAGCCGTCGACGCGACCCGTCGCCTTGCGCGCCAACGTCGCGGCGAGCGTGTGAGCGGAGACGATGGCGAGGAACCGCGGCCGCATCAGCGGCTGATCCGGAATCCAGTGCTTGGACGGATCGAAGGTGAGGAACACTGGCGCGGCGTCCGTCGGACCCTCGACGTCGAGCTTCAGCGTGGCCACCTCGTGCCGCGCGAGCGCGTCGAGGGCACCGGGAATCTCGCGTGGGATGCCGGCGCCCATCAGCACGTAGTTCACGCCGGCGAGCATGGCGCCGTAGAGCGAGGGCAGGTTCGGCATCTGCACCTTCGTCAGGAGGTTGATGCCGACGATGCCGTCGTGCCCCTCCTTGGCGAGCCAGACCTCGACGAAGTTCGCCAGCATCGTGATCTGCTGGCGCGCCAGACTCACCGATGCGCGGTACATCGAGAGCATGGCGTATGGCTGGTCCGGCCGCCGGCCGCACGGCAGGAAGTAGCGCTCGAGCACGCGCTGGTTGACGCCGGGGATGGGGAAGTGCTCCATCGCTCGGCGCACGTGCCCGCCGGGGTCGCCGTCCTGCAGCCGGCGCACGAGCACTGTGTCGATCGAGGTCCCGGAGACGACGCCCAGCTGTCCCAGGCGGGACACCGCGCGCGCGAGCCTCCAGTTGGAGACGCCGATGCCCATGCCGCCCTGGATGATCGCCGGATGCGGGGCGACGTCCTCCCGCTCGAGGTTGTCAGTCATGCCCCAGGCTACCCGTGCGCTCAGCTGGTGCGCGTGACTGTTGTCACACGCACGATTCCGATTATCGAAACCGCCGGGGTCTGACCCCGGTGTCTGACCCCGGTGTCTGACCCCAACTGCTACCAGCTGTTGGCCGCGATCATCCCCGGGTGCCAGGAGGGCTCCCACACGATGTGCGTCTCGACGCCGCAGATGTGCTCCACCTCCAGCGCGGCGGCTCGGATGGCGTCGGTGATGTAGCGCTCCATCGGGCAGCCACGCGTCGTGAGCGTGTGCGTGATGTGTGCGACGTCCTCCTGGACCTCGACGCCGTACACGAGGCCGAGCGAGACGACGTCGATGCCGAGCTCGGGGTCGATCACTCGCGACAGCGCACGCCAGAGCAGCTCGACTCGCGGATCGGGTTCACTCATATCGATGTCGGGTATAGGTTGAGGCATCCATGCTCGGGGTCATCGCGGCGCTGACCCCGATGTGCGTAGTGTGCGCGGCGAGGGGCATCGCCTGCGTGACGGTTGTCACGGGTGCCTTCCATCAGGAGGTCCACGTAGTGGACGTACAGGAACTGCTGAAGCGCGTGCCGCTGTTCGCCAACTTCAGCGACGAGGCGCGCGCGCGGCTCGCCGCGCGGTCGGTGCTGCGGACCTACGCGAAGGGCAGCTTGCTCTTCTCGACGGGGGAGCCGTGCCGCGGGCTGTACGTCGTGGAGTCGGGCCGCGTCCGGATCTTCCGCACGAGCCCGACGGGGCGCGAGCAGGTGCTCCACGTCGAAGGGCCTGGCCGCCCGGTCGCCGAGCTGCCCCTCCTCGACGGCGGCGCGTACCCCGCGTCGGCGATGACCGAGATGGAGTCGCGCCTCGCCTTCATCCCGCGGGCGGAGTTCGAAGCGCTGTACCGTGCCAACCCCGACGTCGCCGAGGCGGTCATCCGCGAGCTCGGCAAGCGGCTGCGACATCTCGTGCACGTGACCGAGACGCTCGCCTTCCGCGACGTGGCCGCGCGCCTGGCGAGCTTCCTCGCCGAATACGCCGAGCAGCATGGCGAAGTCACGCCGGACGGTACGGAGATCGTCCTCGACCGGACGCGTGAGGAGCTCTCCCAGGAGCTCGGCACGGCGCGCGAATCGGTCTCGCGCGCGCTCAAGCAGCTCGGCGAGAAGGGAGTGATCGAACCGCTCTCTGGCCGGCGGCTACGCATCCCTGACGTCGCACGGCTGCGCACCCTCGGCCGGCCAGGCGAGCGCGCGAACTACGAGTGACGCGGCGCGGCGCGTGACCTTGCGACAACCGTCACGCCGCTGATCGCCGCGCGCACGCACTCTTCGTCGTAACCCGACGAGAGTGCTTGCGATGAGCGTGCCGAACCTTCAGCCCAGCTTCAATCTCACCACCGACGCCGTGACGGACACGTTGCGGCGTGTGGCATATCCCGGACTGACGCGCGATCTGGTGTCGCTCGGCATGCTGGAGCACGTCGAGATCGACGATCACGGCGTCATCGTCACGCTCGGCCTGCACACGCGCGATCCCGGCGTGCTGCGCGCGCTGGACGAGTCGATCAACGCGGCGGTCGGTGCGCTCGGCGCAGCGAGCGTGCAGGTGACGGTCGTCCCCCCGCGACCGACGACGGCGGTGCCGGTGCGAGCGGGCACCCCCGATCCGTGGGCCGATCAGGTGCGCCTGACCACGGTGCGCCACGTGGTCGCCGTCGGCGCGGGGAAGGGTGGTGTGGGGAAGAGCACCGTCGCGATCAACCTCGCGCTCGCGCTGGCGCGCGAGGGGTTGCGCGTAGGCCTGATGGACGCGGACATCTACGGTCCGAGCCTGCCGATCCTCCTCGGCATCGAGGACGGTGCGGAGCGCGTGCG
>DASVNI010000265.1:0-33566 GCA_036383935.1 Gemmatimonadaceae bacterium | reverse complement strand
GGCGCGATTGCCAGCGCCGTCGATCGGCATTAGAATGGGCACGGACTGAATGAATGATCATTCATTCAGCGATGCGGAGATTTTAGGAGCACCCCTGCAACGTGTCAAGAACCGCGGCCGGAGGAGCCCGACTCATGGCTGAAACCGCTACAGCCACCGCCAAGCCGAATCTCGACAAGCGCGAAGCGATCCTCGCCGCCGCGCTCCGGCTCATTGCCCGCTTCGGACTGCACAACGCGCCGATGTCCGCCGTCGCGCGCGAGGCAGGCATCGCGGTCGGAACGGTCTACCTGTACTTCCCGAGCAAGGAGGCGATGATCAACGCCCTCTACCTCCACGTGCTCGAGGAGCGCAACAGCTTCTGGCGGCGCGAGCCGCCCGCGGCCACGGACTCTCCGCCTGATGCCCGTGCCGCGCTCTGGGAAACCTGGCACACGCTGGCCCGCTGGCACCTCGAGCACGAGGAGGGCTCCAACCTCATTGCCCAATGCCGCGCTTCGGGCATCCTCTCCGACGAGACGCGCGCCTTCGAGCAGAGCATGGACGCGCGAGCGCTCGTGCTCTACGAGCAGGCCGTCGCCGAGGGCCATCTCCGCTCGATGCCCCGCTACGTTCTGTGGGCTCTCCTCGCCGGCCCGGTCTACGCGCTCGTCCAGATGCGCGACGCCGGTGAGACGGAGATCACTGAAGAGATTCTCCGCGAGACCTTCGATGGAGTGTGCCGGGCGTTACTGCCGTGAGCGGGTGAGTGAGTGAGTGAGTTGGTGGTTCGGCCTCGGGACGCTCCTGCGCTCCGAGGCCGTTGTCATTCCGAGCGAGTCCCTGTCATCCGAGCGAGCGTAGCGAGTCGAGGGACCTGCACTTCAAGGGCGTTGGTAGTCTCGGCGCTGAGATCAAGAACGGAGGGACTAAGCGGATGCAGCGGATGGAGCGGATGCAGGAGCAACTGCAACTGCAACTGCAAGAGCAACTGCAAGAGCAACTGCAAGAGCAACTGCAACGACAAGAGCGGCAGCATTCTTTTGGGGTCCGCCACGCGAGGCTCTCGCGCCACGAGCCAAAAAATCAGTTCGTGTGTGCTGGATTGTGAGTTGGTTGGGCGGTTGGGGCTTTTTGGAGCGGCTCTAGCATCCGCCCGATCCGCCGCATCCGTTCAAACCCTCCGTTTTTGAACTCTCTCGGCGACTCCTGACGCCCTACTCCCGCGGCAGTTTCACGCGAAAGAGCGCGGAGGCATGGAGGACTCCAGAGCGCGGACTATCTAGAACGACTCCCGCACCTCGGCAGTGATCTCATAGGAGCGCAGCCGGGCGTCGTGATCGAAGATCTGCGACGTCACCATCAGCTCGTCCGCGCCGGTCGCCGCGAGGAGTTCCGCGAGCTGACGTCGCACACTGTCCGCCGACCCGACCGCCGCAAACGAGAGCGTCTCGGCGAGCCCGTATCGGTCCATCGGCGAGAGCTGCGCCTCGTAGTCGTCCACCGGCGGCGGTAACAGCCCGGGGCGCCCGCTGCGCAGGTTCACGAACGCCTGCTGCAGCGACGTGAACAGCCGCCGCGCCTCGTCGTCGCTCTCGGCGGCGAACACGTTCACGCCGAGCATCACGTGCGGCCGCTCGAGCCGCGGCGACGGGCGGAACTGCGCGCGGTACACCTCGAGCGCCTGCGAGAGCAGCCGCGGCGCGAAGTGCGACGCGAATGCGAACGGCAGACCCAGCGCGGCAGCCAGTTGTGCGCCGAACAGGCTCGAGCCGAGGATCCACACCGGCACGTCGAGTCCCTCGCCCGGCACGGCGCGCACGACCTGGCCCGGCTGCGCGGGCGCGAAGTACGCGAGCAGCTCGATGACGTCCTGGGGAAAGCGGTCGCCCGCGGCCGGGTTGCGCCGCAGGGCGTGCGCGACGGCCTGGTCCGAGCCGGGTGCGCGGCCGAGCCCGAGGTCGATTCGCCCGGGATACAGCGACTCGAGCGTGCCGAACTGCTCGGCGATGACGAGTGGGGAGTGATTGGGAAGCATGATTCCACCCGCACCGACGCGGATGCGCGACGTGCCGCCGGCGACATGGCCGATCAGGACCGCCGTCGCCGCGCTCGCGATGCCCGGCATGCCGTGATGCTCGGCGAGCCAGTAGCGCTGATAGCCCCATCGCTCCGCGTGGCGCGCGAGGTCGAGCGTGTTCCGCATCGCCTGCGCCGCGGTGGAACCGGCGACGATCGGTGAGAGGTCGAGCACCGAGAACGGGACCGCCACGCTACGACGGGTCCTGTCCGAGCGCGCTGAAGTAGTCGATCACCATCTGCCGCATGCCGCGCCGCGTGTACACGTCCGTCGCACGCGTGTCGATCACCCGCTCGATCACCTCGGCCACTTCCTCCACCGGCTGCGACATCGGCAGTGAGCGCGAGTCCGGACCACCATACGTGGCGTTGACCCCGAACTCGGTCGCCACCACGCCCGGCGACACGAGCGACACGGTGATCCCCGGATACTGCTCGCGCAGCTCGTCGCGCAGGTTGGCCGTGATCGCGTTCAGGAAATGCTTCGCGCCGTTGTACGCCGAGCGGAACGACGCCGCCGGCACGCGCCCGAGCATCGACGACACGTTGATGATCTGACCTGCCCCCCGCTCGATGAAGTGGGGCAGGATCTCCTGCATCCCATACAACGCCGACTTCACGTTGACGCGCATCATCTCGTCGACGTCGTCGTCGGTGAGCTGCGAGACGGGACGCGTGATCCCGCGGCCGGCGTTGTTCACCCAGACATCCACGCGGCCGAGCTGCGCGAGCGCCTCGCGCACGACGCGCCGCACCTCGTCGCGCGACGTCACGTCCGCGACGACCACGTGTCCTCGGCCCGCGCAGCGCGACGCGACCTCGCGCAGCTCCTTCTCGCGCCGCGCCACGAGCAGGACGCGATCGCCCCGCGCTGACAGCCGTTCCCCCAGCGCCGCGCCGATGCCGGCGCTCGCGCCCGTGATGACGATCGTGCGGTCGCTCACTCGGTGATCGGAATGCCGTCGCCGACGCCGAGTCCTTCCGCCGCACGCTCCAGCTCGACCTCGAACGCCAGGCTCTCCGCGTCGCGGTAGATCGTTGCGAGTGCGAGCGGCTTCCCCGCCCGCTCGAACAGCACGGCCACGTCACGCGCCATCGCGTTGCCATCAACCTTCACGTCGTCCCACTTCTCGGCGTGGCCGACGTAGTTGATGCTCACGTCGTAGTGCGCGCTCCAGAAGAAGGGCACGTAGTCGAACCGCTCTCCCGCGCCGAGGATGTTCCGCGCCGCCACCTGTCCCATGCGCTCCGCCACCACCCAGTGCTCGACGCGGATGCGCTCACCCGTATGCGGATCCGGCCAGCGCGCGATGTCGCCCGCCGCGTACACGTCCGGCGCACTCGTGCACAGCAGCTCGTCCACCACGACTCCCTTGTCGATCGCCAGCTTCGCCTGCTCGGCGAGGGCGAGGCGCGGCCGCACGCCGACGCCGATCACGACGAGATCCGCCGGCAGCCGCGTATCGTCGTCGAGCACGACGGCCTCCTTCTCGATGCTCTTCGGCTTGTGGCCGAGGTGGAAGCGCACGCCCTTCTCCTCGTGCAGCGCCTTGATGAAGTCACCCAGCGTGCGCCCCATCACGCGCTCGAGGGGCACCGTTTCGGGCGCGACGACGTCCACCTCGAGCCCGCGCGTGCGGAGTGACGCCGCCGTCTCGAGGCCGATGAAGCTGCCGCCGATCACGACCGCACGCTTGGCTTTGTCTGCCGCGGCGATGATCGAGCGGCTGTCGGCGAGTGAGCGCAGGTAGTGCACGTGCGGCGCCTGCTCGCCCGGCAGTCCGAGCCTGATCGGCTCCGCGCCGGTCGCGAGGAGCAGCGCGTCGTACGGGATCGGGTCGCGTCCTTCCACCTCGAGGCGATGCGCCTTCACGTCCAGCTGCGTGGCGCGCCCGCGGACGATCTCGATGTTGTGCTCCGCCGCGAAGTTCGGCGGCCGGAGCGGGATCCACTCCTCCGGCGCGTTGCCGGCGAGATAGTCCTTCGAGAGGTTGGGCCGGTCGTACGGCGAGTCCGGCTCCTCGTCCACGATGGTCACACGCCCTTCGTAGCCGCAGCGGCGCAGCATCTCCGCCGCGGCGTAGCCCGCCGCTCCCGCGCCGACGATGACGACCTCGTTCAAATTGTCAGCCCGGTGTTCCATAGGATACGTCGCCGCGAGCGGCTCCCGCTCGACTTTCCCCGTCACGGCGACGCGGTCGCCGCGTCGATCGACCCGCCAGCACGACAGGTTCGACAGCGCGGGAGCGCGCAGTGCTTCGCCGTTGCGGAGGCTGAAACAGGCGTGGTGCCAGGGACAGCGCACCGTGTCACCGACGATCGCGCCTTCGGCGAGCGGACCACCGTAGTGGCTGCACGTCGCGCCGATGGCGAGATATTCGTCGCCGACCCGCGCGAGGAGCACCGCCTCACCGTTCGCGTGACCGAGCAGCTTGTCACCCGGCTTCAGATCCGCCGCATTGACTCCCGCGACGAGATCGGGGCCAGTTAGTGCGCCGTCCGTGCCTCCCATCAGGAGCCCATCTTGGTCTGGATCGCCTGCGCCTTGTCGAGGTGCGCCTGGACGATCGGCGCCGCCTTCGTGATCAACGCCTTCAGCTCCGCGTTCTGCGCCTGGGCGAGCGCCTTCGTGGCAATGTCCTTCAAAGCCTGATGGTAGCCGATCTCGTAGGCGATGTACGCCTTGTCCCACGCCGCCCCCTTCGCGAGCGCGGTGAGGCTGTCCATCTCCATCTTGGCTTGTGCCTCGCTCTGGTCGTTCGCCGGCGCCACCGCCGTCACGCTCAGCTTCTTCGCCAGCGCATCCCCCTGCGCGTTGAGCGCGTGATGCTCGCCGACCATCAGCTTGCCGAACTGCTTCACGTCCGCGCTCGTCCCCTTCGTCTCGGCGAGCTTCCCGCGCGCGCTGTCGGCTGCGTTCGCCGCGTGGAGAATGAAGACGATGTTCGGATCGGTGAGCGGAGTTGCGGCAGCGGTCGTCTCGGCGGGGGGCGGCGCCACGGCGGCCGGCGCAGCGCCCGTCGTGTCGACTTTCAAGGTATCGGCGGCCGCGCGACCCGCCTCTTTCTTGGCGCAGGCGGCGGCGGTCACGAGCATGAGAAGCGCTACGGTGCGAGACGTGTGCATCGCAACTCCCTCCGAGGAAGGTGAGCAGAAATAACGCAGAGATTCGTTGATTTTCTGCAATTGACGCTCCATGCGCCTCGTGCCCGCCCGGTCACTTGGTCGCACCGTCCCAGTGCTCGTCGGCCTTTCCGTTCGAGAAGCGCCACATGTCGAACCAGCTCGTCGTGTATTTCCGCGTCGGATCCTTCGGATCCTGGAGCTCGCGCGGCGTGATCACCACGACGTAGTCCCCCTCGGCAATCACTGCTACGACCGGCCGCACCAGCTTCGCCGCGATCGGCTTCGGCGCGACCTTGAGCACCTTCGTGAAGTAGTCCACGACTCCCGCGCGCCCCGACGCCGCGTTGGGATTGTGCTGGATGTAGCGCTCGGTGAGCCACTGATCCGCCATCTCCCAGTGTCCCGCCTCGAGCAGATCCTTCTCGATGTGATACGCCGCCTGTTTGTTGCGGTCGAGCTTCGGATCGGAGCTGTGGAACAGCGCGTCGGCATCCGGCGCGCCGACGACCGGATCCTGCGCGCGCGCAGTGGAGGTGGCCAGCGCGACGAGAAGGGCGACGAGCAGTGTGGAACGTGGCATTGGCGGCTCCGGTTGAGTGTTCGGCGCGGCTTGGCGTGGCGGACACGACTCGGGACAATACTATCGAAGGCATCCGACTTGCGAGGCGTACTCAGCAGAGTCGGGGTCAGAGCCCGGGGTCAGAGCCCGGGGTCAGAGCCCGGGCTCTGACCCCGAGCGGGCGGGGCTTCGGCTTGCTGACTTCTTCGCGGCGAGCGACACTCCGCGCAGCCCGCTCCGCCGGTCCGCTCATCACTGGACAGATCACGACATGAACGCCCCCCGCGTGAGCGCCTGCGCTCTGCTCGTCCTTGCCGCCTGCGCGTCGCCGTCGGGCTCGCGCACGACCGACGTCGCGCCGTCGGGAGCGCCGAGCGCCGCCGTGCGGCCGACGACGACGTCAGCGCGCCCCACACCGCCGACGCGCGATCCGCGCACACCCGGCTACGTCCGGGCCACCGAGCTTCCCGACGGTGCCGTCCCCTCTTCTGAGGCGGACGGGAACTTCATCATCGGTGCGACGCACGACACGGCGCCCGAGATGCGCGTGCGCGCCGACGTTCCTCGCGGGACGGTGCACACCTTCACGATGAGCTCGGCCGACAGCAAGCTGTATCCCGGCATCGCGCGCGACTCCGGCACCTTCGGCACGCCGGATCCTTCGGATCCGTCGTCACTCATCGTGACGACGAGCCGTCCGCATCCCTACACGCGCCGCGTCGGCGTCTACGTCCCGGCGCAGTACGTGGCCGGCACCGAAGCGCCGTTCATCGTCGGCGCCGACGGCATCGACCAACTGCTGTTCACCGCGCTCGACAACATGATCGCGCAGAAGCGCGTGCCGCCGATGATCGCCATCTCGATCGGCAATGGCAGCGGCGACGCGCAGGGGAGCGAGCGCGGGCTGGAGTACGACACGATGTCCGGCCGCTACGCGGAGTTCGTCGAGACGGAAGTGCTGCCGATGGTCGAGAAGCAGTACGGCGTCCGCCTGACGAAGAACCCCGACGCTCGCGCGACGATGGGGTGCAGCTCCGGCGCCGCGGCTGCGCTCAGCATGGCGTGGTACCGCCCCGACCTGTACCACCGCGTGCTCTCGTACTCCGGCACCTTCGTCAATCAGCAATGGCCGCACGATCCGGAGACGCCCGGCGGCGCGTGGGAGTACCATGCGAAGCTGATCCCCAACTCACCGGCGAAGCCGATCCGCGTCTGGATGCAGGTCGGCGACCGCGATCTGTACAACCCCAACGTCATGCGCGACGGGATGCACGACTGGGTGGTCGCGAACGAGCGCATGGCACAGGTGCTCGCCGACAAGGGCTATCACTACCAGTTCGTGTTCGCGCGCAACGCCGCGCATTGCGATCGCGCGACGAAGCTGCAGACCCTTCCCGAAGCGCTGGAATGGCTGTGGCGCGGATATTCATCGGCGCAGTGACGGAGCTGTCGTGACGGAGTTGTCGAACGACCGCCGCGCCGAAGCGGTGGCCGAGCTGTTCGAGGGGCCGGGCGAGGTACGCGCGCTCGCGCGCACGCTCGACTGGGGCGCGACGCCGCTGGGGTGGCCCGATACGTGGTCGCCCGCGTTGCGGATCGCGACGCGGGCCATGCTGGACTCCCCTTTCCCGATCTGTCTCTGGAGCGGGCCGGAGTACGCGCTCGTCTACAACGACGCGTACCGGCGCATCCTCGCCGCGAAGCATCCCGCCGCGCTCGGCCAGTCCGGCGCGCTGGTGTGGGCGGAGATCTGGGCCGGCCTGGAGTGGCAGTTCGCGCAGGTAGGCGCTGGTGGCGCACCGATCTACTTCGAGGATGCGCGCTTCGAGATGGCGCGACTCGAGGGTGGGGGGATCGAGATCGCGTGGTTCAGCTATTCCCTCTCCGCTCTGCGAGACGACGACGGCTCGATCGCCGCGGTCCTCAACATCTGCCCCGAGACGACGGCGCGCGTCCTCGCCGAGCGTTCCCTCACGGTGGAGCGTGCGCGCCTCGAGCAGGTGTTCCGCCGCGCGCCGAGCTTCATCGTCGCGCTGCGCGGGCCGGACCAGGTGTACGAGTTCGTGAACGAGGCATACTACCAGCTCGTCGGGCATCGCGACGTGCTCGGCAAGCCGCTGCTCGAGGCGTTGCCCGAGATCGAGGGGCAAGGCTTCAAGGAGCTGCTCGATCGCGTGCGCGAGACGGGTGAGCCGTGGGTGGGACGCGAGGCGCCGGTGGAGCTGCAGCGCACACCGGGCGGGCCGCTCGAGACGCGCTACATCGATACGGTGTTCCAGCCCCTCACCGAGGCGGACGGGACACGCTCCGGTGTCGTCGCGCACGGGTCGGACCTCACCGAGCAGGTGCTGGCGCGGCGCGAGGTGGAGCGTGCGCGCGACCAGGCGAATCGCCTGCAGGCGCTCACCGCTGCGCTGGCGGCGACGCGGACGAGTGAGGAAGTGGGCGAGGTCGTCGTCGCGCAGGGTAGAACCTCGACGGGGGCGGCGACGGGGCTGATCGCGCTGCGCGTCGAGGCGTCGGCCGACGACGCCCCCGACGAGTTGGTCCTGTTGCGCCAGTCAGGCTTTCCCAACGATGTGACGACGACAGACTCGCGCGTCTCGCTGAGCGGTCCCACTCCGACGGCGCAGACCGTCCGGACGGGCCGTGCTTTCTTTCTCGAGAACCGCGAGGAGCTATTCGCCACCTTTCCCGAGTACGCGCAGGTGTGGGAGTTCGTCGGCATGCAGGCGCTCGTGACGGTACCGCTCACCGCGGGCGGCGAGGCGGTGGGTGGCGTGTCGTTCTCCTTCGACGCGCCACGAGAGCTGTCACCCGAGGACCGCGAGTTCTTCCTCGCGCTGGGCCGTCAGGCGGGGCAAGCGCTGGAGCGGGTACGACTCGTCGAAGCAGAGCACATCGCGCGCGACCGCGCCGAATCGCTGCAGCGCGTCACGGCGGCGCTCGCGCAGGCGCGGACGCTCACCGACGTGGGGCGCCTCTTCTCGCAGGAGCTCACGGAGATCGTCGACGCGCACACGGCGTGGATCGGACTGCTCTCCGCCGACGGCACCGCGATCGACGCGCTGAGTTGGTCTGGTTACCCCGCGGGTGCGGTGGAGCAGTGGAAGCACGTGCCGATCGACGCCGGGATCGCCATCTCCGAAGCAGTCCGCACGTCGCGGCCCCAGTGGTGGTCGAATCGCGAAGCGCTCGCTGCCGCGTACCCGGAGCGCGCGCCGCTCATTCGGGCGATCGACCAGGATGGGGCGGCCGTCCTCCCCATCCTGACGGGAGGAGAGCAAGGGACGAACGAACCGAGGCCGGAGCGGGCGATCGGCGGCATCGTCGTGGGCTTCTGCAAGCCGCAGCGCTTCGACGCCGGCCAGCGCACCTTCTTCCTCGCCCTCGCGCAGCAGTGTGCGCTGGCGATCGAGCGCGCGCGGGCGTACGAGGCCGAGCAGGCCGCCCGCGTCGAGGCGGAAGCAGCACGGCGCGCGGCGGAAGCGGCGAGCCGCGCGAAGAGCGAGTTCCTCGCCGTGATGTCGCACGAGCTGCGCACGCCGCTCAACGCGATCGGCGGCTACGCCGAGCTGATGGAGATGGGGCTGCGCGGTGACGTGACGCCCGACCAGCGCGCGGACCTGGAGCGGATCCAGCGCGCACAGCGTCACCTGCTCGGCCTCATCAACGGCGTGTTGAACTACGCGCGCGTGGACGCCGGCGTGGTGAACTACGACATCGCCGACGTCGTGGTCGACGAGGTGCTGTCGGCGTGCGAGGTCCTGATCGCTCCACAGACGCGCGCGAAGGGACTCGGCCTGTTCCACGAGCCCTCCGACGCGGCGCTCACGGCGCGCGCCGATCAGGAGAAGGTGCAGCAGATCGTGCTCAACCTGTTGAGCAACGCGGTGAAGTTCACCAACCCCGGTGGCCGTATCACCTTCGACTGCGCGCGGCGCGACAGCGTCGTCGTCATCCACGTGTCCGACACCGGCCGCGGCATCGCCCCCGACAACCTCGAGCGCGTGTTCCAACCGTTCGTGCAGGTGGACTCCACGCTCACGCGGACCCAGGAGGGTACCGGCCTCGGTCTCGCCATCAGCCGCGACCTGGCGCGCGGTATGGGTGGCGACCTGACGGTGGAGAGCACGGTGGGAGTGGGGAGCACGTTCACGCTGACGCTTCCGGGGTAGTGCGGGGATGCGGGGATGCGAAACGGCGGTAGCGGTCAGCCATGGCGCGGCTTGCGGGAGGACGCCCTACCCGGTCGCCGATCTGTGAGGGCGGCCCGCTTAGTGACCATGAGGCGATTCAACATTCGCTGAACGTGGTCGACGAGCTCCACCGTTGCTTCACGTTCCACCGCGTTCCCGTATTGCAGCTCCGTTGCGATGGTCAGCTGGAACGCGAGTTCCGCTGCCGACGAGTACGCGATTTGGAGGAATTGCAGGAGTTCGCGGCTACCCCACCGTCCGCAGCCCTCAACGATGTTACTGCCGACGGAGACTGCGGCTCGGCGCATCTGCGCCGTCAGTCCGAATTGCTCGTGTGACGGGAATTGTCCCGTGAGACGGTAGACGGCAAGCGCGAGGTCGAGGGAGCGCTGCCACACGATGAGAGCCTTGGGGTTCTGCACTGGACCATACTCGCATCGAGGTGAGGGCATCCCATCATCCTTCCGTTGCGACACGTACCGGATTCGCTCCCTCGCATCCCCACATCCCCGCATCCCCGCATCCCCGCTCATTCCACCAATCCCGCCATTCACATCACCCACGTGCAGTTCGTGCATTCGCACGGATCGCCCTGCGACGCCCGACGTATCACCTCGCGAACGAACGATCCAGCATCATCACTCACTTCGCTCATTCGTCGAGGAAACTCATCATGCACAAGACGTCGTTGATGTCGGCACTCGCGCTCGTCGTCACGCTGGCCGCCTCGGCCGGTGCGCAGGGCGTCAACAGTACCGACCACCCCGCTCGCCCGCAGGGTACCGAGCAGAACGGTGGCTTCCGCCGTGGCCGTGGCGGCCCGGACGGGATGCTCCTCAAGGGCATCACGCTGTCGGCCGACCAGAAGCAGAAGCTCGCCGACCTCCGCACCCGCGACCGTCAGGAGTGGGAGAAGAGCCACCCGCGCGGCCCGAATGGCCAGAACGGAGCGGACGCGCGTCCGCGTCGCGAGCCCGGTGACACCACCGGCTTCGGCGCCCGTCGCGCCGAGATGGAGAAGCGCTTCGATGCACGTATCGCCGAGGTGCGCAACATCCTCACCTCCGACCAGCGCACCCAGTTCGACAAGAACGTCGCCGACATGAAGGCGCATCGCGCCGAGCACGGTGGACGCTTTGGTGGACGCGGCGCGAAGAACAGCTGACAAGGCGCGCAGAGCGCGCCGTTAACGGTTGACGGTTCTCGGTCATCGGTTGGGGTCAGAGTCGAATCGACTCTGACCCCTTGCCGTGCAGAAGCTTCCCGAGGCCGGCTCACTACCGAGAGCCGAGAACCGGCAACGGCATCTGCCGCCTACGACTCGCCCACGCGACAGAGGCAGTACACGAACGCCTGCGTCGCGCCCGACGGCGTGTGGTGTTCCTCTCGCCGGCTGTCGAGCAGGTTGAAGTCGGCGCCGAACTGCGCCTGCATCGTCTCGGGGGAGTAGCGCACCACCTCCAGACCACTGCACCGCTCTGGACCTTCGGGAGCGAAGCTCGCCACGATGATGTATCCCCCCGGTCGCACGGCGGCACGCGCGCGCGCGACGTAGCGGTCACGGTCCTGCTGCTCCGTGAGGAAGTGGAACACGGCGCGGTCGTGCCACACGTCGAAGCCGCCGGACACGAAGGGCGTGCTCAACACGTCCGCCGCAACCCACTTCACCGCTGATGCGCGTGCACCGAGTCGCTGCTGCGCGACGTCGAGCGCCGCGGCGGAGAGGTCGAGCACGGTGACGTCGCGGTAGCCCGCGTCGAGCAGCCCATCCACCAGCGTCGAAGCGCCGCCACCGACGTCGATGATCGCAGAGTCCAGCTCCGGCGCGACGCGCTGGATGAGCTCGAGCGACATCGTCGCTTCGGGCTGATACCAGCTGACCTCCGACGCATCCTTGCTGCTGTAGATCCGCTCCCAGTGCTCGCGCTTTTTCATACCTACGCCCCGTGCTGCTGCACCCGTGGTTGGATGGCCCGACTGCGCGTCACTCGACGACGAGAATCCGATCGCGCCTTTCTGCCCGTGGCCGAATGCGTGATTGACGTACGGGAACTCGCCGGGCACGTCGCAGTCGAGCTCGAACACCATGCCTCCTCCCGGTGCTACCGAGAAGGTCTGCACCCCGTGAATCGGCGTGATGGGGGTTTCCATCGTGACGAGCGGTGCAGCAACGGGCGTACCGAATGGCGCGCTTCGCGCGCTAGCGCGCCAACCCCGACAGCAAGTACGCCAGACTCGCCGTCCCATCCATGATGTACTCGTTCGTCGAGTAATCGCCCCAATCGTCGTGATAGACGATGCGCCCCGTGTTGAACGCCGCGTACTCGTCGGGCCTCAGCAGCCGGATCCCTTTCAGGTTCGAGTAGATCGACGCGTACACCGGACCGTCGACGAGGCCGCCGGTGACTCCGCGAAGGAGCGAGTCGGGCAGCTCCGAATGTGGATGGCGCGGTGATATCCCGCCCTGCGGAACGCCCACCACCATCGACGTGCCCCACGGGTTCGTGCCGAACAGCCAGTCGAGCGCGCCCTGCTCCAGCTCACGGAAGCGCACGTCGCCGGTCATGCGGCGGTACAGGCCGGCCTGCGTGGCCACCGAGACCATGAGATCGTTCGAGCACCAGATGAACGGGACGCCGGCGCGGAACCCGTTCGTCGCGCGTCGCGCGATGCGCTCGAGCCCCTCGCGATAGTACCGCGCCAGCTCGGCGCGGTCGCTCGCGTCGCCGTGCCGCCACGCCTCGTAGTGTCCGGCGTTGTGCCACGGATACCATTGATAGTGGCGGGCCGTGTCGGCGCCCATCCAGGGCGTCACCGGTTCCTGTCGCGCGTACCGAACCGCATCGCGTGAATAACGCGCCTCGCCGGTGAGGTCGCGAAGCAGCGACGCGCCGAGCTCCATGTCGTCGGCCCAGCTGTCCTCTTCATAGAAGTACGGCGAGCGCGCCGGCGCGGTCTGACACGCGCCGGGATGAAGCACCCCCAGCGCGTACGCGGCGATTGCCTTGTGGCGCAGCGTGTCGGCGAACGCGCGGTCACGCTCGGCGAAGGTGCGCGCGCCGAGCGCGAACGCCGCCGCCATCTTGCCGGCGGTGGACGCATAGCCCGTCGCGCGATTCTTCGCCGCGAACAGCCCCTGCGGTTTGCCCGTGCACGGATACACTGGCCGCTCCTTCCCCTTCCCCCAGCCATAGTCGGAGCTGTCCGTCGTGATGAGATCGAGGTAGGTGTGGTCGCGATCGTCGCCGAGCTGGTTGAACATCGTGCTGTCGTCCGGATACATGCGCACCAGCCACTCGAGCCCGTGGCGCGCTTCGTCGAGCACGTCGGGAACGTCGTTCCGTCCGGGAAGCCCGCGCGCATCGTGCGCGTCGCCGAATGCAGCGGGGGCGTCGCGATAGGCGGCGAGCAGGTGATAGGTCGCTGTGGCGGAGGTCGTCACGTACTGGAGGTAGTCCGCTGCGTCGGCCCATCCACCACTCACCGGGATGAATTCCCCCGTTCGCGTCGGATGATCGACGATGATCCCGTCGCGCCGGTGCGCCGAGTCGCGGAAGAAGGGGTTGTACCCCGAGCGCTGCTGCCGCATGAAGGCCATCAGCGTGTCGGCGAGCCCGCGGTAGACATCGGCGCCGACGCGTACGGGCGGCGATACGTACGGGCCGGCGCGCACGACGTACCGCCCCGCGCGCCGCAACGCACCGAAGTCGAGCCGCCACGTCTCGACGCACGCGCCGAGTGCGCCATCGCGCCGAGCGCGCAGCGGTCCGAGCACGATACCGCCGCGCTCGTTCTCGACGGTGAATCGGTCGAGCGCCACCGGCCGGAGCGCACACACGACCGCCACCTTCGGCGCGTCGGGGAGATAGCCGACCTGGTTGATGCGGATGAACGCGGCGCTGTCGGCGGAGGACTCCTGCTGCGCCGCCGCTGGCCGCGTCGCCGCGAGGGCCAGGAGCGAGGCGAGGGAGAGCTGTCGAGCGATTCGGTGCATTGATCGAAAAGGGGAGGACGCGCTCGCGCGGCAGGAGCACGAAGGACGGAGCGCAACGCTACTTCGTGTGCAGGCCGACCGCGAGCGGTTCGCGGTTTGCGCATTCCCTCACCCATGCCTCAGCATCGCCCCCTGGGCACGACGGGCTTCTCCATCGCCCCGCTCGTGCTCGGCACCAACGTCTTCGGCTGGACGGTCGACCAACCGTCGGCCTTCTCGATCCTCGACGCCTTCGTCGATCACGGGTTCGACGCGATCGACACCGCCGACTCGTACTCGCACTGGGCGCCCGGCAACTCGGGGGGCGAGTCGGAGACGATCATCGGCAACTGGCTCGCGCGCTCGCCGTCGCGGCGCGACCAGGTACACGTGATGACCAAGGTCGGCTCGGGAATGCCCGGCACGGGAGGACAGAAGACGTTGAAGAAGGAGTGGATCCTCCGCGAAGTGGACGAATCGCTCCGTCGGCTCCGCGTGGAGCGGATCGATCTCTATCAGGCGCACTGGCCCGACCCCGACACGCCGATCGAGGAGACGCTCCGCGCCTTCGACACCCTGCTGCGCGCCGGCAAGGTGCGCGCAATCGGCGCATCGAACCTCGATGCCACGCAGCTCGCCGAGGCGCTGCGCGTCGCCGACGAGCGCGGCCTGCCGCGCTACGCGACGCTCCAGCCGGAGTACAACCTCTACGACCGCGACAAGTACGACGGCCCCCTGCGCGACCTCGCGATGCGCGAGGGACTCGGCGTCATCACGTACTACGGGCTCGCCTCCGGCTTCCTGTCGGGGAAGTACCGCACCGCCGACGACCTGAAGAAGAGCGCGCGCGGCCCCGGCATCGGGAAGAAGTACATGAACCCGCGCGGCATGCGCATCCTCGCCGCGCTCGACGCCGTCGCCGCTCGCCACGCCGCCCATCCGGCCGAGGTGGCGCTCGCGTGGCTGATACAGCGGCCAGGTGTCACCGCGCCGATCTCCAGCGCGACGAGCCTCGACCAGCTCGCGAGCCTGATACGGGCGACGGGCTTGGAGCTCTCGGCGGAGGAGGTGAAGGAGCTGGATGTGAGGTGATGCGGGGATGCGATACGACCTCGGGAAGCAAGAGCCTCACGAGGCTGTCACTCATTCACCCACTCACGCACTCACGCACTCACCCGTTCCACCGGTTCACCATTTGCAGCCATACCGCCCGCACACGGCCAGTCCCATTCATTGGAGGTGTGAGATGCCGCGTGGCGACAAAGACAAGTACACCGATAAGCAGAAGCGGATGGAGCGCCACATCGAGAAGGGCTACGAGAGCCGAGGCACGGGAAAGGAAGAGTCCGAGCGTCGCGCGTGGGCGACGGTGAACAAGCAGACAGGCGGCGGCAACAAGTCCGGCGGTTCGGGACGTGGGAAGGCCGACACGAGCCGCGGAAGCATGTCCAGCGCGGAGCGCAGTCGCGCCGCCAGGAAGGGCTGGCAGACGCGTCGCAGCGAGGGCAATGGGTGATTCGCGCCCCGTCACGGCGTGCCGGCACGCCGTGACGGGGTGAACCTGGAGTCCGCCGTCGATGCCAATTGGCCCCGCGGACTCACGTGGGAGATATATTGCGGGGGATGCCCCGCATTTTCATTTCCCCCACCGAACCCCGATGACGCGCGCGTCCTCCAACGCGGCCGAGCTCTCCGCGGCCGTGGACGCCGTGCGGCGGCTCATCCGCGGGCTGCGTCTGGCTGAGCACCGTACACGCACGGCGACCGGCATGAGTGCCGCGCAGCTCTTCGTGCTCGACCAGCTACGCGACGCCGACGGCCTCTCCCTCACCGAGCTCGCCGAGTCCACGCTGACCGACCGGACGTCGGTGAGCGCCGTGGTCGACCGTCTCGCACGCGACGGCTGGGTACGCTCCGAGCGGGACTCGCGCGACCGACGGCGAATGATCGTGCGGATCACGGCTGCAGGCCGACGCCGTCTCGCGACCGCTCCTCAGGCTCCGACGGTACAGCTCATCGCGGCACTCCGTCGACTCGAGCCACGCCAGCGTCGCACTCTCACCAGCAATCTCGTCGCCCTTCTCGGCGCGATGGGACTCGCGGATGCGCCGGCGACGATGCTGTTCGAGGAACACGGCGCCGGACGGCGCCCGCGCGCGTGAGAGAGCGCGTCGAGGCACTCGCCCAGCGCGCGCGCCGATGGGCGGGTATGCGCGACTGGGACGAGGGCGCCGTCCTCCTCGCGCTCGGCGCACTCATCGGCGTGCTCAGCGGACTCGCCGTCGTGGCGTTCTACCGCCTGATCGACCTCAGTCACTTCGTCTTCATTCAGTGGCCGGGCGCGCATCTACCACGCGCGCTCTACGTCGTCTACTGGCCGCTGCTCACTGCCGTCGGTCTCTGGGCCGCGTGGCTCGTCGTCCGTCACGCGCGACTACCCGACGGGCAGAACGTCCCGGACGTGCAGCTCGCGATCGCCAAGCACGATGCAGTCGTGCCAGGGTGGCCGGTGCTCGTGCGCACGCTCGCCTCGGCGATCACGCTCGGCTCGGGCGGCTCCGCCGGCAGCGAAGGACCCGTCGCCGTGCTCGGCGCGGGGCTCGGCTCCGCGCTCGGCAGCCCGTTCCGCATCCAGCCGCGCCACCGCAAGGTGCTCGTCGGTTGCGGCGCCGCAGCGGGGATCGCGGCCGCGTTCAATGCGCCGTTCGCCGGCGCCTTCTTCGCCCTCGAGGAGATCCTCGGCAGCTTCAGTGTGGACGCGTTCAGTCCGGTCGTGATCGCGAGCGTCACTGCCTCGCTCACCGCGCGCTACTTCCTCGGCGAGCACACGATCTTCCGGATGGCGGAGGTGCCCGACTCGCACCCGATAACGACCGCCCTGCTCTATCCCGTGCTCGGACTCGCGTGCGGCGCGGCGTCGGCGCTGTTCTCGCGCGCGTATCTGGTGGCACCGTCGATCGCCGCGCGGATAATAAAGCCCGCGTGGCTGCGGCCCCTCGTCGGCGGTGCGCTCGTTGGAGTCATCGTCGTCGTGTCGGGCGGATTGCTCGCCGGCAATGGCCATCTCGCCATCCCCACGCCCGTGCTCGGCGGGCTCGCCTGGTGGATCCTGCTGCTCGTCGCGCTCGGCAAGATCATCGCGACGGTCATCACGCTCAGCACGGGCGGCTCGGGGGGCGTGTTCACGCCGACGCTGTTCATCGGCGCCGCGCTCGGCGGCGGCGTCGGGCGACTGCTCGCCCTCGCCGTACCGGGCGACGTCGTGCACCCACAGGCGTGGGCACTCGTCGGGATGGCCGGGATGGTCGCCGGCGCGACGCGCGCGCCGCTCACGGCGATCTTCATGGTCTTCGAGATCACCAACGACTCGGCGTACATCATTCCGCTGATCATCGTGGCGGTGCTGGCGCTCGTCACGGCGAAAAAGCTCGCGCCGTACGGGCTGTACGACGGCTGGCTCGCGGCGCGTGGCGAGCATATCGCGCATGGCGTCGATCAGGCGGTGATGGACCGCATCGCACTGTCCGCAGCCATCGACCGCGACGTGCCGTTCGTCCCGGCTGGCGCACATCTCGACCTCCTGGTCGACGCCGCCGCGCGTTCACGCCACGCCGTGATACCGGTGGTGGACGACGAGCGCGGCGTGATCGGCCTGGTGACGCACCACGGGCTGCGCGAAGCGCTCGTGCGCCGCTCGCTGGAATCGTTGCTCGTTGCCGAGGACCTCGCGGAGCCTGTCCAGCCGCTGCGTATCGATCAGTCGCTGCGCGACGCGTTGCGGCTGATGAACGCCGGTGGATTCGAAGTGGTCCCCGTGGTCGACGGCACGGGAGGGACGACGCTCGTCGGCGTGATCAGCCGCGCCGCCGTGCTCGAGGCATACGAGCGGCATCTGGCGCATACGGTGTGAAGAAACTCGGTGAATCAGTGAATTGGTGAATCGGCTTCACCGAGCTCCGGCCCCAACACGTGTACGCGCATCCGGCACGAGCTCACGCGTCAGCCGGCGCACGAGCGCCGCGAGATCCTCGCGCTCCTCGGCGCTCCACTGCCCGAACACCTCCTCGATGTGCGCGCGCCGCGCGGCGACGATGCGGCTCAATGCGTCGCATCCGGCTGGAGTGATCCGCCACGGACGCTCCCCGTCGCCCGGACGCTCGACGAGCCGTGCGTCACGCAGCTCGTCGGCGGCGCGGCCGAGCTCCTCCGTGCGATACGGCGACTGACGCGCCAGCACGTCGACCGGAAGATCGCGCTGCTCGTCGAGTTTCATGAGCAGCCAGGCCGCCGCCCCTCCGATGCCAACGCGCGCACGTTCGGCGATCCGCGCGATGTGCTGCCGGCGTACGTCGCGGTTCACCACGGCGGCCAGCCCGCGCACGAGCTCCTCGTGCGGCTCGGGTGCGACGGGCATCGCCATCGCACCGCCGATGTCCTGCCCCACGTCAGCGCTCGCTGCCTCCACCGTCTCGCGCAGCTGACGCTCCGGCAAGAGCCAGATCACCGCGAAGCTGACGAGTGCGATCAGCGCCGCGACGAGAAAGACGGTGTCGATCGCATTGGTGAAGGCCTCGCCGTACGCGGCGCGAACACCGGCCGGCATCTGCGCGATCGCCTGCAGGCTCATGCCCCCTCCGCCATGCGGCGCGGCGCCGGCCGGCGCGCTGCGCGCGAGCTCGGCGGCGAGCCGTGCGGCGAACACCGCGCCGAGCACCGCCGTCCCCACCGAGCCACCGACCGATCGGAAGAGCGTGTTGCCCGACGTCGCCACACCGAGATCGCGATAGTCCACCGCGTTCTGCACCGCGATGACGAGCACCTGCATCACGAGCCCCATTCCGAGCCCGAGCAGGAGCAGGATGCCGAGGATGCGCGACATGCTCGCACCGACGGGCAGTCGTGAGAGCAGGAAGAGACTGAGCGTCATGACCCCCGTGCCGATGACGGGGAAGATCTTGTAGCGTCCCGTGCGACTGATGAGCTGCCCCGAGATGATCGACGAGGTCAGCATGCCGCCCATCATCGGCAGCATCTCGAGACCGGATTCGGTCGGGCTCGCGCCCTTCACCACCTGGAAGAAGAGCGGCAGGTAGGTGATCGAGCCGAACATCGCGAACCCGACGATGAGCGCGACGACCGACGTCACCGAGAAGGCGGGGTTGCGGAAGAGGTGCAGCGGCAGGATGGGCTCGGCCGCACGCTGCTCGACGACGAGGAAGAGGATCAGCGCGAGGAGTCCCGCCGCCGCGGTCCCGAGCACGATGGGCGAGCTCCACGGATAGCTCGTGCCACCGAGATCCGTCACGAGGATGATCGCGCTCAGCGCGATGGCGAGCAGCACGGCACCGGCGTAGTCGATGCTGTGCTGCTGCCGATCGCTGCGTGATGGCAGCGTCGCCGCGATGACGACGAGAGCGGCGATGCCGAGCGGGAGGTTGATGTAGAAGATCCAGCGCCAGGTCCAGTGCGTCGTGAAGTAGCCGCCGAGCAGCGGACCGGCGATGCTCGCGAGGCCGAACACCGCGCCGAAGATTCCCTGGTAGCGTCCGCGGTCGCGCGGCGGGACGATGTCGCCGACGACGGCCATCGCCGTCACCATCAGCCCACCGCCGCCCAGCCCCTGAATGACGCGGAAGGCGATGAGCTGCAGCATGCTGTGACTGAGCCCGCACAGCGCCGAGCCGATGAGGAAGATCACGACGGCCGTCTGCAGCACGCCCTTCCGGCCATACAGATCGCCGAGCTTTCCGTAAAGCGGCGTGACGACGGTCTGGGCGAGCAGGTACGACGTCACCACCCACGACAGCCGCTCCAGTCCGCCGAGCTCTCCGACGATCGTCGGCAGCGCGGTGGCGACGATCGTCTGGTCGAGCGCGGCGAGCAGCATGGCGAGCAGCAGCCCGCTGAACACGACGATGACACGTCCGTGCCCGAGCGGCGTGGCGACGGGTCCACCGCTCGGCGGCGTGAGCTCGACGGTCTCCACGCGCTCTGCCGTCGGCCTGTGGCGCTACTCCTCGTCGGATCGCGGCCCGGGTGGGCGTCGCGGCTCGATCTTCAATGCGTCGGCCTCGGTCGCGCCCGGCCGCACCTCCGTATGACGAACGCGGCCGCCAAGCAGCGAGGTCCACGCCATCATCCCGCTCACGATGGCCGCGCCGGCCAGCATGGTGTACGTCGCGCCGCGCGACAGCGGCGTGCGACGAAAGCGCCAGAGGCCGATCAGCGCGAGCACGCCGACGATCGCCGCGGCGATATACGACTTCTCGCCGAACTCCTCGTGCTCGTGGATGATCGCGCGCTGCACCCCCGGGAATCCGCGGATCGCATCCTCCGCCGGGTCGCCGCTCAGATCTGCCACGACGGCGGAGAGCGCGCTGAACACGAGGAAGACCAACGCCGTGCGCCGGAGGACGTCCGGCGCCCAGAAGAACGAGGCCACGAGCAGCGCCAGCGCGAACATCGAGCCGAAGAGCGGAGCGTGGTTGACGAGCAGATGGAGGTGTGCGCCGGAGAACATGGTCTTTCTCGGGTCGGGCGTGATGGCGCGGACTGCCGGGTGCAGCCCGCGGTACCGAGCCCTGCCACGGCAAGAGCCGTGCGCCTTCAGCCTCCGATCGCTCGCACCCGGCGTTTTGCTCGGCGCAGCTCGTCCACGGCGGCGCCGGCGAGCGCCCGTGCGACGAGCAGCTCCGGCGCGCCATTGCTGAAAACCCCCGCCACGGCACGCAGCATCCCCGGTGTGATGCGGCCCGCCGGCGCGATGGCGTACACCGGCTCCCAGCGCATCGGCTGGAGGCTCGCCTTGAACGCCTCCAGCCCGCGGAAGTTGTAGAACCGCCGGCCGTGCGCGCGCACCCAGCGCAGCGTGGCGCGCAGCCAGGCGGGCTGCCCTCGCAAGTCATTGCCCGCCCGCTCCGCCAGCGGCGCGAGCCCGAGCGTGACGTAGTGCGCGCCCTCGTCGGCGAAGGCGCGCATCGCCGCGTCCACCAGGGAATGCGTCGTACCATTGGGGGCCACGCGGGTGCGTGGCCATTCTTCCACCAGCCAGCCGTTACGCGCCGGCACGGGAGTACCGATCAGGAATGCGACGACGTCCGCTCCGCGCGAGGCGATGAAGACGCGGCGATCGTCGAGATCGTCCAGCAGGTCCGGCGTGGTGAGGAAGCCGAGCGGCGGAAGCCCGCGCGTGCGCAGCCACTCGCCGAGCACGGCACGCAGCGTGGACGAGTCGCGCGCGCGGGCCGTGGGCCATTCCTCCACCCGCACGCCCTTGTTGCGCGCCCGGTTGAGCTGCGCGCGCAGCGACGCCTTGCCGCGCACGATCGCCGGCCACGCTGCCGGCTCCCACACCGGCTGCGCGCCGAGCGGCACGAGACAGTGATCGCGCCGCGCCGTGTACACCCGCTCGAGGCGCTCCCCCGCGCCGAAGTAGAGCACGCGCTCGCCGCGACGTGCGGCGTCCGCGTCGAGCTCGGTCGCGACGGCACTGAGACGCTCGGGCGCGCACACGGGCGCGCCGGCGATGACGCGCACGCCCGCATATGTCGCAAAGCCCGCGACAGCGTCGCGGGCCTGCGAGAACCAGAGCTGCATGCCGGGATTGAGGATCTGATACGCGACGGCGTTCCAGCCGTGCCGGAGCACGAGCTGGCGCGCCGCCGCGCGATCGTCTTCAATCACCCGACGGCTGCGCGGGCTCGAGTGGCCCCCAGATCGAGCGCGTCACACGCGCGCGATGCGCGGCCTCCAGGCGCGGGGCGTGCGCAGCGAGGAGATCGCTTCGCGAGATGATCCCCACCACCGTGCGCTCGGCGTCGCGCCGCACGACGGGCAGCCGTCCCACATGCTCGATCACCATCTGGTCGGCCGCGTCGCGCAGCGAGCTGTCCTCGTACACGACCACGGGCGGGCGACGCAGCACGGCGCTCACCGGGAGCACGTCCGGGTTCGCGAGGTCGAGCAGGTCGCGCCGCGTCAGCACTCCGAGCAGGAGATCCTGCGCATCGAGCACGGGGAATCCCTGGTGCGTCGATCCGCTGGCACCGCTGGCGAGCCATTGCCGGACGGTGCCCAGGTCGTCGTCCGCCTGCAGCGAGACGACATCCCGCAGCCCGACGTCGCGCACGAGCACCTGCGCCAGATGATCCACGGCGTATTCGGAGCGCACGATCGTGCCGCGGCGAGCGAGCTTCTCCGTCATGATCGAGTTCCGGTTCAGCAGCAGCGCGACGAGATACGCCGCCGCGCAGCCGACGAGCATGGGCAACAGTCCCAGCGGCTGGCGCGTCGTCTCGAACGCGAACACCACCGAAGCGAGCAGCGCATGCGACGCACCCGCGAAGATCGACGCCATGCCGACGAGCGCGGCGACGTGTCCATCGACGTGCAGCGACGGCGCGGCGCCGGCGATCGCGACGCCGAGCAGTGCGCCCAGTCCGCTGCCGATGGTGAACAACGGCGCGAGCGTTCCACCCGACGTCCCGCTGCCGAGATACACGGCCCACGAGATGAACTTGAGGATCACGAGCGCGAGCAGCGCCTGGCCGGCGACGTTCCCCGAGAGCGCGTCGCTGATGTTGTTGTAGCCCACGCCGAGCGTGCGCGGCTCGACGAGCCCGACGAGCCCGACGACGACCGCCCCGAACGCGGGCCACCACATCCAGTGGATGTGCAGCTTGTGGCCAAGGCGCTCGAACCAATCCTCGATCGCGTACGTCGCCCGCGTGATTCCCGCCGCGACCGCACCGATGACGACGCCGATCGCCGCGTACACACCGAGCGCTTCGACGCTCGGCTGCGTGACGAGTGGCATGGCGAACACGGGCGCCGTCCCCTCGAACGTCGCGCGCACGCCGGCAGCGACCGCCGCCGCGAGCGCCACGGGGATGAGCGAGCGAGGACGGTACTCGAACAACAGCAGCTCGACGGCGAGGAGCACGGCGCTGACGGGGCTGCCGAACGTCGCCGCCATACCCGCGGCGGCGCCGGCGGCGAGCAGGATCTTCCGCTCGTCGTTCGTGACGCGGAGGAACTGGCCGCTCAACGAGCCGAGCGCGCCTCCCGTCGCGATGATCGGTCCCTCGGCACCGAACGGTCCGCCGGTGCCGATGGCGATCGCCGCGGAGAGTGGCTTGAGGAAGAGCACGCGCGCCGGGATGCGGCTCTCGCCGAACAGGACGCGCTCCATCACTTCGGGGATGCCGTGTCCGCGAATCGCCGCGGATCCGTAGCGCGCCATCAGACCGACGACGATCGCGCCGGCGATGGGAATGAGCAGCAGGACGAGACTGGACCGGGGCCCGCCGGCAGGCGGCACGAGATGCCACTCGATATGGCCGTGATAGGCGAGGCTCGTGACGGCGCCAATCAGTCTGGTGAGAAGTTGTGCTGCCAGGGCCGCTGCGACCGCGAGCACGACCGCCAATCCGGCGAGCACGATGGTGCGGTGATCGACCGGTTCGTAGTCGCGTGGTGCGCGGACCTTCGTCTCCATGCGGACGTGCGTATCCATGTCGCTCATGCGCGTGCCGTCCGCTCCTGGGGTGCCTTGGCCGTTCCCCGCGCTCTCTCGGTCCTCGCCGCGTCTCCGCGCTTTTCCTCGAGGAACATCGAGGGCGCTTCGTCGGCGAGATGCGCCGCAGCGACCCACGCCTCGAGCGCGCTCGCCAGCGTCTCGCGCTCGGCGAGCTGAAGGTCGGCGAGCGCGCCGGCCAGCCGCTCCTGCGCCGTCGGCTCCACGGCCGCGATGGCGCGGCGTCCGCCCGCGGTGAGCGTGAGCTCGCTCTGGCGCGCGTCGGCCGCGCTCGCACGCCGCGCGACGAGTCGATGTTCGACGAGCCGAGCGACGACTTCGGAGACGGTGCTCTGGCCGGACAGCGTCCGTGCGGCGAGCTCGCCGATGGAGAGGCCCGGCGCCGCGTCGATCTGGCGCAGGACGAAGAGCTGGGCGCCGCTCACCTTGGAGCCGCCGGGAAGGACACGCGCCGAAGCGCTGAGGCCGCGGACGATGCGGCGAAGGGCGTCCATGACGCGCCGCGTGGCGTCGTCGTCTGTTACGCGCGGGGTGGAGCGCGGTATCGGTGCTGATCTGGAAGGCATATCCGAATATATATCGGTACCGATATATATTCCAGCCGGGCGCCACGGTCGCTAGTCATCCCGAGCGAGCGACGCGAGTCGAGGGATCTGCACCTCAACGATCAGCGCGACGCGACGCCCCGCGCGACCACCGGCGCGGCACACTGGGGCGCGGCCGGCGCGGGGAGCGCCACGCGCACCGCCGACGCCGCGAGCTCGTCGAAGCGGTAGACGAGCCGAGCGCCGGCCGACCGGAGCGCACGCAGCAGCGGCTCCGTCTCGCCGCGCACGCGCACCGCGGACACGATCCAGACATGGCTGCCGCAGGTGGCGAGCATGCGCGCCGCCTCCTCCTGCGCCCACCCGCTGTCCGGCACGGCACCCCTGAGGTCCGCGCCGGCGAAGTACGCGTTGCCCGTCCGCACGCCGATGAGGTCCGTCACGCCGTCGCGGCGGAAGGTGAGGGCGCGCCCTTCCTCGGCCTGCACGGGCCGCCCGCGACTTGGCCCGCCGGCGAAGGAGATACCGCCCGAGGTGGCGAGGTGCGATACGGAATCGAGATAGCGTGTGTCGGGGCGCGACCAGTTCGTGCTGTAGAAGGTCCAGAGCGGCACCGCGGCCGGTGCGACGTATACGGGCTCGGTGCCACGCGCCGACATGATCGCGGCAACGGCGCCCTTCCCTTCCGTCGTGGCCTGGATGCGCCAGTACCGCGTCAGCCGGCTGTTCATGAGCGCGACCGGGACGAGCAGCGCGACGATCGCCGTCGCACCCCGCCAGCGCCGCTCGAGCGGCGACAGCGCGAACGCGATCGCGCTGCCCACGATGAGACAGGTGAAAGGCGCGGCGAACAACAGCAGGCGGGTCGCGACCGGATACCGATTGGCCATCGACGCGACGCACACCGCGAGCAGCGCGGTGACGCACAGTGCCGCGACCGCCCAGTCGCGCGTGCGCCAGAGCGCGACGACGCCGAGCAGGAAGATCGGGAGGAGCAGTCGCGGGCGCAGCAGATCCGTCGGGATGGGGAGAGCGCCCATGAATGCGCGCACCGCGAGGTAGATGCGCATCGTCACGCTCCCCGCCTGCGGCGTGAGGAACGCGTTCCCCCAGAACATGTGGAGATACGGACTCCCCGCAGCGGCACGCATGAAGAGCAGATAGATGGCCCCAGTGCCGACTGCCCACGTGGCCGCCGCGGCGAACGGCATGCGCCAGCCAGCCGCGCGAATGAGCCCCGGGCTACCGATGAGAAAGACGCCGCACGCGAGGAGCACGAACACCGCGGTGTACGACATGAGCACCGCCACCACGCCGCCGAGGGCCAGCGTCGTCCACGCGCTGCGGCTCGTCGGCGTCTCACGCACGCGCCACGCGAGCCAGATGACGAGCAGTGCCACGAGCGCGTCCGAGCTGTACGGCTTCACCTGATTGCTGTAGTCGATGAGCGTGGGCGAGAGTGCGGCCAACGCCGTTGCCGCCATGGCGGCCGGCTCTCCAACGATCCGCCGGCCGACGAACCAGATGCCGAACGGCAGGAGCACACCGGCGACGAATGCCGGCAGACGCAGCGTGTACTCGTTGACGCCACCGAGCACCGTCGCGATGTGCGCCGCCCACAGATACAGCACGGGCGCCGCCTGATCGTAGGCGAGCGGCGTGAGCAGCGCCCCGAAGCCGCGGCGTCCGATGTTGAGCGCGACCATCGCCTCGTCGTTCCAGAGCGAGAGCCCGCGCGCATAGACGAGCAGTCGGGCGATGGCGCCGACGAGCGCGACGCCCACGGCAGCGATGGCGAACGTCGACCGCGAGGAGGAAGAGGTGGTAGCCATGAGGATACGGTACCGTGTTTATCCCATGATGCCAGACGAGGAGCCGGCGCGATGTCGGCTCCTCGTCATTTTGGTCTGAATCTCTGGGCGTCAGCGATGCTGCGCGTAGAGCCAGGTGTAGAAGGAATCGTCGACGTAGACGTCGTCCCAGATCGCGTGGCCCATGCCTGGGATCACGGTGATCCTGGCGGGATCGCCTGCGGCCTGGAGCGCGTTGTAGATGCCTTGAGGGACGCTCACCGGCGGTCCCTGGTCCAGCGCACCGTGCCAGATCCCGGTTGGGGTAGTCTTCAGCTTCTGCGCGAGCAGCGGATAGGATGAGCCGTCGGTTGCGTTCGGATTGCTCGTCACGCTGGCGTCGCTGTATACCGACGCAACGGGCGCGAGCGCCGCGAACTTCGTCGGATTCTCGTACGCGAGCTGGTAGGCGACGCCGCCGCCGAACGAGATTCCCGTCACGTAGAGTCTCGTGGGATCACCGTTGTACTTCGCCACCGCCCAATCGAGATCCGCGAGACAGATCGCCGTGATCAGCGGGCGTGGCGTGGTCTCCCCCGCTGGAACCTGTGGGAAGACGACGATCGCCGGATACGTGCTGGCGCGTGCGCGCACGATCGCGCCGAGTGCCTGCGCCACCTGACTGGTGTTGTCGGTGCCACGTCCGCCGGATCCGTCGATGTAGAGGATGACGGGCCACTTCTTGTCCGTGGTGTACGCCTTGGGCACGAACACCTGGAAGGGGCGGCTCACTCCATCGACGGTGACGGAGGGCTGGACGAAGGTGCCGGCTTCCGGCACGGTGTTTCCGCCAGCGCCGCCGGGCGGATTCGGCCCGGTACTTCCGTCCGAGCCGCCGCATCCGACGACGAGGAACGAAGCTGCGACGAATGACGTGAGGAAAGGATGTAGACGGAGCATGGACTCTTCGGTCTGCTGGGAGCACGGCTCCCGGCTGGATGTGAGGCTACCGTTTCAGCTCGTACGAGGCAAGAACCGGGCTCCGCATTTCCGCTCCGGCCCTACGAGTGTCGCCGTGACGCACCGAAAGTTACCCCACCCCGATCGATACGTGCGACGTTGTGACTTGGCGCACAATCGCATCTACGTGCTGCGGCGACCCCACGCAGTACACGATTCAGCGCTGTAGTCGTTGCGCCCACATCCACGTGTAGAGCGCGGGCGTGGCGAAGGTGAGCGCCGCGACGTTCCCATGATCGGCGTCGGGGAATTCCGTGTAGCGCACCGGCGCGCCCAGCGACTTGAGGACTGCGACGGTGTTGCGCGTCCCCGCGACCGGAATCGACTTGTCGTTTCGACCCTGGAAGACCCATGTCGGCAGCGTGCGGAGCGGAGCGAGCTCCCCCTGCGTAGGAGGCTGCCGCTGGCCGCTCTCGCCCGACACTAAGGGCGTGAGATACATCCCGGCGACCGGCACGAAGGCGGCGAACCGCTCACGATGCGCCAGCGCGAGATCGTATCCCACCGAGGCGCCGTACGAGTACCCCGCGAGGTAGACGCGGTCGGAATCGCCGTTGAACTCGCGCATCGACTGGTCGAGCGCGCGCATCGCCAAGCGCGTGAAGATCGCGCGCCCCACGCCGTGCTCACCCGGCGGCGACTGCGGAAAGACGGCGAGCGCCGGAAAGTCCGCGGGCCGCGCCCTGATCGCGGCCCCGAGCTCGGCGACCGTCTGCTTCATGTTGTCGGTGCCGATCGCGCCGCTGCCGGCAAGGAAGAGCACAACGGGCCATCGGCGCGTGCGATCGAAGCCGCGCGGGACGAACACCTGGTATCTGTACGTCTTCCCGCTGTCCTCCACCGAACGAACGACGAACCCTCCGCCGCCGGGAGGAACCACTGTGTCCGCCGCGGACGTGCTCGGGGCGCTCGTATCGGAGACGGAACGCGCATGCGCCGAGTCGCGACAGGCGGCCAGCGCAAGGACGATGAGAGCGGTGGTGATCGAGCGACTGATCATGGTCGTATTCTAGCGACTCGCGGTGAGCGTCAGCGCGCGTCGCTGCGCGCGACGACCGACGAGCCGCACGGTGGCAACGACACCCGCACCGCGGAGGCATTGCTCTCGTCGAAACGATAGGCGAGCCGCGCGCCGGCCGAGTGGAGCTCGCGCAGCAATGGATCCGTCTCGACCTTCACGCGAACCGCGGACATGATCCAGAGATGACTCTCGCAGGTAGCGAGAATGCGGGCCGCTTCCTCCTGCGCCCACCCGCTGTCCGGCACGTCTCGACTGAAGTCCCTATTGTCGACGTACACGTTGCCCGTGCGAATACCAATGAGCTCCGTCGCACCGTCACGCTGGAAGGTGAGCGCGCGACCTTCCTCCGGCAGCACCGCTCGACCGCGACTCGGCGCGCCCGCAAACGAGATCCCGCCGGAGGTGGCGAGGTGCGCGACGGAATCGAGATAGCGTGTGTCGGGATGCGACCAGTTCGTGCTGTAGTAGGTCCACAGCGGGATCGCGCCCGGCGTCACGTACACCGGCTCGCGGCCGCGCGCCGACACGATCGTGGCGACGGCACCCCGCCCTTCCGTCTGCGCCTGCGTTCGCCAGTACCGCGTGAACCGACTGTTCACGAGCGCGACGGGGATGAGCAGTGCAACGATCGCCGTCGCGCCTCGCCAGCGTCGCTCGAGCGGTGACAACACGAATGCGATTGCGCTGCCCGCGATCAAGCAGGTGAAGGGCGCGGCGAACAACAGCAGTCGGCTCGCGACTGGATACCGGCCGGCCATCGAGGCGACGCACACCGCGAGCAGCGCGGTGACGAACAGTGCCACGACCGCCCAGTCACGCGTGCGCCAGAGCGCGATGACACCGATGAGGAAGATCGGGAGGAGCAGCCGCGGACGCGCCAGATGCGCCGGGATCGGGAGCGCGTTCGTGAAGGCGAACACCGCGAGGTAGATCCGCATCCCGATGCTTCCCGCCGCCGGTGTGAGGAACGCGTTGCCCCAGTACTGGTGGAGATACGGGCTCGCCGCGGCCGCGCGCATGAACAGCAGATAGATCGCGGCGGTGCCGACGGCCCAGGTGGCCGCCGCGGCGAGCGGCATGCGCCAGCCGGCGGCGCGAATGAGCCCCGGGCTGCCGATGAGGAAGATGCCGCACGCCAGGAGCACGAACACCGCGGTGTACGACATGAGCGCGCCGATCACGCCGCCGATGGCGAGCGTCGTCCACGCGCTGCGGCTCGCCGGCGCTTCGCGCACGCGCCACGCGAGCCAGACGAGCAGCAACGCCACGAGCGCGTCCGAGCTGTACGGTTTCGCCTGAGTGCTGTAGGCGATCAGCGTGGGTGAGAGGGCGGCGAGGATGGTCGCTGCCGCCGCGGCCGCCTCACCCGCGATGCGCCGACCGATCAGCCAGATGGCGAACGGCAGGAGCACACCGGCAACGAGCGCCGGCAGACGCAGTGTGTACTCGTTGATCCCGCCGAGCGCCGTCGCGATTCGCGTCGCCCACAGGTAGAGCACGGGCGCCGCCTGATCGTAGGCGAGTGGCTCGAGGAGGCCCGTCAGCCCTCGGCGGCCGATGCTGAGCGCGAGCATCGCCTCGTCGAGCCACAGCGAGAGCCCGCGCGTATAGATGAGCAGCCGGGCGATGGCGCCGACGAGCGCGGCACCGACCGCGGCGATCGCGAAGGGCGAGCGTGTGGATGCTGATGTAGCGTCGATGCGCATCATTCCGTCGGATACTAACGCGTGAACGCACACAGGGGCGCCCGCCTGGGCGCCCCTGCGATTTCCCGGCCACTACGCGCGACTAGCGCTCTGCCGAGTACACCTCGTCCTGCAGGAGGTAGCGAGCACGCGGCTCCGCCTCGGCGCGCGTATCGACGTCGATCCGGATGCGCTGCACGTTCCCGCTCGCGTCGGGGTTTCCGACGGGCCACTTCGGAAGACCCGCGCCATTCGGGTTGAAGGTCTTGATGAAGTTCGCGAAGTAGCCCTGCATGGTCTGCGACACCTTGTAGTCCTCGTCGCTCCACTTGAAGACCTTGTTCGTGCCGAGGTTGCCCATCGCGTACTCGATCTCGGCCGAGTGCACCGCGCCCTTCGCCGCCGGCGCGGCCGGCGCGTTGCCACCGCGCGTGACACCACCGGCGAGGTTCGGCGTCACCCCCGCTTCGACGGTCGCTGGACGCGGACGCGCGTACAGGTAGCGGTAGACCGGCTTGCCGCTCGTCTTCGCGTGCACGTCGAGCCACTTCCACGTGGAGAAGCCGATGAAGCGATCGCTCGCCAGGTCCGTCGCGCTCTGCTGCGCCTCCTCGGGCGTGCTCGCCGGAAAGACCTTCGCTGCGGCATCCGTGTTCCTGGGGAACATCTTCGTCAGGAGCGCCTTCACGTTCTCCGAGTTCGGCGTCTCGGGCAGGATCGCGCGCGAGTTCATTTCTTCAGAGTTCCACCCGGCGAGGAGCGGGACTTTTGCCTGTTGGCCGGCAGCAAAGATCTTCGCAGGAACGTCGGGGAAGAAATAGCCGTCCACGTTCGGGCCGAAGCGCGGAATCCCCTGCCCCTGACGGCTCGACATCCTGAGCAGCGCGGTGTCCGGGATGGCGCGCAGCGCAGCGAGGTTCGGCGCGCCGACCGTCTGCGCGAACACCACGCCGAGCTTCTCGGTGGAGTCGCGCGTCGGCGTGGCAATCGTCGTCGAGAAGAAGGCGCCGCTCTCGCCGATCGCGCCGGCGATGAGATCGCGCGCCATCGGCGACGCCATCTGCGCGCTCACGGCGAACGAGCCCGCCGACTCACCGGCGATCGTGACGTGCTTCGGGTTGCCGCCGAAGCGCGAGATGTTCGCCTGCACCCACTTGAGCGCCGCGGCGCCGTCCATCAGCGTGTAGTTGCCCGACGCGTGGTTGGGCGACTCCGCCGTGAGCTCGGGATGGGAGAAGAAGCCGAAGATGCCGAGCCGGTAGCTCGTCGTCACGACGATGATGCCGCGCTTCGCCATGCTCTCGCCATCGTAGCGCGGCTCCGAACCGTCGCCGGCGATGAAGCCGCCGCCGTAGTAGTACACGAGCACGGGCAGGTTCTGGCCGGCCTTCGCGGTGGGGGGCACCCACACGTTGAGATAGAGGCAGTCCTCGCTCATGCCGGGGTTGCGGAAATTCATGTCGCCGAAGACGCGCGCCTGCATGCACTGATTGGCGAACTGGTCGGCCTTACGCACGCCGGTCCAGTTCTTCACCGGCTGCGGCGGACGCCAGCGGTTCGCACCGACCGGTGCGTCGGCGAAGGGGACGCCGCGGAATGCCTTCACGCCGCTCGGCAACGTGGTGCCTTCGAGCGTTCCATTCGCGGTCTGCACGCGCGGAGCGCCATTCGTCGCCTGTGCGAGCGCGGTGGCGAACGGGCTCAGGGCGAGCAGCGCGATCGAGAGTCGTGTTCTCATCTGGTGGCTGGGGTTGGTGAGGGATAACGACGGCCGAAGCCGAACGGATAGAGTGGTCTCGCGAGATCGTGCGCCACGTCGGAGTGCTGTGCTTCGACGGACGCCATGGAGGACGGCAGGTCGAACGGAAGCTTGCCGAGCGGCGCCGCCTTGCCGCTCAATACGTCGATCAATGCGTCATCGCTCACGCCAAAGTTTCCGATGAGCGCACGCACGCGGTCGCGCACCGGCGTGAGGATCGCCGGCCGGTCGAGATACACCGTGGCGACGGTCGGCACGATGCCGCTCACGCGTACGAGCTCGTCGTACGCCTTGTCGCCTTCGTGGAAGGAGAGATCGCCCTCGTGCTGCATCGCGCCGAAGACGTAATTCGGATGCAGCGTCTGGAAGGGCGCGACGAGCCGCGCGATGGCGACGTCGGCCTGCGCCGGATCGGTCGCGACCGTCCAGCCAGCGCGACGCGCCGCCGCCGAGTCGATGCCGATCAGATAGACGCGCAGCGCGCCGTTCTTTCCGGTTGCCTTGAGCGGGAGGATACCGCCGTTGTTCTCGAGCAACACGAGCGATTTGCGCTGTGCGTCCACGCCCGCCGCGCGGAATGCGTCGGTCCCGACGCGCCGGCCCGCCGCTTCGGCGTCGACGTACGGATGCTCGAACAGACCGAGCTCGAACTTCTGCGTCATGATGCGCCGCACCGCGTCGTCGACTCGCGACACGGGGATCTCACCGGCCTTCACGGCGTCCACGATGACGCTCGCGTCCTCGGTGCCGCCGAACTGGTCGACGCCCGCCTTCACCGCCTTCACGAACCGCTCACGCTTCGGGAGCGACTCGACGCCCCACGGCATGCCGACGTCAGCGAAGGAAGGACGCTCGCCCTTCGGAGAGCCGTTGATGCACTTCTCGTTGCAGTCGTTCGTGATCGCCCAGTCGGTGAGGATGATCCCCTTGAAGCCGTACTGGTCGCGCAGGATGTCGGTGAGGAGCTGCTTGTTGAAGCCGGCGCCGACCTGCTCGACCGGCTTCCCCTTCCACGTCGCGCCCTCGAGGATGTCGTACGTCGGCATGACGCCGGCGACGTTGGCCTGGAAGGCGCCGACGAAGGGCCGCACGTGGTACTCGAGGTTGTTCCCCGTGAACTCGGCGAAGCGGCCATAGTGGTTGTGGCCGTCGAGCCCCTGCTTCGCCGCGCCATAGCCGACCCAGTGCTTCACGATCGTCGCGACGCCGCCCGAGTCCACTCCGCTCGCGCCGTGCTGGAATCCCTCGACGTACGCCTTGACCATCCGGCCGGCGAGCGTTGCATCCTCGCCGAAGGTGCCGGGCGTGCGCGCCCAGCGCGGCTCTGTCGAGAGGTCGGCCTGCGGCGAGAGCGCCATCTGGATGCCGACGGCGCGATACTCCTGCCGCGCGATGTCGCCGAAGCGGCGCACGAGCGCCGCGTCACCGATCGCCGCGAGGCCGAGCGCCTCCGGCCACTGCGAGAACTTCCCCGCCGTGACGGTCGCGCCGAGCACGTACTGGAAGTGGTGGCGCGGATCGGTGCTGATCGTGAGCGGGATGCCGAGCCGCGTTCCCTCGGCGAGCTGCTGCAGCGCGTTGTCCTGCGCGGCCAGCGTCGCGGGATCGCCGCCGAGCCGCGTGATCATGCTGTTGACCTTCGCGCCCTCGATCAGTGCGCGGTTCGCAGCGGAGTCGTACGCGGTCCCGACGCCGGCGGCGCCCATCGGGCCGCCGCTGCGCGCCGTCCCGTGCATCATCGCTCCCGCCTTCTCCTCGAGCGTCATCTGCGACACGAGGTCGCGCGCGCGCACCGCGGGAGTGAGTCGCCAGTCCTCGTACGGATCGAGCTTGCCGTTGCGGTTGAGATCGCGGAAGCGGAGCCCGCCCTGCTCGATCACCGGCGCGCTGCGTGAGGTGATCTGCGGTTGTCGCGCGGCGCTCTGCGCCTGCGCGCCGAGCGGGATCGCGGCGCAGATCGCCGCGGCGCTCAGTAAGGTCAATGGTCGTGTCGTCATCGTCACGCTCCGAAGAATGTCGTTGCCTGTTCGTGCTGTTCGAACGACGGAACGCGGATCTTTGACTGCGATCCCGCGGAAACGGCAGGATCTGCTCCTCTCGAGGTCGAGATCCTTGCAGCGGCGCATCGATCTTCTCCACCCACGACCCCAAATTCTGATGGCCCGGCGGAGAGAGCTCTCGCCCCACACGAGCGCGATCCTGCCGTTTCCGCGCAATCGTTGTTCAAGATCCGCGTTCCGTCGTTCGCCGAGCCCTCGGCAAGTGCAGATCCCTCGACTCGCTTCGCTCGCTCGGG
>DASVNI010000264.1:0-2994 GCA_036383935.1 Gemmatimonadaceae bacterium | reverse complement strand
TCCTGCGCCGGGTTCTGCCGGTTCGCGAGCGCGACACCGGGTACGGCAAAGAGAAGCTCGTCGACGCCCTGTCGGCGCAGCGCGGTGAGCGAGTCGGGGCGCGTCAGCGTGACGGCGTAGGGCAGCTCGATCGGCGCGCGTGGGCCCTCGCGTGTCGCGGTGACCCGGATTCCCTCGAGGTTCGCGGGTCGCGTGGGGAGGGGCGTGCGCGCGCTGTCGCGTGGGACGGTGCGTGCGGTATCACGCGCCGGCACCTGCGCCTGCAGCGCCGATGCCGCGAGCAATGCGACGGGCGCGAGGAGACGCGCCCGTCCGCGTGGGACGACCAGTCGCATGATCGGAAGCTACAGTCCGGACCTCGCGGTCGCTCTACGCGTCCGCGCGCCGGTCAGGCGTGTGCGGGCTCGGGGCGGCGCAGTGCCAGACCGAGGCCGGCGACGGCGATCACGAGCGCGGCGATCGCGACCCACAATGCCGCGGTCGAGCCGCCCGCGGGATGCGTCGTCAGCTCCGTCGCCGACGCCGGCCGCTTGGATCCGGCCGGCCCGGTCCACTGGACGACCTCGCCATCGGCGTAGGTCTGGAAGGCGGGCCAGACGAGGCGCGTCGTCCCCGACTTCGGGTTCACTCCGATGAAGGGAAACTCGACGAACCGCTTCGGCGGCAGCGTTCCCGTCCACACCGCTCCGGTGATCTTCCCCGCGGAGTCGGTGAGCACCTGGAGATTCCATCCCGGCACGTCGAGAAACGAAGAGATGCGTACCTCGGCGGGAAAGTGGATCTCGACGCGCGTGGTGGCGGTGTTCTTCTCGTTCGGGACGCGGACCACGTAGCGCTCGAAGCCACCAGGCGCCGCGGTGCGCGGCCACACCGTGACGTGCGCCAGCGCGGGCGTTGCCTGCAGCGCGATGCACGCGATGGCGAGCGATGCACCCGCGAAGGTGCGGCGGACAATCGCGCCGAGGGAGAGAAGGGAAGGCGGCGTGGTCGGCATGAGGGGAGGTAAGGAGGGGCGGGACGTCAGTGGTGTGTCGGCGGCGAGAGATGGGCGAGCAGCGCGCCGAGAAGGACGAGGAGCGACATCACGGCGATCTCGCGGCGCAGCGAGACGGGGAAGCCTTCTGCGACGGCGGCCTCGGTCAGCCGCGGCAGAACACGAAAGCGGTGATACGCGCCGAACAGCACGAGGACCGCGACGCCGGCGACCTTGGCCAGCACGATCAGTCCGTACTGCGAGTGAATCAGATCTCCCCACACGGGGAGAAAGAGCCGCGTCTGCACCACACCGGAGAAGATCACGACGATCACGGCCGCGAGCGCGACCGACGACGTGCGATAGGCCTCGCCGATCGCGGCGTGTGCGTCGGAGCGATCGAGCGTGACGAGCCAGAGCAGGCCGCCGAGCCACGCGGCGACGGCGAACAGGTGCAGCGCGCGGCTGGGAATCCCCCACTCGGGATGGATCGCCGCGGAGTGGCCCGTCGCCGAGCCGGCGAGGATCGCCGCGATCGCGATGAAGAGAGCAAGTCGCTCGCGCCGCACGAGCAGGAGCGCCCACGCAGCGAGGACCGACAGCACGGTGCGCGCGAGCTCCACCTTCCCCGGGCCACTCGCGAACAGCGCGGCGATCGCGTCGCCGTCGAGCGAGTGGTCGGGAGCGAGAGCGAGCGCCCACGCGACGAGATGGAGCGGGACGATTATCGCCGTGGCGAGCGCGAGCCGGCGCACGAGCCGCGCGGCGCGGGGCTGGGGCGCCGGCGTGCGACGCGTGGTGAGAAAGCCGAGCAGGCCGGCAAACGCCGTGAGCGCGCCGATCGCGAAGCCACTGAGCGTCGCCGTCAGAGCCGGAAATTCGGCGACCGTGGTGCCGACGGCGGCGCTATCGGCGGGCGCGGTCTCCGGCTCGGGTGCCGCAGGCGGCGCGCTCGGCTGCGCGCTCACCGGCGCATGCGTCGTGTCGCCCGCTGTCGCGACGGTGAATCGATACGTGCCGTCGATCGGGTGCCCGTCCTCGGAGACGATGCGCCACTCGACGCGGTAGACGCCCGGCCCGAGCGGCGACGTGATCGGCGCGATGAGCGCCGAGACGTCGTGCGGATCACCCGCGGACGCGAGCGTCACGATGCGCCCGTCCGGCGCGACGAGCCGGATGCGCCCGAGCGATGCCTCGATCTCCTCGCTGAACACGAGCCGGATCCGCGTCGGCGATGCCGTCAGCGTCGCCTTGGCCGCCGGCTCGGACGAGAGCAGCGTGGCGTGAAAGAACGCCGGCGGCGACGCCGCTGCACCGCTGAACGGCGCGAGCAGAGCGAGGAGAGCGAGGAGAAGGAGCGTGCGGAAGAAGAGCGCTCGGAGCAAAGAGGTGTGGGGATGTGGGAATGCGGGGATGGGGATGAGAAACGGCGTGCTGCCATCCCGCGCGAGCGTAGCAGGCCCGGTGTCATCCCGAGCGAGCGTAGCGAGTCGAGGGATCTGCACTTCGAAAGGATAGGTGAAGATCCCTCGACTTCACTCGGGACGACCGCGTACGAGCGCCCCGAGGCCCTTCAACCAACTCACCAACTCACCAACTCACCAACTCACCAACTCACTAACTCACTAACTCACTCACTCACTCACTGGATCCCGTACTTCAGCCCCCCCAGGAAGGTGCGGTGCGGGAACGGGTGGAAGAGGAAGTACTTCCGGTCGAGCAGGTTGTCCACGCCGAGCGACGTGCTCCAGTTCTCGTTCACGCGGTAGTTCACCTTGCTGTCCATCACGAACCACTCGGAGAAGCCCTGGTACGTGTTGTAGCGCACGTCCACGTTGTCGAGGGTGGTGTACAGCTTCGAGCTGTAGCGGCCGGCCAGGGTGAAGGTGAAGTGCTCGTCGGGGCGGTACAGCGCCGTCACCGTGCTGCGCCACTTCGGGATGTTCGGCAGCTGCTTGCCGATCGCGGCATCGGGTCCGGCGGTGGCGCTGGCACGCCCGGACATCGCCAGCGTCTTCGGG
>DASVNI010000263.1:0-3280 GCA_036383935.1 Gemmatimonadaceae bacterium | reverse complement strand
GATTCTCCACGCCGGTTTTCGTCCTTGCCGTTCAACCAACCAATCAACCGACCAACCAACTCGCTATCCAACTCACCAACGCACTCAAATTGTCGTCGCCCCCCAGTCCAGCTTCACGCGTACGTCTGGGATCTTCTCCATCATCCGCGGCAGCTCGCCCTTGATGCGCTCGATCTCGGGGCGCATCTGATCGATCTTGAAACGGACGCCGTCGAGCTGCTCCTGCAGATCCGGCCCGATCTCGAGCTCGATCGGCGAGCCGCGGAGTCCCCACCCACTCGGAGGCGTCGGTGGCAGCACCGGCATCGCCCGCATCGCCGGCATGGGCGGGACCGGCGGCACGCCGATCATGTCGCCACCGAAGTACGTCATCCCTCGCCGGCGTGGCAGGTCGCCGGCGCGCACGACCTTCATCGCCACGTCGCGCCACTGCCCATTGCCGTAGACGCGTAGCGTGACGTTGTCGCCGACCTTGAGCTGCGATACCTCGCGGTGCAGTCGCTGCGCTTTCGCGCTGCCCACGCCCGGGTCATCCGCATCCTCACGGGCGACACGCAGGTTCACTCCGTTGATCGCGGCGATGCGGTTGCCCTCTTCCAGTCCGGCGCGCGCCGCAGGGCTCGAGTCGACGACACTCATCACGAGCACGCCGAGCGTGTCGCGCCGGCTCCCCGTGCTCCCCAACCCGATCCCGAGTGCGGGACGATCGTCGAAGTCCGCGCGCGTGAATCGACGAATCGTCCGTCCAGTCGAGAAGAGCGAGTCGGTGCTGACGGTGCGCACCTTCAGCGCTTCCGTGCGTCCACCGCGAAACACGCGCAGGTCAACTTCATCTCCTGGTTTGACCTTCTCCAGCTCGCGCACGAGTCGGCGATTCAGCGTGCCCGCGTTCTCGTAGTCCTCGAGATCTTCCTTGGTCGAACGAAGGTTCACCCCATTGATCGATGCGATGCGATTTCCTTCCTCCAGCCCCGCCTTCTCGGCCGGGCCGCCCCGCATGACGGAGCTCACGAGCAGGCCGAGCGTGTCGCGCAGCGTTCCCGTGGACGACGTGTTGATGCCCAGCGCGGCACGCGGCGCGACGTCGAAGCGGTCGCCCGCGATGTAGACGCGCGGGCTCTTATCCGGGGACGGCGTGGTCTTCGTCTGCGCTTCGGCGCGCACGGCGATCGCCATCACGGCTGCTCCCGCCGCAAGCAGGTGGGTGTGTCTCATGAGATCCTCGATACGGTTGAGTCGGTACACCCCTGTGACACAGCCTGCTCGCCAAAGGGTTTCCGGCATGCCGCCCCCGCACGAACGCCGGACCTGTCATATTTCACACATGGCAACGACGACGAGCGCTGCCCCATCGGGCAGCCCGGATCTCGACGGATTCGAGCACCACTGGCAGGACGAAGCGGATGCCGCGTTCCTCTATCGCCACCTGGCGGCAGCGGAGCCGGACGCTTCCAAGCGCGACATCTACCAGCGGCTCGCCGAGGTAGAGGACAGACACGTCCAGGTCTGGGCCGATCTCCTGGCGCAGCACGGACGCAAGCCCGGCCCGTTCCGGCCAACGGCGCGCACTCGCCTCCTCGCCTTCCTCGGCGATCGCTTCGGACCGGGCTTTCTCCTGCCCATGCTTCTCGCCGAGGAAGGGCGCGAGGTCAAAGCCTATCTCGACATGCACCGCTCCACGCGCACGGGTGTGGACGGTCGCGACGAGGCGCTCACCCTCGCGCGCGAATCAGCCGAGCATGCGTCGACACTGAACACGATCGCCGGCCGCAGCGGCGAGCCGTGGCATCGCACGGGCGCGGGCGGTTTCCTGCGGAACGTCGTCTACGGCTTCAACGACGGGCTCACCGCCAACTTCGGCCTCGTGGCCGGCGTGCTCGGCGCCACCGGGACGGCGCAGTATCATGCCGTGATCGTCGCCGGCGTATCCGGGCTCATCGCCGACGCGCTCTCCATGGGCTCGAGCGGCTACCTCGCCGCACAGAGCGAGCGTGAGGTCTACGCGCACGAGATCGCGATGGAGCGCGACGAGATCGCCCTCATGCCCGAGATCGAGCGCGACGAGCTCGCGCTCATCTACGAGGCGAAGGGAATGGACCGCGAGTCGGCCCATCGCATCGCCACGCAGGTCATGGCCGATCCGGAGCGCATGCTCGCCGAACAGGTCCAGGAGGAACTCGGCATCGCCGAGTCGGGTACCTCGCCCTTCCGTGAGGCGTGGATCACCGGGCTCGCCACGGCGGTGGGCGCGCTGATCCCCGTCCTTCCCTTCTTCTTCCTCTCCGGCCCGACCGCGGTCGTGGTCGCGTTCGTGATCTCCATGCTCTCGCACTGGGTCGTCGGCGCAGCTCGGTCCGTCTTCACCGGACGGAGCGTATTCCGCTCCGGCATGGACATGTTCGTCGTTGGACTCGGCGTAGCGGTCGTAGGCTACTACGTTGGAGAATGGATCGCGCGGCTCCTCTAGCCGGTCCCCCCGCCTCTTCGTCCCAATCGGCTGCTCCAGCCGACCCCCGCCTCTCGTCTGAATCGGCTGCCATGGCCGATTCGCCCGCCTCTCGTCTCAACCCCTTCCGCCATGCGATATCGCTCTTCACTCGCGTCCCTCGCGCTCTCGCTCGCGCTCGCCGCACCCGTAGCGGCACAGTCCGGTCCGACCACCAGCGCGCCCGCTACGCGGGAGGCAGTCACCACCTACTATCCGCTCTACGGTGTCTCCGGCGGCATCGTCGTCCCGGCCGGCCGCCTCTCGGATGATCACACGGCTGGTTACGGTCTCCAGGGGTTCCTCGAGTATGCCGTGCCGAGTCAGGCCTACGCACTCCGCGGCGAGGGGATGTTCCAGCGCTTCTCGCTCAAGAACGGCCGCGTAGGAAAGAACGTCAATCTGTTCTCCATCGGCCCGACGGTGATGTACCAGGTGCAGCAGGCACCGACGCAGACCTACCTCGCCGGCGGCATCGCGATCTACAACGCGACCGGCGAAGGCACGCGTCCCGGCTTCAACTTCGGCGGCGGACTCGGATTCCCGCTCACCGGCTTCTGGGCGACCGCGGATGCGCGCATGCACGTCATGCTCGCGTCGGGAAAGCCGGTGCTGACGCTGCCGCTGAGTGTCGGGGTGAAGTTCTAAGTGCTGTTGACGGTTTACGGTTGACAGTAAACGGCCGGCCTCGGGACGCAGGAGCTTCCTGAGGCCGGCCGTTTACTGTCAACCATAAACCGTCAACAGCAGTTAGAACTTCACCCCGACGCTCAGCGGCAGCGTCAGCACGGGCTT
>DASVNI010000262.1:0-2102 GCA_036383935.1 Gemmatimonadaceae bacterium | reverse complement strand
ATCGAGGCGACGTCGCGCCGGCCGTCGAGCAGCTCGACCACGAGCTCCTGCTCGCGCGTCAGCTCGACGTGGCTCTCCTCGATCTTCTTTCGGTCGACGTCGAACACGATGTCGAACGCGGGGATCTTCTTCTCGATCAGGCTCCATTCATCGACGCGGCGCGCGCCCTCGAGGAGCAGCGACTCGGGATTGATGGACACCTGGAAGTCCTGCTCCTCGGGCTTGACGTCGGCCTCGAAGTTGAACGTCCCCTGCATCCAGGTGAACAGGAAGTACACCGCCTCCTCGATCTGGAGGCGGATCTGGTCGTGCAGGTCGGCCGTGGTGATGGCGCCCTGCGCGACGAGCAGCTCGCCGAGGCGCTTGTCGCGATGCGTCCCCTGCGCGGCGATCGCGCTGTCGAGCTGCGCCTTCGTGATCGATCCCGCCTTGACGAGGTTGTCGCCGAGCCGGTCGCGTCGATTCACGATCGACGCGTAATTGATGCGCCCCTTGTCGAAGTAGATGTAGCCGAAGTTGTTGCGGTGGGTGACGGCAAGGCATCCCGTCTTCTTGCCCATGGCAAGGAGCTGCAGCACGTCGGGGAGGCTCGCCTCCTTGAGGCTTCCCTTGATCGCCATCAGCGCAGCTCCTCCACCAGACGTCCAACGACGTCCGGCCACTCCCACACGATCTTCTCGTCATCCAGGAAGAAGACGTCGGCAGCCTGCCGCACCATCGCCGGCGCCGCGGCGCTCACCGCGCCCGCCGGCTCGAGCTCCTGCCGCGCCGCGGCGACCGTGAGCCCCTGCCCCGACGTCTCCACTACAGCCTGCAGCCGGTGCACGACGCCGATCAGCTCGCGCACGCTCGTCACGGGACGCTCGGCCAGATAGCCGAGCAGCTCCGCGTCGTTGCCGCCGGCGACCTCGGCGAGATAGCGTCCGTAGAGCTTCTCGCGCAGTGCGCGGTCCGGCGCTTCCAGTGCGGCCACGAGCCCGCCCTCGAATCGCGAGCGGAGCCGATCCTCGAGCCCTTCGATCGCCTTCGGCGGCACGTCGCTCACCAGCACGAGCTGCTTGCCGGCGGAGTGGAAGTGGTTGAAGACGTGGAACAGCTCTTCCTGCGTGCGCTCCTTGCCGGCGACGAACTGCACGTCGTCGATCAGCAGCACGTCCGCCGCGCGGTAGCGCGCGCGGAACCGCTCGATCTGCCCGTCCTGCAGCGCGGCGATCAACTCGTCGATGAACAGCTGCGCGCCGACGCAGGCGACGCGCGTCGTGCCGTCGCCGCGCCGCGCGAGCTCGTTGCCGATCGCATTCAGCAGGTGCGTCTTCCCCGTACCGCTCGGGCCGGCGATGAACAGCGGATTGTACCGCTGCCCGGGCTCGGCGATCACCGCGTCCGCGGCGCGCACCGCCATCTGGTTGGACGCGCTCTCCTGGAAGCTGCGACGCTCGAATGCGGCCTGCGGCCCCTGCGGGGGCACCGCGCCCGTGAGCGCCTTCTCGACGAACGCCGCGGCCTCACCGAGCCGTTCGGGATCGCGAAACACCTCGTTGCCGCCGAGCGCCGGATCCACCGTCGAGATTCTGGTCTCGAGCTGACGGAGCTGTTCCACGGCGTGGCCAAAGCCGCGCAGCACCGCCTCGTAGTTGGCAGGCGCCACGGGCTCCGACATCAGCCGCTCGAGCACGGCGGTGCGGTATCCCTCCCCCGTCCAGTACGCGACCGTCTCGCCGACGCGCACCTTCCACGGCTCGATCTGCGCCGCGACGGTGGTGGCGATGTTCGACACGAAGCTGAAGAACTCGTCCCCGCCGCTGCCTCCGCCGAAGAGGCTCGAGACCGGCTCCCGCTCCGGTTCCGGCGGGGGCGCGATGAACGCGACCGCGGCGTCGACGCCGAGCACCGCGCGCACCTGGGCCGGTGTCAGCGTGCCGTCGAGCGATTGCTGCGCGACGAGCTTGCCCATCGCGCCGTGCAGCTCACGGATGTTCGCGAAGTCGAGCCGTGCGAGCTCCTCGATCACGCCCGGCGCGAAGCTCACCTTCCGCTCCTCCGCCTTGCCGCGCAGGATCGCGACCTTCGTCTCGAAGTCGGGGATGCCGATGTCCACGATC
>DASVNI010000261.1:0-26889 GCA_036383935.1 Gemmatimonadaceae bacterium | reverse complement strand
GAGCGTCAACACGCACCAGTACAACGCGACCGTGCGCGCAGCGGCGCGGAGCAGGGCGGGGGAGCGCACGCGGTGATATCGCATCGCTCGCGGCTCGCGTCAACGTGTGCCGCGTTGTTGCTCGCGAGTGCGTGCATCGCGCCACAGCGCCCCGATGACGTCATCGTGCTCGCGTCGGGCGCGGATCTCGAGTCGGCGAATCCGCTCGTCACCACGCACCCACTCTCCCGGCAGATCCAGCGCTACGCCCTCTTCGTGACGCTGACGCGCTACGACTCGGCGCTCGCGCACCAGCCGTATCTGGCGCGCTCCTGGGAGTGGAGTCCGGACCACCGCCGGCTCTCCATGTCGCTCGTCACGGGCTTGCAATGGCACGACGGCGCCGCCACCACGGCGCGCGACGCAGTGTTCACGCTCCTGGCGGCCAAGGACCCGGCCACGGGTTATCCTCGCGCTTCGGAGCTGGCGGGGCTGGACACCGCCGTCGCGCCAAACGATTCCACACTCGTGCTCAGCTTCGCGGCGCCGCAGGCGGGACTGCCGGCGTATCTCGCCGAGCTTCCGCTCGTTCCGGCGCATCGACTGGGCGACGTCGCACGCTCGGCGCTGCGTTCGGCCCCGTTCAACGACGCGCCGATCGGGAATGGGCCCTTCGCGTTCGCCAAGCGACGGCGCGGCGCGAGCTGGAGCTTCGTGCGCAACGAGCACTTTCCCGCCGCGCTCGGTGGACCGCCCGCACTCCGCGGGCTCACGATCGCCGTCGTGGACGAGGCGACGACGAAGTTCGCCGGGCTCGCGAGCGGTGAGCTCGACATGGCCGGCATCTCGCCGCAGATGGTGCCGCTGGCGCGGCGCGATCGCACCCTCGAGGTGCTCACATACCCCGTGCTGTTCAGCAACGCGCTGTTCTTCAACACGACGCGCCCTCCCTTCGACGAGGCACGCGTCCGGCGCGCGGTTGCGCTCTCGATCGATCGTGGGCGCATCGTCGAGGTAGCCCTGGCCGGATTCGGCACGCCCTGGTCCGGGGCGGTCCCGCCGGACAATCCGCTGGCGTGGCGCGCGCCCACCATGCTCGACACACTCGTCGCGGACTCGCTTCTCGATGCGGCAGGCTGGCGTCGTGGCGCCGACGGCATTCGTCGGCGTGGAAACCAGCCGTTCGAGGTCGAGCTGCTCACAGTCGGCACCGGTGACAACGTCGCCGAGCAGCTCGTGCAGAGCGACCTGGGCGCACGTGGCATCAAGGTGCGCGTGCGCCAGACCGAGATGGGCACCTTTCTCACCACGGCGCGCGCGGAGCAGAAGACCTTCGACGTGCTCATCGCGGGCATTCCCGGCGACCTGTCCCTCTCGTACGTGAGCGCATTGTTCGATTCACGCCAGCGTGGCGGCACGCTGGACTACACCGGCTTTCACGTCCCCGCGCTCGACGACCAGCTGCGCGTCGCCGCCGACGCGCCCCCTGGTGCCGCGCGGCAGGCTGCCTGGCACACCGTGCAGGCCGCGCTCGACACGCTGGCGCCGGCGACCTGGCTGTACCATGCGCGCGGCGTGCAGGGCGTCTCGCGGCGCGTGCGTGGCGCGCGCATGGACCTGCGCGGCGAGCTGGTGACCGTGCACGACTGGTCGCTCGCTCCACGCTCCGCACTCCGATGAGCCTCCTGCTCGACGACGCAGCGCTCGACGCGCGACGGAGCGTCGCGACTGGCGCATTGCGTCTCCTCGCCGACGGCTTGCTCGACGAGCTCGCGCCTCTGCTGGATGAGCGGGTCAGCATACCGACGGAGAAGGCGCTGCTCACCCGCACCGGCGGTCGCTGCCCGCACGACGGGACGATGCTGCGCTTCGATCCGCTGGACCCGCGGCTCGTCTGTCCTGTGTGCGGGACGAAGCTTCAGGGAGGTCTGCACGATCGCTTCCGCCCCTACTGGATGCAGCTCTGGCTCGCCGAGCGCGTGCTGCACGCCGCTGTGTTGGGCGTGCTGCTCGACGATGCGCAGTGCGTCCGCGCGGCGTGGCGCGTGCTCGACGAGTACGCGCACGGCTACCTCGGATATCCCAATCGCGACAATGTGCTCGGCCCGTCGCGCCCCTTCTTCAGCACGTACCTCGAGTCCATCTGGCTGCTCCAGCTCGTGCTCGCGCTCGATCTGCTCGAGTCGCGCGGTGACGACGCAGCGAGGGCGCGCGGCGGTCGGATCCGCGATCGTGTCGTCGAGCCGAGCATCGAGCTGATCGCGTCGTACGACGAGGGGCTCTCGAACCGGCAGGTCTGGAACAACGCCGCGCTCGTCGCGGCGGGCACACTCCTCGCGCGCCCCGAGCTGGTCGATCGCGCGCTCGAGGGACCGTCGGGGCTCCGCACGCATCTCGCCGAGGCGTTGCTCGGCGACGGAAGCTGGTACGAGGGGGAGAACTACCACCTCTTCGCGCATCGGGGGCTCTGGTACGCGATGACGGTTGCCGAAGGACTCGGCCGCGCCCCTGAGGACGCACTGCGCCGACGGTTCGACGACGGCTTCGTCGCTCCCTTCCGCACGCTGCTGCCCGATCTCACCTATCCGTCACGGCGCGACTCGCAATACGCGGTGAGCGTGCGTCAGCCGCGCTTCGCCGAGTCGTGCGAGCTGGGGTTGGCGCGCCGCGACGATCCTCGACTCGTCGGCATGCTGGCGCGGTTGTACGATCCGCTGATCGAGCGGCGCGACACTGGACGTCGCGCCTCTACCGCCGACGTCGAGAGCAATCGCGCCGCGACCGGCCTCGTTCGCGCCGATCTCTCGTGGCGCGCGCTGCTCTTCGCGCGGGAGCAGCTTCCGCCGCTTGTCGTGCATCCACTCGAGTCCGACCTGCTTCCCGCGCAGGGATTCGGGATCCTGCGTCGCGACGGCGGCGCGCTGTTCGTCGGACTCGACTACGGACACTCGGGTGGCGGGCACGGACATCCCGATCGGTTGAACCTGCTGCTCTCCGACGGCGACGTCCGGTGGTTCGACGATCCGGGCACTGGCGCGTACGTCGAGGAGTCGCTGCACTGGTATCGGAGCACGCTCGCGCACTGCGCGCCGCTGCTCGATGGCCGGTCGCAGCCGCGCGTGCACGGGACGCTGCTCGCATTCGAGGAGCAGGGCGTGGCGGGCTGGATCAGTGCGCGCGCGCCGCTCGCCGGCGACTGCGACGTGCGTCGGTCGATCGTCGTGCTGCACGACTATCTCGTCGATCGGATCGAATGGACGAGCGACTCGGAACACGAGGTCTCGCTGCCACTCCATGGTGTCGCCGTGCTCGCGACGGGAGGCGAGCTGCTCGTCGCTGATCCGTCACCGATCGAGGGGGGCGTCGAGCGCGAGGACGGATTTCGCTATCTCACCGAGACTGGATGTCTGCCCGTCGTCGACGACGTCGTTCGACTTCGCGGCGCCCGCGGAGGGACTGGCACGCAGCAGCTGGACGGCTGGATCGCCACTACGCCGCCAGCGAGCTGGTGGAGTGCGCGCACACTCGGCGCGCCGGGCCGTCCCGAGCAATCGCTCGTGCTGCCTCGCGTGAAAGCTCGAACAGGAGCGATCACCGCCGTCTGGAGCTGGCACGGCGCGATCGCGACCGTGATTGCGGACGGCGAGGCTCTTCGCATCACGCGCTCCGATGGAGCGGTCGACGTTCATGCTCCGCGAGGCGACGGATGGGAGATCTTCACTGGACGTGGCTCCTCGATAATCCTGCGCGGTGGGACGCCGGCGGCTGGTGAGGCCGCGCCGCCTCGAGCTCCGGCGGCAAGCAGGGGCGCGACGCCCATACCGATTCCGGCCCAGCTGGAGCTCGGCGAGGAGCACTATCGCCGGTCCGAAGAAAGCTGGACCGAGGCGGGCAGCCCGACTGCCACCATCTCCATCGAGCGTGGCAACGAGGCGCTCCACGTGTCGGTGACCGTGCCGATGTCGGCACGGCGATTCGTCGCGATCGACGCGGAGAACCTGTTCGACAACGATCCCGCGGCGATCCACGGCGACGGCGTCCAGCTCTACGTCGAGGCGGCTGATCGTTCCGGCGGCTGGCTCCTCGTCCCCGATGCCGCTACCAACGACGTGGGAATGCGCGTGGCCGAAGGGTGGAGCGACGAGATCAGGCCGCGTGCAACCTGGCGCGCCACGTCTGACGGTTACCAGCTCGACGCGGAGCTCCCTCTCTCGCTCGGCGCGGAGCCACTCGCGCTCGACGTGCTCGTCAACGTGAGCGGTCCCGACCGCGCACGCCGGTGCGGCCAGCTCGTGCTATCCGGCGCGCACGGTGAGTTCGTCTACCTGCGCTCCGATCGTCACGATGCCGAGCGCCTCCTCCCGCTTCGAACTGTCGCCTGACCGTCTTGGAGTCAGACTCGCGCGACTCTGACTCCAGGTCCGCGTCGTCAGCGCGCCGGCCGCCCCCTTCAAGCAATGCGGCCAGCTCCTAGTATTAGGGCATGAGCGAGTCTCGCCTCTCCCAAGTCGCCGTCGTGCTGTACGAGCCGCAGGACCCCGTGAACATCGCCGGCACCGTGCGCGCGATGAAGAACATGGGTGTGACGACGCTGCGACTCGTGCGCCCCTGCGCGTACGATCCAGTCCGCCTCGAGGGGATTGCCCACGACACCTGGGACGTGATCGACCGCATCGAGCATTTCGACGACTTCGATGCCGCGGTCGCGGACTGCGTGCGACTCGTCGGTTTCACGGCCCGCCGTCGGGCGGCGAAGTGGCAGATCTTCGATCCCCGCACCGCCGCACAGGACGCGCTCGCCTACGCCGCCGATGGTCGTATCGCGCTCGTCTTCGGCCGCGAGGACAGCGGCCTGCCGAACGAGATCCTCGATCGCGTGCATGCGGCCGTCACCATCCCGACGACCACGCACGCGTCGCTGAACCTCGCCCAGGCGGTGCTCATCGCGTGTTACGAGCTGCACCTCGCCTCCGGCGATGCCACGCGTGAGCTCCCCGGTCCGCGCAAGGAAGCGCCGCCGGCCACCGCCGAGGAGTTCGAGCGCTACTTCACCGAGATGCACCAGGCGCTCGACGCGATCCAGTTCTTCAAGACGCGGTATCCCGAGCACATCATGCGCTCGATCCGCACGCTGACCTTCCGCGCCGCGCCGGACGCGCGCGAGATCTCGCTCCTGCGCGCCATCGCGCTCGAGATCGTGCGCTTCCTCGAGCGAACCGGACGCGTCGAGCGCTCACGTCCGCCCGACGCATCGCCTCGTCCCCCGCGCCATCTCGTCCCGCGCGACGATCGCTTCCACGGCGAGCGTTCCGACGACGCCGAGGATTGACGCGCACCCATCGAGCCGTCCTCTTTTCGCCATGGCATTCTCACGATTCTTTGGTCGCGGCCGCGACGCGGCTCCGCCTCCAGCCGATGCGACCACCTCTGAGCCAACCGGCGACGAGGACGTAGCCGAGCAGACCGTTGGCTCGGAGGAGGAAGCGCTGCCCGAGGACGCCGACCAGCGCAGCTGGCGCCAGCGCGCCGAAGCACTACTTCCGACCGGCGCGTCCACAGGGAGCAAACGATTCACGGCGCTCTGGGGCGACGACGCCGACGACGCCAATGCCGGGCTGCCGACGCACTACGTCTCCGCGAGCGGCTGTCGGATCGTCGCCGTGCACGGCACGCCGTACATCGACTGCACGATGGCGCTCGGCTCCGTCGCGCTTGGCTATGCCGAGCCGCGCGTGTCGCGGGCCGTCGTCGATGCGGTCGCCGAAGGTTCCGTGTCCGCTCTCTCGAGCTGGCGTGAAGTGGAGCTCGCCGAGCGCCTGCACACGCTGATCCCCTGCGCGGAGCGCGTGCAACTGCTCAAGAGCGGCGCCGAGGCGACGTCCGCGGCGGTGCGTCTCGCGCGCACCTACACGGGACGCGATCGAGTGGTCGCGAGCGGCTACTTCGGCTGGCACGACTGGGCCGCCGACAGGTCCGAAGGCGTCCCGGCCGCCGTGCGGAACGACACGATCCGCGCCCCGTTCGACGACATCGCCGCGCTCGAGCGGGCAGTCGCCGAGGCGGGCGCCGGTCTCGCTGCCGTCGTCCTCGAGCCGGTGGTGGAGCGTGCCGCGTCGGATGCGTGGCTCCAGCGCGCGCGCGAGCTGTGCGACGCGAGCGGCGCCGCGTTGATCTTCGATGAGATCAAGACGGGATTCCGCGTCTCGCCCGGTGGCTATCAGGAGAAGTGTGGCATCACCCCCGACCTCGCGACCTTCGGCAAGGCGCTGGCGAACGGCTTCCCCCTCGCGGCGGTCGTCGGCCACGCGGCGCTCATGGACGCGGCGCGCCGCACCTGGATCTCTTCGACGCTGGCGAGCGAGTCGTCGGCGATCGCGGCGGCGCTCGCCGTGCTCGATTGGCACGAGGAAGCGGACATCTGTGGCACCCTCGCCGAGACCGGTCGCGAGCTGCGCGCCTCACTCGACCGCGCCATCGAGGCGAGTGGCGTCACCGGCGTCTCGACGGAAGGCATCGACCCGATGTTCCTGCTCCGGTGGGACAGTGCCGCCCGGGAGTCGTTCTTCGTCCGCGCCGCGGCGGACAACGGCGTGATCCTCAAGCGGGGGGCGTACAACTTCGCCGCCATCGCCCACGACGAGGAAGCGCTCCGCGAGATCGAGGCGGCGGTCAGCGGCGCATTCGTCTCGCTCGCCGAATGGGAGCGCACCGGGTGACGGAGATCCGCGATCTCGACGACACGCAAGCGTGGCCCTCGCCGCGCACCGATACGCCGGAGCAGGGAACGCTCACGCAACTGCTGCTCATCGAGTGCCCGGACGAGGTCGGCCTCGTGAACAAGATCACCGGCGTTCTCTTTCGCGCCGGTCTGAGCATCGTGAGCAATCACGAGTACGTCGATCCGACGTTCCGCCACTTCTACATGCGGACGGCGTTCCTCGGCAGTGCCTCGAATGAGCGGATGCTGCACGAGCTGCGCGAGCTTCTCCCCGCACGGGCCAATGTGCGCATCGCATCCACCGCGCCGCGCCGCATCGTCGTTCTCGCCACGAAGGAGCCGCACTGCCTGGGCGATCTGCTGCTGCGCCACGCCGAGGGCGACATTCCCGCGAAGATCGAAGCGGTCGTGAGCAATCACGCTACCCTCGAGCGCCTCGTCCGCCGCTTCGACGTTCCGTTCCACCACGTGCCGCACGAGGGGCTGGACCGTGCCTCGCACGAGCGCGCGCTCCAGGCCGCGCTCGATCGCTATGATCCCGAGTATCTCGTCCTCGCGAAGTTCATGCGGGTGCTGTCGTCCTCGTTCGTCGCGCGGTACACGGGACGGATCATCAACATCCACCATTCCTTCCTCCCCGCCTTCGTCGGTGCGCGCCCCTACCAGCAGGCGTTCGAGCGCGGCGTGAAGATCATCGGCGCCACGGCGCACATCGTCACCGACGATCTCGACACAGGCCCCATCATTGCGCAGGACGTCCGGCCAGTGACGCACGCCCACACGGCGGCGGACATGGCACGGGCCGGCCGCGACGTGGAGAAGATCGTGCTCGCGCACGGCCTCACGCTCCTTCTCGAGGAACGGGTCTTCCTGTGCGGCGACCGCGCCGTGGTGTTCGAGTGAGCGACTCCCCTCCGCTCATCGACGCGCACGCCCATTTCTACCACGAGGAATCGGGGCGCGCCGACTGGCGTTGCGTCAACGACGCGCGCATGCGTGCCGGCGACGCGATGGGTGTGACCTACCACGTGGTGAGTGTGCTCGGCTCGTACGGGCACCGGTCTCCCACGTATTTCCCGTCGCCCGACGACGTGACCCGCGGCAACGACGTCATGCGCGGCATGGCCGACGCCGATCGCGAGCGCGTGCGGTGGTACGTGACCGTCAATCCGAATCACACCGCGCACGCACTCGCCGAGATCGAGCGGGGCGTCGCCGCCGGTGCGGTCGGTGTGAAGCTGCTTGCGAGTCGTCGCGCCGACGATGCGCTCAACGATCCGATCTGTCAGCTCGCCGCCGAGCACGGCCTGCCGATCCTTCATCACATCTGGCAGCATCGCACGCGCGAGTGGCCCAACCAGGAGATCTCCGACGGTGCTGACCTCGCTCGCCTGGCGGCGCGCCACCCACGGGTCGCGTTCATCCTCGCGCATCTCGGCGGTGGCGGCGACTGGGCCCACACGCTCCCCGCAGTGCTCGATACCCCGAACATCCATCCGGATCTCTCCGGCAGTGGCGTCGACCGCGGCATGATCGACGCCGCGCTGGCCACCCTCGGCGCACGCCGCGTGCTCTGGGCGTGCGACCTCACCATGGAGACTGGGCTCGCGAAGCTCCACGCACTCGAGGTGATCGGCCTGTCGTCCGACGAGATGGCCGACGTGCGGTGGCGCAACGCCGCGCGTCTCTTTCCCGCCGGCACCTTCCCGCGCTGCGGAGCGATCGCATGATCGACTGCGCCGCCTACATCGGGAGCTATCCCTTTCGCCAGCTGCCGCACCCCGATCCAGACGTGCTCGTTCGCGTGCTGGCGCGCGAGGGCTTGAGCGCGGCCTGGGTCGGCTGGCTGCCGGCCCCCTGGCAGCGCGATCCTCTCGCGGCGAACGATGCGCTGTTCGCGGCGCTCGAGCCGCATGGCGAGACGCTGCATCCCGCTCCGGTGGTGCGCCCGGACTGGCCGCGCTGGGAGCGAACGCTGCGCGACGTGGTGGATCGCGGCGCCCGGGCGATCCGTGCCTATCCGATGCATTGGGGGATGGGCCCGCATGATCCATCGATGCGGCGCCTCGCGCTCGCGTGCGGGGACGCCGGCGTCCCGCTCGTGCTCACGGTGCGCTTCGAGGATCTCCGGCAGCGCAGCTCGCTCGACGTCGCCGGCGATCTCACGGGTCCGCACCTGCGCGCGCTCGCGAGGGCAGGGGAGCGCGTCCATCTGGTCGTGACCGGTGCCGGAAAGGATCTGATCGAGGAGACCCACTGGGGGCTCACTCCGGACGAGCAGCGACGCATCCACTGGGACTTCGCGTGGATCTGGGGTCCGCCGGAGGACCACTTCGCGCATCTGCTACGGACGATCGGCGCCGAGCGGTTCGTCTACGGCACGCACTGGCCTCTCCGGCTCACGCAGAACTCCAGCGCGAATCTCGAGCTCCTCCCCGCCGAGCTACGCAACCCGCCGATTGTCGATGCGGCGTCGTTCGCGCCGTAAGGAAAACGCCGACTTGAACCTCTTCGTCGGCTCAGGGACCTTCCCTGGCTGCTCCGGTCCGTTCTCTGCGGGGGCCAACGCGCCGACACTGTCCGCTTGCGGCGAGCTCGACGCCCCGACAAATTTGCAAGCTGATTCGGCGCCTTGTGAATTCGTTCACAAGATGTGCTGCCTCAGTTCTCCCCACACCCAATCGCGATGACGCAGCGAAGGAAGTGGACGGCGATCCCCGGGTTGCTCTTACTCGTGATCGGCGCCGTCGTGCTCTCCGCGTACAGTGGCGCATCCTCCTCGCAGGGCAATCAGCCCACTCAGCCCATCAACTTTCCTCACCCGCTCCACGCGGGAGCGGTGAAGGATGGAGGCCTGGGACTGAACTGCCTCTACTGCCACAACACAGCCAACAAGTCGGCCGACGTCGGGATGCCCGCCGTCGGCACTTGCATGGGCTGCCATACGATCGTCGGGGCCGCGCGGCCGGAGATCCAGAAGCTCGCGAAGTACGCCGCCGCGAAGAAGCCGGTGCCGTGGGTGCGCATCCACAAGGTGCCGGCCTACGTGCATTTCCCGCACGTCCGTCACGTGAACGCTGGCGTTACCTGCCAGACCTGCCATGGCCAGGTGCAGAAGATGGCGCAGGTCTATCAGTACGCCTCGCTCAACATGGGCTGGTGTGTGAACTGTCACGTGAACGGCTACGACCCGAAGGAAGGGCAGAAGGCGGCCGGTTACGACAACGTGCCTCCCGCCGGCTACTCGGGCGGCGTGCCGTTCGGAACACCGGGCTCGCGCGCGGGCATCGAGATCTCTCCGCCGGGCTTGGGCGTTCGCCCCGATACGGCGCACGCCGCCGCCGCTTCGGCGCCAGCGGAGGCTGGCGCCCTGAACGGCACCGCTACGCCGTCCGTCGAGCGCCGACGCGCGCGGTACGACTGCGCGTCCTGTCATTACTAGTCGCCCGAGGATACGATCGCATGAGCAATCAAGCGGGGTCGACGGGCGTCAAGCGCCGTGACTTCCTGAAGGTCCTCGGTGCGTCGAGCGCCGCCGTCGCTACGGTGGGCTGCACCTCCGAGAAGGTCGGCAATCTCATCCCGTACGTCGTCAGTCCGGACGAGACGCAGGCGGGTGTGTCGACGTACTACGCCACGACGTGCCGCGAGTGCTCGGCGAGCTGCGGCATCATCGCCGAGACGCGCGACGGGCGCATCACGAAGCTCGAAGGCAATCCCGACCACCCGCTGAACCGCGGCGCACTCTGCGCTCGGGGTCAGTCGGCGCTGCAGGGGTTGTACAACCCCGACCGCTTTCGCGGCCCGATGGTGAAGGAAGGCGGCGCCTGGAAGCCGATCGAATGGGATCAGGCGCTCACGCTCGTGAGCCAGAAGATGGGCGAGGCGCGAAGCCGTGGCGCCGCTGCCAACGCCGTGTTCCTGAACCAGCACGAGACAGGCAGCTTCCCCGCCTTCCTCGACGCGTGGCTCGCCGGCTTCGGCATGAAGCCCCACCTCAGCGTGGACTTCGAAGCCGACAGCGCCGCGGTGGAGGCGAATCGCACCGCGTACGGAGTCGCGTGGCCGCGGCTCTCGTTCCAGGATGCCAGGATCATCGTCTCGTTCGGCGCCGACTTCCTCGATGGCTGGGGCATGTCGGTTCCGCAGCAGCTCGACTTCGCCGATGCACGCGCGAAGCTCGAGGGAGCGCCGCGCTTCATCTACATCGGACCGCGCCGCTCGCTCACGGGGCTCAACGCGGATCAGTGGATCGCCTGCCGCCCGGGCACCGAGCTGGCCATCGCCAACGCGCTCGCCGGCAAGGGCTCCATCGCCGAGGCGGCGACTGCGAGTGGCGTCGCCGCCGCAACGTTGACGCGGTTGCAGCAGGAGCTCGCCGCCGCCAAACCGGCGCTGGTCCTCGCTGGTACGCGCGGTCCCGATGCGCTCGAAGTTGCGCAGGCCGTCGCGGCGATCAATCAGGCCAGCGGCGCGAACGGCACGACGATCCGTCCTGCCGAGTCGTCGCCGGCGTTCGATACGGTGGCGCGCACGGCCGACGTGCTCGACGTCGTCGAGAAGATGCGCGGCGGCCTCGTGCCGATCGCCTTCGTGCGCGGCGTCAACCCGGGCTACGCACTGCCTTCCAGCGCGCGCTTCGCCGAAGCGTTCGCGAAGGTGCCGTTCAAGGTCAGCTTTTCGATGTACCCCGACGAGACGACCGAGTTGTGCGATCTCGTGCTCCCCGACCTGCACTCCCTCGAATCGTGGGGCGATGCGCAGGCCGGCCGGACCACGATCTCGCTGCAGCAGCCGGCGATGGATCCGGTGTTCAGCGGTACCCGCGGTGCGGCGGACGTGCTCATCGCACTGGCGAAGAAGGATCCTGCTTCTGCGGCCCGCTATCCGCAGGCGGATTACCGCGATTGGCTGATCGCGCGGTATCCGGGTGGTGTCTCGGCGTTCACCGCCGCCGTGCAGAAGGGCGTCGCTGAGGGATCGGTCGCGCCGCGGACCGCACCGGTGCCGGTCGCCGTCGTCCCCGCCCAGGCCGCGCAGCCGATCGACGTCTCGCGCGGTGACTTCTATCTCGTGACGTACCTGTCGCCGCTCTTTGGCGACGGCCGCGGCGCGAACAAGCCGTGGCTCCAGGAGCTTCCCGACCCGGTGGCCAAGGTGCTGTGGAGCTCGTGGGTCGAGATCCACCCCGAGGCGGCCGTCCGTCTCGGCATCGAGCGCGGCGACATCGTCGAGGTGACTGGGCCCGGCGGTAAGGTGCGCGCACCGGCGTTCCCCTACCTCGGTGTCCGGCCGGACACGATCGCCCTCGCGATCGGGCAGGGCCACACTGCCGCGGCCAAGCTCGATCAGTTCGAGCCGAAGCACACCGACCCGCGCACCATTCAGTGGGGCTACGGTCGCTATGCGCGCAACATCGGCGCGCGTGCGCACGATCTGATCGCGGCGCGTACCGATCGCGCCGGCGGGTTGGCGTTCGTGTCCACCAAGGTCTCGCTCGCGAAGACGGGCGAGAATGAAACGCTCGTCTCCACCGAAGGCTCCGCGCGCCAGCATGGCCGCGGCATCGCGCAGGCCCTGACCGTCACGCAGCTCGCCGGTCTGCAGCCGTCGCGCGAAATAAAGGGGGGCCCGAACGAGAGGACGGGCACGCAGGGCAACATCCCTGAGACGAACGCCGGCGAGCATGAGGAGTCGGTCCCGGGCGAAGCGTCGGGAGCATTCCTGCCTGGTCTGCGCTCACCCGTCGCGGCGGACGCGCAGGGGCAGCTCGGCTCGCCGACGGCGGAGGATCGCGGCAAGGACAAGGGGATGTACGCCCCGAACCACTGGTCGGGGATGACCGATCGCCGCTGGGCGATGACGATCGATCTCGCCCGGTGCACTGGCTGCTCGGCGTGCGTCACCGCCTGCTACGCCGAGAACAACATCCCGACCGTCGGCGCGCCATGGCAGAACGCGACCGTGTACGCGGTCGCCAAGCCTGGCTTCAACATCACGCGCGGCCGCGAGATGAACTGGATGCGTCTCGAGCGCTACTTCGAGGGCGCTCCGACGGCGCAGTTCACGGAGGACTTCGAAGCGCGCTTCGTCCCGATGCTCTGCCAGCATTGCGGCAACGCGCCCTGCGAGCCGGTCTGCCCCGTCTACGCGACGTATCACTCGCCGGACGGGCTGAACGTGCAGGTCTACAACCGCTGCGTCGGCACGCGCTACTGCAGCAACAACTGCCCGTACAAGGTTCGCTACTTCAACTGGTTCGGCTACGGCGAGGCCGACCGCAAGCAGTTCGCCTTCCCCGAGCCGCTCAACTGGCAGCTCAACCCCGACGTGACCGTGCGCGGGAAGGGCGTGATGGAGAAGTGCAGCTTCTGCGTGCAGCGGATCCGTGAGGCCGAGACGCGTGTGAAGACCGAGGGGCGTTCGCTCGTCCCGAATGAGTTCACCACGGCGTGCGCGCAGGCGTGCCCGTCGCGCGCGATCGTGTTCGGTGACGCGGCCGATCCGAAGTGGGCCGTCGCGCAGCAGGTCGAGGACCGGCGCGCCTACCACGTGTTCGAGGAGCTCAACACCTTCACCGCGGTGGTCTACTTGAAGAAGGTCAACCATCCGGGTCCGGCGACGCCGGCCGGGGCGTAAGGAGCGCGACGATGGCGACTTTGGTTCAGCCGCGGCCCGACGAGCCCGTGCAGCGTCCCAACATCGCGACGGCCGGCAACCGCCTGCCGGGCGTCCGCGACTACGAGCAGGTCGATCGCGACATCATCGCCACGCTCCGGCCAACGCTTGGCTGGTTCGCCGCGCTTGGCATCGCGATCCTGTGCCTCCTCATCGGCATCAGCGCGTGGACATACCAGATCCACGAGGGACTCGGCGCGGCTGGGTATCACCCGCCGGTGATGTGGGGCGTCTACATCATCACCTTCGTCTTCTGGGTCGGTATCGGTCACGCGGGAACGCTCATCTCGGCGATTCTCTATCTCTTCCGCGCGGGATTCCGAACGACGATCTACCGCTGCGCCGAAGCGATGACCGTCTTCGCCGTCATGACGGCGGGACTGTTCCCGATTCTCCACCTCGGGCGGCCGTGGAAGTTCTTCTGGCTGATTCCGTATCCGAACTGGCGGCTCATCTGGCCGAATCCGAAGAGCCCACTGGTCTGGGACGTCTTCGCGATCCTCACGTACCTCACCGTGTCGGCGACGTTCTTCTACGTCGGTCTCGTTCCCGACATCGCGGTGCTGCGCGACCAGGAGACCAACCCGATCCGGAAGCGGATCTTCGCGGCTCTCTCGCTCGGCTGGCGCAATTCGGATAACGAATGGCGGCACTTCACGCGCGCGTATCTCTTCCTCGCCGCGTTCGCCACACCGCTCGTGCTCTCCGTGCACTCCGTCGTGTCGTTCGACTTCGCGATGGCGCTCACGCCGGGATGGCATGCGACGGTGTTCCCGCCCTACTTCGTCGCGGGCGCCATCTTCTCCGGCATCGGGATGGTGTTCACGATCATCATCCCGCTCCGGAAATTCTTCAAGCTCCAGCATTTCGTCACGATCAACGATCTCGACGCCGCGGCGAAGCTCTGCCTCTTCACGTCGTGCGTCGTCGGCCTCGCCTACCTGACGGAGTTCCAGGTCGCCTGGATGTCGGGCAACCGGGTCGAGCAGGAGTACTTCTGGAATCGTGTGTTCGGACAGTGGGCCTGGTCCGCCTGGATCATGCTCATCTGCAACATGGTGCTGCCGCTCTCGCTCTTCTCGCAGAAGCTGCGGCGCAACACGACCTGGCTCTTCATCCTGTCGCTCTTCATCAACCTCGGGATGTGGTTCGAGCGGTTCGTGATCGTCGTGCCGTCGCTGTCGCACGAGTTCGAGCCCTGGCAGTGGGGCAGCTATGCCCCGACGTGGGTGGACTACTCCATCCTGCTCGGCTCGTTCGGCTGGTTCTTCATGTGGTTCCTTCTCTTCATGAAGCAGTTGCCCATCATGGCGCTCGCCGAGATCAAGGAGATCGTCCCGCCGAAGATGCGAGAACCGCATGATCCGGCGGAGCGCGTGCACGATCTCGACACGCTGACTCTGGATCCCATCAACACCGCGGGGGACGACTGATGCAAGGCGTCATCGGAGCGTTCCGCGAGCTGGATTCCACGGTCCATGCGATCGAGGACCTGCGGAAGCAGAACTTCAGCGACATCACCGTCTACACGCCCACGCCGCGCCACGAGCTCGAGGAGGCCATGCAGGCGCCCAAGAGCCCCGTGCGCCGGTTCACGCTGATCGGCGGCCTGCTCGGCGTCACCTTCGGCTACTGGGTCCCGATCTGGATCTCGGACTACTGGCCGATCGTCGTTGGCGGCAAGCCGGTGGCGAGCTGGGTGCCGTACACGATCATCGGCTTCGAGCTGATGGTCCTCATCGGGTCGTTGTCCACGGTGTTCGGCATGTTCGCCGTGTCGCGCATTCCGCGGCTCACCCTGACGGTGGGCTACGACGGCCGGTTCAGCCACGGAGACTATGGCATCTGGGTTCCAGCCGGTCCGGACCGCGCGACAGCGGCCGCCGACCTGCTGCGCAAGCATGGCGCGGTGGAGGTGCGGAATGAGCGCTGACCGTCTCGTGCGGGTGCGGCGTACTGGCGCACTCGCCCTCGTCACCGTGCTGACCGCGTGCTCGTGGTTCACCGACTTCAAGGACCAGCCGAAGTACGATCCCTGGAAATCGGTGTCGGACACCGTCGCGATGCGCGCCAACCCGCAGAACTCCGTGTCGGTCTACGGAAGCTTCGCGCCGGGCTTCGCCGTGTCGCGTGCCGCGCTGCCGGGCACGATCGACTCGATGGCGTCGATCGCGAATCCCGTTGCTCCCGACGCGCGCTCGCTGATGAATGGCCGGAAGTACTACACCATCAATTGCGCGGTCTGTCACGGCTACGAAGGGAAGGGAGACGGCCCCGTCGTCGCCAAGGGTTTCCCGGGCATTCCGCTCGTCGGGCCCGCGTCGCCGGCCCCTGGTCGCACCGACGGCTACATCTGGGGGATGATCCGCAACGGTCGCGGCCTGATGCCGACCTACAACCGCATCGAGGAGTACGACCGCTGGGACATCGTCAACTACGTGCGTGGGCTTCAGGGCCGCTACGCCGTCGCCACCGGTCCGGTCGGACTTCCCGGTGAGACGGGCGACAAGGTGCCTGGCTTCTCGCAGTCGGGACCGACGCGTCCGTCGCCGTACTACGACCGCGTCGGCTCGCAGGCCGGCCCGTGGCCAACTGGTATGGGGATCAATGTGAAGCCGGGTGTCGAGTCGCCAGTGAATGCCCCGGCAGACACCGGTGCAGCGCGCCGCGCTGCACCGGCCGCCCCCGCGGGCGCCGCTCCACGTCCTACCGCTACCCCCGCTTCGCCCACCGGAGGCGCACGATGAGCCTGCATCCCGCACCCGTGCCCTCCCGCGAGGAGCTCGTCGCGACGTACAACAAGCCGCTGCCGAAGCGACTCGGCATGCTGCTCAAGGTGTTCGCCGTCCTCGGTTTGATCGTGTTCGTCGCCGGTGTGCTCGTCGCTCCCGATCGTGCGTGGCGCGCGTACCACTTCAACTGGCTGTTCTTCGCGTCGCTCTCGTCGGCGGGCGTCATGTTCGTCGCCGTGCAGCGCATCACGACCGCGCGCTGGTCACGCTCCATCGTGCGACTGCTCGAGGGCTACGTCGCCTTCCTGCCCGTCGCCTTCGTGATGCTGCTGGTGAGCCTCTTCATCGGTAAGGGGCACATCTTCCCGTGGACGCACGAGCGGCCGCCGGTGGCTGAGAAGGTGATGTGGTACAACGCATTCTTCCTCTCCACACGCGCGATCGTCTCGTTCGGCGTGATCACCGTGCTGTCGCTCTGGTACATCTACACCTCGGTGCGACTGGACGTGGGGCTGCTGCCGGAGTGGGGCTCGAAGTGGGCCGAGGGTCTCAGGAATCGCATGCGTAGCGGTTTCGGCGAAGAGCGTCGCGAGCTGCACAGCACGCATTCGCTGCAGGGCAAGCTCGCCGTCGTCCTCGCGTTGATCTTCGGTTACGGCTGGTCGCTGCTCGCCTTCGACCTGTCGATGGGGCTCTCGCTGCACTTCCAGAGCACCCTGTACGGCTGGTGGTTCTTCATGGGGGCGTGGCTCTGCTCGCTCACCCTCTTCACGCTGCTCGTGATGGCGTGGCGCCGCTATCTCGGCGCGCAGGCGTACATCGGCGAGAACCATTTCCACGACCTCGGAAAGCTCTGCTTCGCCTTCACGGCGTTCTGGGGCTACCTGACGTTCGGTCAGTACCTCGTCATCTGGTACGGCAACCTGGGTGAGGAGACGCATTGGCCGCGGCTGCGGCTCATCCAGCCCTGGGTGTGGACGACCGTGGCTGCGACGTCGATGGTCTTCCTCATCCCGTTCTTCGGTCTCCTCTCGCGCGCGGCCAAGGTCTACCGTCCGACGCTGGTGCTGTTCACGGTGACCAGCCTCGTCGGCATGTACCTCGTCCGTTATCTCGAGGTGTATCCCTCGCTGTACGGCGAAGTGCCGTCGATGCCGTTCGGCTTCTGGGAGCTCGGCGTCACGCTGGGCTACGTGGGCCTGTGGGGCAGCTGCTACCTGGCGTTCATGAACGCGTTCCCGCGCGTTCGTGCGGTGCTGATCACGTCGCCGTATCGCGACGAGGTGCAGGTGCCGGTGAACCCGGAGACGATGGAGCCGCTGCCGGCGCACGAATAAGCGGCGCGAAGCGCCGCCGTTATCTGTTCACGGTTTTCAGTAATCAGCCGGCCTCGGGGCGCAGGAGCTTCCCGAGGCCGGCTGATTACTGACCACCGATGACCGAGAACAACGTTCAGCGTACCATCTCCCTCAACGCCGCCAACGGCATCACACCGCTCTGCCGTCGCTCCTCGCGGCCGTTGCGGAACGCGATGACGGTCGGAATGCCGCGGATCTGGTAGCGCGCCGCGACGCGCTGCGACGCATCGGTGTCGAGCTTGGCGACGAGGATGCTGCCCGCCGAGGTGCGCGCCAGCTCATCGACGGCGGGCGCCATCATGCGACAGGGGCCGCACCAATCAGCATAGAAGTCGACGAGCACGGGGAGCGTCGTCTCGCGCAGGACGCGGTCGAACGTTGCATCCGTGAGGAGGACAGGATGATCGAGGCGAAGCGGCGCCGAGCAGACGCCGCACTTCGGTCCGTCGGTGATGCGCTTCGCAGCGATGCGGTTCCACCGTCCGCATGACGGACAGGGCAGGGTGACGTGCGGTAGCTGTGAAGTCGTCTCCTGAGCCGTCGACATGATCGCTTCTCCGAGCGTGGCGGGTCCGTTAGCTTTCGGGCTGTGCAAGATTTGGGGCGTTAGCTCAGCTGGGAGAGCGCCTGCTTTGCAAGCAGGAGGTCATCGGTTCGATCCCGATACGCTCCATGGAATCCACGGATCAGGACAGTTCGCAGAGGGGCCGCCGATTCGATCGGCGGCCCCTTCATGTTGCGGACGGCCCGCGAGCGGCCCCGGCATACGCTGGGGCCGTTTGGCAAATGACTGGGCTTCGCAACCAGGCTCCTGTAGTGTGGAGGATTCAGCGCTCCATCCTCCAGGGAGGTTTCCATGCTCCGGTGCCAGCTCTGGGTTTCCACCGTACTCACTCTGCTCGCTGCTCCGCCGTCTCGAGCGCCGGCTCAGACGCCCACCACCGACTCCGCAGGCGTGATCGCCGAGGTGCGCGCGGCCGTGCGCCAGTACGATGACGCGCTTCGGCGCGCCGACGTCGCCGCGGTCGGGCGCTTCTTTGCCACGGAGTACGTCTTCGTCAACGCGCGTGGCGAGCGCCTGACGCGTGCTGATCGCCTGGCCAACCTGCGCACCGGCCGGACATCGGTCGACACCGTGGCCCATGCTCCCGAAGAGGAGCAGATCCGCCCGTACGGGAACGTCGTGCTGTACACGACGCTTCTCACGCTGGGCGGCCAGTACAGCGGTCAGGCGCTGCAGCAGGGGCGGTATCGCGCACTCGTCGTCTGGGTCCGCCGTGACGGCCGGTGGCAGCAGGTTGCGAGTCAGTTGACCGCCGTCGCGGCCAGGTGAGGGCGACGACTCCCTGAGGTGCGAAGCAAATGGCGTCAGCAGCGACGCCAGATGTGTTAAATGCTAAAAATATAGCAGCAATATTGTAAAGTATGCGCAACTGCCTTGACGTGGACGGGGTAAAGTGGGCATAATTCGCCGCAGAAGCCGACCGGAGAGTGCATTTTCTGCACGATTGAGCGAAACACCGGCGATTTCATCGCCGTACTGGTGGCATTCACCGTCGGCCGACACCTCGGCCCGGCGGGATCTCCGGCGACTCGATCGATGAATCACCCTGGGCGCGTACCGGTGCAGTCGGCAGGTCGCGCCCTTGTTCCTTTGTGATCCGCCGGCAGCCTGCCGTCCCGCTTCAATAGATGACCGATGATCTATCCCCCCGACGAGTCGTTCACCTCGCTCACGCTTGGACCGGAGTCATTGCCGATGCGGAAGATCAACACGCGCAACTTTCGACTCGCGACCCGCTCGACACCACGTGAGGTCAACCGCCGCATCGTCCTCAACCTGATCCGCGAGTACCAGCCGATCTCGCGCGCCGAGCTCGCGCGGCGGATGCAGGTGCACCGGGGAACGATGACGCCGCTGGTGCGCGAGCTCGTCGAGAGTGGCGTCGTGTTCGAGAAGGGGACGGCCGCCACGGCGCGCGGCCGGCGCCCGACACTGCTATGCGTGCGTACGCGCGGGCGGCACGTCGTCGCCGTCGACATCCGCCCGGGACGCTCGGTCATCGCACTCGCCGACGTGAGTGGGCACGTCACGGCCCGCGAGAGCTTCGACACCCCGGAGTCGCCCGAGGCGCTTCCCGACCTCCTCGCCACCGAGGTCGCCAGCCTGCTCCGTCAGCACGCCCCCGAAGGTGTCGATGGATGCCAGGGGCTCGGCATCGTGCTGCCGGGAATGGTGGATCGAAAGACCGGTCGACTCATCTACGCCCCGCGGCTGGGCTGGCGCGACGTCGATCTGCGCAGTGCCGTGGCGCAGCGCGTCGGGATGAAGTGCTACATCGAGAGTGCGCCGATCGCCTGCGCGCTCGCGCGTCTCTGGCTGGAGCCGGATGCCACGCGGTCGGTGAACAGCTTCGCGTACGTGAGCATCTCCGACGGGATCGGGGTCGGGCTGGCCTTCAACGGCGAGATGCTGCGCGGTGAGGGGCACACGGCCGGCGAGTTCGGTCACGTTCCGCTCGACGTGAACGGCCCGGAGTGCGTGTGCGGTCGAAGCGGGTGCTGGGAGTCCCTGGCTTGCAACAGCGCCACGGTCGACCGGTACATCGAGCACTCCACGGGCGTTGCCACGCCGAAGAACGGTGCGGTCAAGCGTGTTGCCCGCGGTACGATCCGCCCGGGGATCGACGAAGTGGTGCGGCGCGCGCGCGGGGGCGAGCCGGCCGCCGTCTCGGCGCTGGTCGAGACGGGTCAGCACATCGGCAAGGGGCTCGCGCTGGTCGTCAACGCGTTCAATCCAGGACGCGTCTACGTGGGCGGCGAGATCACCGCGGTCTGGGAGCTGCTCGAGGGCCCGATACGCGACACCCTCGCGGCGAGCACGATCACCGATCGCGCCCGGGCGACGCCGGTGGTTCCCGACAGCGCGCCGGCCGAATATCGGTTGCGCGGCGCTGTCGCGCTGGTCACAGCACCGGGGTACGCGGCACTGGCAGTCGGCTGATCGGAGCGAAGAGAAGCGAGAAAGGGGCTTCCCATTGACGCGCTCGGCGCCAGATTTGGCGTCTGTGAGCAAAGTCATCCGATGTCTTTCAGCCGAACGATGACCACGGCGGTCGAAGGTCTCGCCGGAAAGACCGCCGTCGTCACCGGAGGGTACGGTGTCCTTGGCGCGAGCCTCGCGTCGGGGCTCGCCGCCGCCGGCGTCCGCGTCGCCATCCTTGGCCGGCGCCGAGGCGCCGCCGAAGCCCAGGCAAAAATCATCCGGGATGCGGGCGGCGACGCGATCGTCCTCGTCGCCGACGTGCTGGACGAGCCTCAGCTGCGCGCCGCGCGCGACGAGGCACTCCAGACGTGGGGGCGGATCGACATCCTCATCAACGCGGCCGGCGGCAGTGTGGCCCGATCGCGCAGCGACGATCGCAGCGTGTTCGAGGTCCCGCTCGACGCGTTCGAGGAAGTGCTCCGCCTCAACCTGCACGGCAGCGTCGTGCCGACGTTCATCATCGGCGAGACCATGGCGGCTGCCGGCCGTGGCTGCATAATCAACATCTCGTCGATGGCGGCGCTCAGGCAGCTGAGTGGCGTCCTCGGATACTCGGTGGCCAAGACCGGCATCGATAGCTTCACTCGCTGGATGGCCGTCGAGCTCGCGCGCAAGCACGGCGATGGGCTCAGAGTGAATGCCGTCGCGCCGGGCTTCTTCGTCACGACCCAGAACCGCAACGTGCTGCTGACTCCCGACGGGGAGTACACCGAGCGATCGAAGCGTGTGATCGCCCAGACACCAATGGGTCGCTTCGGACGACCGGAAGAGCTCATCGGCGTCGTTCGATTCCTCTGCAGCGATGCCGCTTCCTTCGTCACCGGCACCGTCATTCCGGTGGACGGCGGATTCAGCATCTTTAGCGGCGTATGACGATCTTTGCAGCATCGCGCGCCTCCCGGAGCACGCGCGTTCACTCGACTTGGTCGACCACGACATGAAGATCACCGACATCCGGGCCACCCCCGTCACCGTGCCGCTGGCGGCGCCGCTCCGTCACGCGAACGGCTCGCATTGGGGACGCTTCGTTCGAACCATCGTAGAGGTCGAGACCGACGAAGGGATCGTCGGCCTCGGTGAGATGGGCGGGGGAGGAGAGAGCGCCGTCGCGGCGTTCCACGGCCTCAAGCCCTACTTGCTCGGGCATGACCCGACGCGGCTCGAGGAGATGCGGTTCATCATCGCGAATCCGACGGCGTCGCTCTACAACAACCGCACCCAGGTGCTCGCCGCGCTCGAGTTCGCGTGCCTCGACATCATGGGGCAGCGCTGGGATGTGCCGGTGCACTCGATCCTCGGCGGTAAGTTGCGCGACCGGGTCCCCTTCGCGTCGTATTTGTTCTTTCGTTATCCAAATTATTCAGACGGAAGCGGCGAGGTCCGCACCGTCGATCAACTCGTCGCCGAAGCCCGTGCGCTGAAGGGCGCGCACGGCTTCACGTCGCACAAGTTGAAGGGCGGCGTCTTCGCGCCCTCCTATGAGCTCGAGTGCTATCGCGCGCTCGCCGACTCGCTCCCAGGCGACAGCTTCCGCTTCGATCCGAACGGAGTGTGGTCCACGGAGCAGGCGATCTGGTTCGGCCGGCAGATCGAGGATCTGAACAACGACTACCTCGAGGATCCGGTGTACGGGTTGGCCGGCATGCGCCGCACGCGCGAGAAGGTGCGGATGCCGCTCGCGACCAACACGGTCGTCGTCGGGTTCGAGCAGCTCGCGGCGAATGTGCTCGACACCGCGGTGGACGTCGTGCTGCTCGACACCACCTTCTGGGGGGGCATCCGTCCGTGCGTGAAGGCGGCCGCCGTCTGCGAGACCTTCCAGCTGGGCGTCGCCGTGCATTCGTCGGGGGAGCTCGGCATTCAGCTCGCGACGATGCTGCATCTTGGCGCCGTGCTGCCGAACCTCACCTTCAGCGCGGACGCGCACTACCACCATCTGCTCGACGACGTGATCGTCGGTGGAAAGCTGAAGTACCAGTGCGGATCGATCGCCGTGCCGGACGCACCAGGCCTTGGCGTGAAGCTCGACCGCGCGAAGCTCGAGCAGTATCACGAGCTGTTCAAGGAGCTGGGCACGTACCCGTACGATCGCGACCCGCTGCGTCCCGACTGGACGCCGCTCGTCCCCAACACGCGATGGGCGGATCCGCTCGACGGCCGCACGCCGCGCGTCGCGCCGTGATCACCCGCCCGCTGCGTCGCGCCTTCCTCGTAGCGCTCGCGCTCCTCGTCGTCCCAGCGGTTCGGCTGCGGGCAGAGGACGGCTACGACCTCTGGCTTCGGTATCCGCGCGTCGCCGACGCGGGACTGCTGGCCGAATATCGCGGCGCAGTGGGGCGGCTCGTCGTGCAGGGCGACACGCCGACGCTGCGCGCGGCGCGCGAGGAGCTCGTTCGTGGACTGACCGGCCTGCTGGGCAGCGCACCGGCCACCGGTACCGCGGTGACTGCCGACGGCACACTGCTCGTCGGCACGCCGCGTTCTTCGCGGACGATCGCCGCACTTCCACTCGCGTCGGAGCTTCGCACGCTCGGGCCGGAGGGCTACGTCGTGCGCGCCGTGCGTGTAGGCGGGCACCGGGCGATCGTCGTGGCGGGCAATACGGACGTCGGCGCTTTGTACGGCAGCTTTGCCTTGCTGCGCCAGCTCCTGACGCACCAGCACGTTCGTGACGTCGCGCTGCGCGACGCGCCGAAGGTGCAGCTCCGGATCCTCGATCACTGGGACAACCTCGACGGCTCGGTCGAGCGCGGCTATGCCGGCCGCTCGATCTGGCAGTGGGACAGCCTGCCGGCGATCGTGTCGCCGCGCTACCGCGACTATGCGCGCGCGAATGCGTCGATCGGCGTGAACGGCGCGGTCGTCACGAACGTGAACGCGAACGCGCGCGTGCTCACGCCGGCGTACCTGGAGAAGGTCGCGAAGATCGCCGATGCGCTCCGGCCGTACGGCGTCCGCCTCTACCTCACGGCCCGCTTCAGCGCGCCGATCGAGATCGGTGGGCTCAAGACGGCGGACCCGCTCGATCCGGCCGTACTCCAGTGGTGGAAGGCGAAGACCGACGAGATCTACAAGCACGTTCCCGACTTTGGCGGCTTCGTCGTGAAGGCGAACTCGGAGGGGCAGCCGGGTCCGCAGGACTACCATCGCACGCACGCGGACGGCGCGAACATGTTCGCCGACGCGCTCGCGCCGCATGGCGGCATCGTGATGTGGCGCGCCTTCGTCTACAGCAACGACGTGCCGACCGATCGCGTCAAGCAGGCGTACGACGAGTTCAAGCCGCTGGACGGTACCTTCCGTCCGAACGTGATGATCCAGGTGAAGAACGGCCCGCTCGACTTCCAGCCGCGCGAGCCCTTTCACCCGCTCTTTGGCACGATGCCGAAGACGCCGCTGATGATGGAGTTCCAGGTCACCAAGGAGTACCACGGCCAGGACACCCATCTCGTGTACCTCGGCCGCGAGTGGGAAGAGGTGCTCAACGCCGACACCTACGTGCACGGCAAGGGCTCCACGGTGGCGAAGGTCGTCGAGGGCGCGATCGACCACTACTCGCGCACGGGCATCGCCGGCGTGGCGAACGTGGGCAACGACCGCAACTGGACCGGCTCGCAATTCAACCAGGCGAACTGGTACGCCTTCGGCCGGCTGGCGTGGAATCCCGAGATGTCCTCGACGGCGATCGCCGACGAGTGGATCCGCATGACGTTCACCAACCAGCCGGAGGCGGTTGCGGCGATCCGGACGATGATGCTGGAGTCGCGCGAGGCCGTGGTGAACTACATGACGCCTCTCGGTCTGGCGCACATCATGGCGACGGGGCACCACTACGGGCCGGCCCCCTGGGTGCGCCTCAACCGCGCCGACTGGTCGCCGACGTACTACCACAAGGCCGACACGCTGGGCATCGGCTTCGACCGGACCGCGACGGGGAGCAACGCGATCGCGCAGTACGCTGATCCCGTGCGCGAGCGGTACGGGAGCCTGAAGACCGTTCCCGACTCGCTCCTGCTCTGGTTCCATCACGTCCCGTGGACGTATCAGATGGCGTCTGGCCGGACGCTCTGGGACGAGATGGTCTTCCGGTACAACGCCGGAGTCGATAGCGTGCGGTCCATGCAGAAGCTCTGGGCGTCCGTGCAGCCGTCCGTGGACTCCGCGCGCTTCGCCGACGTCTCGAGCTTCCTGTCGATCCAGGAGCGCGAAGCGCGGTGGTGGCGCGACGCGGCGCTCACGTACTTCCAGAGCTTCTCGCGGATGCCGATTCCGGCGAACTATGAACAGCCGGCGCACCCGCTCGCGTATTACCAGCGTATCACCTGTCCGGCAAATCGCGACAAGCCTCGCTGCGACGCGATTCCCTGATCCAACTCGTGCATCACGGCTCGGCGAGCGTGATGCCCTCACGCTCAACCTCTGCGCGCGGATAGCCAGTCATGACCCCCACCCGTTCGACGAAGCAGGACGCCTACACCCCTCGGCCCGAGCACCACTTCACCTTCGGCCTGTGGACCGTGGGCAACCCCGGACGCGACCCGTTCGGTGAGCCGACGCGGCCCGCCATCGGCGCGGTGGAGATCGTCCACAAGCTCGCCGAGCTTGGCGCCTACGGCGTGAACTTCCACGACGACGATCTCGTGCCGCGTGGCTCATCCACCGCCGAGCGCGACCGGATCGTGAAGGAGTTCCGGAAGGCGCTCGACGAGACGGGGATGAAGGTCCCGATGGCGACGACGAACCTCTTCGGCGACCCGGTGTTCCGTGACGGCGCGTTCACGAGCGTGGACGCGAACGTTCGCCGGCACGCGCTGCAGAAGACGATGCGCGCGATGGACCTCGGCAAGGAGTTCGGCGCCGAGACGTACGTGTTCTGGGGCGGACGCGAGGGCACGGAGACGAACGTCTCGAAGGATCCGCAGGAAGCGATGAAGTGGTTCCGCGACGCGATCAACTTCCTCTCCGAGTACTCGATCGCCCAGGGCTACAACTACAAGTTCGCCCTCGAGCCGAAGCCGAACGAGCCGCGCGGCGACATCTTCCTCCCGACGATCGGCCACGCGCTCGCGTTCATCTACACGCTCGACCACCCGGAGATGGTCGGTCTCAACCCCGAGATCGCGCACGACACGATCGCCGGGCTCGAGTTCACGCACGGCGTGGCGCAGGCGATGGAGGCGGGGAAGCTCTTCCACATCGACCTCAACGCGCAGAAGCCGGGTCGTTACGACCAGGATCATCGCTTCGGCAGCGAGGACCCGAAGGCAGCGTTCTTCCTCGTGAAGCTGCTCGAGGACAACAAGTGGCCCGGCATGCGGCACTTCGACAGCCACGCCTACCGCACCGAAGACCAGCAGGGCGTGTGGGACTTTGCCGCCGGCAGCATGCGTACCTATCTCATCCTCAAGGAGAAGGCGGCGCAGTACAACGCCGATTCGGAGATCCAGGCGCTGGTCGGCGAGCTCGCCGCGCGTGGCGGCAAGCCGGGTTCGCGCGTGAAGTATTCGTCGCAGCTCGCGCAGTCCATCCGCGACGAGAAGTTCGATCTCGAGACGCTGCGCGCGAAGGGCTACGGCTACGAGCGACTGGACCAGCTGACGATGGAGCTCCTGCTCGGAGTGCGCTGACGTGACGGAGCCACTCTTCCTCGGACTCGACGTCGGCACGAGCGGCGTCAAGGCGATCCTCGTCGCGGCGAGCGGCGATGTGGTGGCTTCAGCGACGTCGCCCCTCACGCTGCAGACGCCGCATCCGGGTTGGGCGGAGCAGGATCCCGAGGCCTGGTGGCAGGCGACGTTGGCATCGATCGACGCGGTACGCGCGAAGCGAAAGGATGCGCGCATCGCGGCGATCGGGATCTCGGGGCAGATGCACTCCTCGGTGTTCCTCGACCGCTCGGGCGCCGTCATCCGCCCCGCGCTGCTCTGGTGCGACGGCCGCACGACGGCGGAGTGCGCCGAGATCACGACGCGCGTCGGTGGGGAAGAGCGGCTGCGTGACCTCGCCTCGAACCCGGCGCTGGAAGGGTTCACGCTGCCGAAGGTGCTCTGGCTGCGAAAGCACGAGCCGGAGGCGTTCGCGCGCCTCGCCACGGTGCTGCTCCCCAAGGATTACATCCGCTATCGGCTCACCGGTGAGCTCGCGACCGAGCCGTCCGACGCCTCGGCGACGCTGATGTTCGACACGGCGCATCTCCGCTGGAGCGAGGAGATCATGCGCGCGGTGGATCTCCCGATGTCGCTCCTGCCGAACGTCGGTCCGTCGGCGGGAGTGCTCGGGCGTGTGACCGCGGACGTCGCGTCGCGCACGGGGATCGAGGCGGGCGTGCCGGTCGTGGGCGGCGGCGCGGACAACGCGTGTGGCGCCGCAGGCGTGGGC
>DASVNI010000260.1:0-10541 GCA_036383935.1 Gemmatimonadaceae bacterium | reverse complement strand
CTGACCCCGAACGCGCGTCAGTCGCTCGCCGGCGTGTAGTCCACCACGAACACGTCCTCCAGCACGCCGAGCTTGCCGAGCAGCGCACCGAACTCCTTGTGCGCCGGATGCGGGAGATACGCATCGCGCGCCGCCGCATTCGTGAACGTGACCTGATACACGTGCGTGAAGCCCTGATTGTGCTTCTCCGGGCTGTTGTTCACTCCGTGCTCGAGCGAGACGATGCCCGGGATCTTCGTCTTCAGCGCGACGAACGCGTCCGTGACCTGCCGAATCTGCTCCTCGGTGGCGCCCGGCTTGTACTTGAACACGACGATGTGGCGCACCGTGCCGGCCGGCGGCGCCGCGGCCTGCGCGCCGAGCGATGGAGCGGTCGTGAGCAGGAGTCCGAGCGCGAGGGTCATCATCGTGGCGAATGCGCGTTGCATGGCGGGCCTCACTTCTGTGCGAGGCCGTCGGCCGACAGCCGTCCGGCCGCCATCCTCATGCCCGTGAGCATCATCTGCGCGAAGTCCGGCTTCTGCCACGTATCGCGGAAGTGGCCGAGGATCGTCGCGAAGACGCGACCCTGGCCGTACGTCCGGTACCACGCGACCGGATGATCGCTGTTCTCCGGCGCGGGGAGCTTCCCCATGTTCGGCGCGCCCAGCGTGGAGTTGTCCAGCGACAACAGCACTCGGCTCGACGCGCGCGGGCTCTTGTCCAGGATGTAGAACTCCTCGCGGATCCAGAAGTTGGGGCCGTACTGCTTGACCGCGGGATGCTGCTTCGCCTCGTTCAGCACGCGCACGTGCTTCACCCACGGATGCGCCTCGAACAGGCCGCCGCCCACCATCTCGCGGTATTCATCCCAGCCGTAGTTCGCGTCGAGCCCCGCATGCGCGACGACGACTCCCTTGCCGCCGCGCACGAAGTCGATCACTGCCTTCTGCTGCTCGGGCGTCACCGCGTTCGGGATCGGCGCGCGGAGGCGCACGGCGCGCAGCGCGGCCTGCGTCGTGTCCTTCGGGTTGATGCGCAGCGTCGAGTTGGCGAAGAAGAGCAGGTCGTACTTCGCCAGATTGGCCGCATTCAGGTTGGCGAGGTTCTCGGTCGTGTCGACGCGCAGCTCCGTCGTCTTCTCCAGCTCGCGCATCAGCGCGACGGCGCCCTCGATGCCGTACGTGTGGCGGAAGCCGTGCGTCGCCGTCACCATCAGCACCTTGATCGGGGCGCGCTGCCCCGGCGTCGCCACCAGCTCGGCCACGCTGTTCACGGGCTTTGTCGCCGTGCGCGGCGTGACGCGGACGTTGCGGAAGCGAACGGCGAAGTCCGGATTGCGCTCCACCAGCCCGATGTACCCTTCTGTCGCCTTGCGGCCGAAGAAGTCGTTCACCTTCTCGCCGTTGATCCAAACTGTGTAGCGCTGTCCGATGGCGTCCACGCGCAACGTGTTCCACTCACCGGGCGCACGAGACACCGAGTGCGTCGGCGACATCTGGTCGCGGTGATGCACCGAGTCGGCGCCCGCGAGGTTGATCGCGCCGGTGATGAACATCGAGCGCGTGTAGTGCGCCGGCTCGCGGAACGCGGGCAACAGTTTGGGGTCCTCGCCGAGCTTTACCTCGTAGGCGCTCCGCTCGGCGGAGTCGAGGCTCGCGGGTGCGTTGGGCAGGCGCAGGAAGACGCCGGCCGCCGCGGAACCTGTCTCGGGGAGATACTCGAGCTCCAGCGTGAAGTCGCCGAATGGACGCGTCGCGTAGTACAGGAGCCCCTTCCCGCGCTGGTTGCCCAGTGTGCCGTCGGGGAGGAGCAGCATCTGCGGCTGTTCCACCGCCTTCCACGCATCCAGGCTCTTGCCGTCGAACAGCACGATGGGCTGCTGTGCCGCGGGCTTCGCTGCACTCTGGGCCGCTGCGAGCGGCGCGACGCCTCCGGCGAGCAGCAGCGCGGTGAGCGCGCGGGCGAGCTTCGATGTTCGATACATGTGTCAGTCGCGGTTGAGAGGGGACGGGCCGTCGGTCCGCTCGACGAACTGCTTCAGGATCTCGAGCGTCGTCCGCCAGTAGAAGTCGAGGTGCTTGTATATCGTATGCGTCGGGAAATCACGCAGCGTCAAGGTCAGCGACGTGTCTCGGCGTCGTCCAGCACCATCGCCACGGCGCGTGCGAGCGCCGTCTCGGGGTCGCCGTCGGGCCCGACCCGATCCGCCGCCGCGAGTGCCGCCGGACTCGCGTGCGGCATCGCGACGCCAAGCCCCGCCCACGCCAGCATCGCCGCGTCGTTGTTCCCGTCTCCGAAGGCGAGCGTCTCGGCCTGCGTCACCTCCAGAGTGCGGGCGACCGCGGCCAGCGCGGTCGCCTTCGTCACGTTCGGTGCGCTGAATTCGAGGTAGGGCGGATCGGTGCGCGTCACGACGAGCCGCGGCTCGTAGCGTGCGTGCGCCGGCGCGGTCGCCGCATCGATCGCGTCGGGATCGCCGAGCCAGATGATCTTCGCCACGTCGTCCGGCACCGCGCCACCTTCGCCGCTCGTGAGCAGGTCGTCCACGTAGCGATGCGGCTCGGCGTTGCGGCCCTGGTCGTAGTCGGTCCAGGAGTTTCGCGTGTCCGCGTGGATCCCCGTCGGCCGATACTGCTGCACCGCGAACCCGTGCGCGTGTCCGTCGCGTGTCACCTCGGCCACCTCCGCCGTCGGGATCGCGATCTCGAACCACACCTCGCCCGAGTGGCTGTCCTGCGCGATGGCGCCCTGCGCCGAGATGATCGGCCCGGCCGGCAGACCGAGCTGGCGGTGGAAGGGCAGCATGTTCGCGTGGCTCCGGCCTGATGCAAGGAGAACCCGCACTCCCATGGCGACCAGGCGCGCCACCGCCGCGACGTTCGCCGGGCTGATCATACCGTCACGTCCCACCAGCGTGTCGTCGAGGTCGATCGCCGCGATCGCGAACCGCGGCGGCGGCGTCTCTCCGCTCGCACTCATGTGCTGGCGTGCCAGGCGTCGAGCGTGTCGCGGAGGATCGCCATCTCGTCGTCGGTGCCGACGCTGATGCGCAGGAACGCCGCGGTCAGCGGATGGTTCGGGAAGTAGCGCACCAGCACCTTGCGCGCGTGCAGGAAGTCGTACGCCGAGCGGGCGACGGCGGGCCCCGTCTCGCCGCGCGCGGTCGCGGGCTCCGTGAACACGAAGTTCGCCTGCGACGGATACGTGAACCAATGCCGGCGGTCGGTCAGGTCGGCGACGAACGTGTCGCGCGTCGTCGTCACCCGCGCGACGAGCGACTCGAAGTACGCGTGGTCCTCGATCGCCGCGCGCGCCGCGATCTGCGAGAGGCGGCTCACGTTGTAGCTGTCGCGCACGCGATCCAGCACGTCGATCACCGCCGCGTCGGCGAGCGCGTAGCCCACGCGGATCCCCGCCAGCGCGTACGCCTTCGACAGCGTGCGCACGACGACGACGTTCCGATGCCGCGCCAGGAGCGGTATCGCGTTCTCGCGCGCGAACGCCGCGTAGGCCTCGTCCACCACGAACAGTCCGCGATATCCCTCGAGCGCCGCGTCGAGCTCCGAGTTCGCGAACCCGACTCCCGTCGGCGCGTTGGGCGACGTCAGGATGAATGCGCGCGACTCCGACGCGCGGATCCGCTCGACCGGCAGTTGCATCGAGCGGTCGAGCTCGATGACCTCGGCGCGACCGTCCTGTATCGCTACGAGCACCGGATACAGCGAGTAGCTCGGCACCGTGAAGCCGAGTGGCGCCGCCTCGCTGCAGAAGGCGCGCACCAGCATCGTCAGGATGTCATCCGATCCATTGCCGATGCAGACGTTCGCGGCGTCGAGCTCGTGCAGCGCCGCCACCGCGGCACGCAGTGGCGTGCTCTTCGGGTTTGGATACAGCCGCAGCAGCGCGCCGTCCTCGCCGAGCTCATGCCGGATCGCCTCCGCCACGCGCGGACTCGGCGGGTACGGACACTCGTTCGTGTTGAGCTTCACCCAGCCCGGCTCGGTCGGCTGGATGCCCGGCGTGTAGGCGTGGAGCGTCGCCACGTGCGGCAGCGCGAGAGACGACGGGTCGGACATGGTGATGGAGAGGTCTGAGGTTCAGACACAATATCGCACGCTCACGCCTCCGTTGGGGACGGAGTCGCGGCGATTGGTGAATCGGTGAGTGAGTGAGCTAGTGAATCGGATGGTGAGTCGGTATATCGAACGGCACGAGCCGCTCAACCAGCGTGCAGCCTCAACGAGTGATCTCCACGCTGGTCGTAGTCAGGGCCGTTCAGTTCACTGATTCACCAGCCGATTCACCATCTCACCGGTCCACCGATTCACCATGCGTAGCGTGCTCCAGCTGCTCCTGATCGTCAGCGCGCTCGGCACGACCGCCTGCGGCGCGCGAGCCCAGGGCTATCCGTTCAGCCAGCGCGGCAGTGTCACGCAGCACGTCGCGCACACCGTCGTAGCCATCGAGTACGGGCGTCCCGTCGCGCGAGGGCGAGTGCTGTTCGGCCAGCTCGTGCCGTGGGACAGCGTCTGGCACCCCGGCGCCGACTCGGCGACGCGCATCTCGTTCGATCACCCCGTCCAGCTCGAGGGGCACGAGGTGAAGGCGGGCGAGTACTCCGTCTGGCTCGTCCCGCACGCGACCGGCCCCTGGACCGTCATCCTGAGCCGCGCGGCGCACACCTTCCACAAGCCGTATCCCGGCGCCGCCAGCGATGCCTACCGGTTCGACGTCACGCCGGAGCGCGGCGCCCACATGGAGTCGCTCGCCTACTACTTCCCGTCCGTGGTTCGGGATCAGGCGGTATTACGGATTCACTGGGGGGAGACGATGGTGCCGATCCGGATCTCGGCGCCCTACCAGCCCTCGGGAGGGTAGCCGGGCGGGGCGACGCCCCGCACACCCAGCTCACGAAGAGCAAATCTCCCGGCTTGCGGGCTGATCCGCAGGGTCACAACGCTGGCATTGAGGCAGCCATCAAGAATTGGGAGTGTCGGTCGTGAGCCGCTTTGGGTAGAGGACGCGAGAGGATAGTCAGAGGATGGTGAACGGAGAGTTTCTGCCGCCCTCAAGTTCCAACTTCCCGCTCGTGCGGGCGTGATTGTATTGATGCCCCCTCTCACCGGAGACTCTCATGCAAACGCAGAAAGACCAAGAGGCGAGGGTACCCCTGCAAAACAAGGCAGACGAGCCACTGCCGCCACCGCCCCTGCAACCCCAGCTCGACGCAATCGCCCCGGATACGGATCGCATCAGCATCAACTTCTCGTGCGAGAACAACGTCGTCTCGGTTGGTCTTTCGGACACGCAGCCCGACGGGAAGCCGGCATGGGCGGTTCGGCGACACCCAAATAACTGGATCACCTGGACCGTGGCGCATAACGTCACGATCAATTCCATCGCGGCCAAGTCCGGGTGTGAGGCTCTTCCCATCGATCCGGATCCGAACGAGCGGGGAGGTAAGCCTGGAGTGCCGTTCAGAGCGAAGGTGAAGCACAACGCTGGACACCATGGAAGCCCGTCGACGAAGATTTACACCTATTTCATCGACGTGACCTGTAAGCCCAAGACGGGCCCTGCTATCCGCTTGGTGATCGATCCGGAGTTCATCGTAAACAAACCCTAGAAGCTTGCAGGAGCACGCCGCGTCAGAGAGCGCGGCGAAGGCGAGGGTGAGCGGGATGACGATCGACAGAACCAGCGACGCGACCAGCCCTCCATCTCCGACGCCCGCACCGGAGACGATCGGGCCGTACCGGATCCTCGGCGTGCTCGGCGAGGGCGGGATGGGTACGGTGTACGAGGCGGCGGAAACCGGGCCGGTCCGCCGCCGCGTGGCGCTCAAGATCGTCCGCGCGGGGCTGAACTCGCGCGAGGTGCTCGCCCGCTTCGCCCTCGAGCGCCAGGCGCTGGCGCTGATGAATCACGACGGGATCGCGAAGGTGTTCCACGCCGGCGAGACGGAGCGCGGCGAGCCGTACTTCGCTATGGAGCTCGTACACGGGCTCCCCATCACCGAGTACTGCGATTCGCGGCGGCTCGACGCCAAACAGCGGTTGGAGCTCTTCTGCACCGTCTGTCAGGCCGTCCAGCACGCGCATCAGAAGGGCGTCATCCACCGCGATGTCAAACCGTCGAACATCATCGTCACCGAGCAGGATGGCGTCGCGCGGGCGAAGGTGATCGACTTCGGCATCGCAAAAGCAGTCAGCGCGCCGCTCACCGACTTCAGTCTCGTCTCGCGACTCGGTGAGCCCCTCGGCACGGCGATGTATATGAGCCCCGAGCAGGCCGAGTCGTCGGGGCTCGACGTCGACACGCGGACGGACATCTACTCGCTCGGCGTGATCCTGTTCGAGCTGCTCGTGGGCGAGCCGCCGATGGCACCGCGTGGCGAGGCGATTCACATCTTCATGGCTCGGCTGGCCTCGCGTCGCACGGATCCGCCCATGCCGAGCAGTCGGCTCATCACCCTCGGCACCGGTCGCGACGCCGTCGCCTACGCGCGGCATACCGATCCGGAGTCACTGCGACGTCAGCTGCGGGGTGATCTCGACTGGATCGTCGTCAAGGCGCTCGATCCTGACCGCGCGCGACGCTACGACAGCGCGGCGGCGTTGGCCGCCGATATCGGGCGCCACCTCGCTAACGAGCCGGTCAGCGCGCGTGCGCCGAGCACGGAGTATCGCGTTCGCAAGTTCGTCCTGCGGCATCGCGTCGCGGTGCCGCTCGTCGCGCTGGCCGTGATCGCCATCGCGACGAGCGCGTCGTTCGCCGTGGCGGGGATGGTTCGCGCACGCCGCGCCGAACGGTTGGCGCAACAGGAGGCGGCGGCCGCCCGCAGCGTCACGGATTTTCTCGTTGGACTTTTCACGCCGGAATCCGGAGAGGCCACGGGAAATCAGCTCACGGCACGGCAGCTCCTCGATCGCGGCGCGACACGCTCGTCGCGCGATCTCGCCAACCAGCCGGTCGTGCGGGGCCGAATGCTCAACACCGTAGGGAGGGCGTACGCCGCGCTCGGTCTGTACGAGGAGGCGCGCACCCAGCTCGATGATGCGCTCGCCACGCGCATGAGTGCCGAAGGGGCGACCTCACTTCCAGTCGCCGAGACGGAGCTGGAGCTCGCGGGCGTCACGCACGCGCACGGAGATCTCACCGCGGCGGAAGGCCACTACCGACGCGCGCTGGCGATCCGTGAATCGCTGCTCGGTCCCGAGCACCCACTCGTGGCGCGCGTCGTCCATGGAATCGGCGCACTTCGCGCGGATCAGGGACGGCTGGACGAAGCCGAGACCGAGTATCGCCGCGCGTTGCGCATCGACGAGCGCGCGCGGGCCGATTCGACCGACATGGCCAAGGACCTGACGGGTCTCACCTCCGTGTTGTGGCACCGAAAGCAGTACGCGCAGGCGGAAACCCTGATGAAGCGAATCATTGCCATTCAGGAACAGCACCTCGGCCCCGATCACGCCGACGTCGCGGCCTCGCTCAATAATCTCGCCATACAATACTGGGCTACGGGTCGCTACGCTGACGCTCTTCCCCTCTACGAGCGCGTCCGCAAGACGTTCGAGCGGACCCTCGATCCCTTGCATCCCAATCTGGCGATCGCGTACAGCAACCTCGCCGAGACCTACTGGAAGCTCGGACGGCTCGCCGAGGCAGAGTCGCTCTTCCACCATGCCCTGGCAATGAAGGAGAAGCGACTGACGCCGGGGAATTCCAGCCTGGCCTACACGCTCCACAGCATGGCCGGCCTGTTGCGCGACGAGCGGAAGCTGCCCGAGGCGGAAGCGGCGTATCGCCGCGCGCTCGACATCCGCGTGCGCAACCTCGGGCCGAGGAACGACGACGTGATCGAGACGGCTACCGCGCTCGCCGCACTGCTCCGCGCGAGTGGACGCACGCGTGAAGCGGACAGCCTCACCACGCTGTACGCGTCCCACCACTAGGTTACAGCGACGGAGAGCCGGCGATGCGGCGCTCGACGTCGCCATTCACCAGTGGAGAGGACGATGACGAAGTTCGTGATGCGATATGGGTGGGCCGCAGTGGTGATGATGCTCTGCGCCGCTGCCGCGCCGGCGCAGGCGCAGGACGGCTGGGTGACCATCCTCGATGCGAAGTCCTTCAAGGACTGGAAGGTCGCGCCGGGGAACGCGTCGTCGCGCGTCGAAGAGACCGCCACCGAGAAGCGCGTCGTCGCCGGCGATTCGTCGCGCGACGGCCGCTGGACCTTCAAGGACGGCGTGCTGCACGGCGAAGGGGGCGTGAGCCACATCTTCAGCCCGCGCGGCGACTACGAGAACTTCTCCTACCGCGCCGAGATCAAGATCAAGGACAAGGGCAACAGCGGGCAGTACTTCCGCACCGCGTTCGGCAACGGCTTTCCGGACGGCTACGAGGCGCAGGTGAACAGCACGCACACGGATCCCGTGCGCACCGGAAGCCTCTACGGCTTCGTGAAGGTCTTCGACCAGCTCGTGCCCCCCGATACCTGGTTCACCCAGGAAGTCACCGCGGTCGGCAACCACATCGTCATCAAGGTGAACGGCAAGACGACGGTGGATTACGTCGACACGAAGAACACCCACATGAAGGGGCACTTCGCCTTCCAGCAGCACAACCTCGGCAGCGAGGTGTGGATCCGGAACGTGCAGGTGAAGGAGCTACCCGCGAAGTAGGGGCCTGCGGCGGCAGCGCTGATCCGTCGGTGTGACCTACCGGCGAACCAGCGCCACGATGCCGGACACCGGCACGGCGATCTCGTGCGGCCCCGCGCTCAGCCGGATGTCGCCATGGCGCACGATGCGCCCGCGACAGTCGGTCACGGTGTAGCGATACGCGCCGAGATCGCTCGGCGCCGCGAGTACGATCGACGTCGAGCTCTTCCCGTTGACGACGTCGATCCTGCCGGTCGGCCGATGCGCATCCAGCCGCACGACGAGATCCCCGTACAGCCCGACGATCTGCTTCTCGGTGTCGTAGCCGATGATCATCGGGTAGTTCGCGTTCGGCTGGAACGCCTCGAGCTTTCCGTTGATGAGCAGATCGCGATTCGCCTGCCAGTACGCGAGGTAGTGGCGGATCATCTCGCGATGCGCCGGTGAGCTCTCGGCCAGCTTCACCGATACCTGCGGCACGGCGAACAGCACGTTGTTGAGCTGGAACGCGGCGATCTCCGGCGGCTCGGTGGGGTGCCACATCACCATGTCGGCGTGCACCGGCGTGGCACCGCTCAGCAGGCGGACGTCCACGATCTTCACCCGGTTGCCGACGTAGTTGTTCGGCGAGTCGCTCGCGCGGAGCATGTTGCCGTACTTCCGGATGAGCGGCCCGATGTACGCCTGCCGGAACTCGATCATCACGTCGGGCTTCATCCGCCGGAGCGCGGCCATGATGTCGGTCATCATCCGGTCGGTGGCTTCGTTCACCGACGCGTAGTCGCGCCCGTTCTCCGCCGTGAGCGCCGTGGACGCGTTCGCGGCGAACTGGTCGATGAAGTCGAGCTTGAACCCGTCGATCCCCCAGTCGCGGATGGCACGCGTGTACGTGTCGATCAGATACTGGCGCACCTCGGGATAGCGCGGGTCCACCACGTACGTACCGAGCCGCTCGTCGAACCGCAGCGCCCGGTCCTTGAACCGTGCCGCTGCCTTCGCATTCTTTCCGACGAAGGGCACGGCGTACCACAGCATCACCTTCACGCCAAGCGCGTGCGCCGAGTCGACGAAGGCGCGCATGTCGCGCATGCGCTCCGGCTCCCAGTCGCCGGTGAACGCGTAGCCGCGCTTCGTGTCGAGCGTCTGCCAGCCGTCGTCCACGATGATCACGCCCATCCCCATCGGCTTCGCCAGCGCCAGCTCGCGCAACAGCGCGCCCGATTCCACGCTCTGGTGGAAGTTGTACCAGGTGGAATACACCGGCGTCTTCGATCCCTCGGGCGCCTGCGCGGGCGTGTAACCCGGCTGCGTCGCCCACCAGCGCGACACATCGGCCAGAGCGTCGAAGTATGGGACGTGTCGACGATCGATGCGCAGCGCCGTGGTGTACTCGCGCAGTTGCGTGTGTGGCTCGGTGAACAGGTCGATCTCGTTGTAGCTCCAGCCGTCTTCCTCGCGCACCCCCGTCCCCATCACGACGGTATTGAGCGCGTCGGAGAGCGCGAACGTCAGCACGTTCGTGCCGTCGTTGCCGAACAGCGTCATCACCGGCGCCTGCTGCGAGAACATCGACGTCTGCAGCCGCGAGCCCGTCCAGTCGGGGTGGATCGTCTTGTTGAGCCCCCGGCCCGACGCCCAGTTCCCCATGATGTCGTGCGACGGGATGCGCCACTTGAGCGACAGCTTCGGCGGCGCCGCCGCGTCGGCGCGCCGGAGGGTGATCGTCGCGATCTCGACCCCGTCGGTCACCGTGTGCGTCGTCCAGTCGAGCGTGAAGCCATTCAGGTCGCCGTGCACGCCGACGTCGAGGCCGGCGATGCGGTGCACCTCGCGTGGCGGTGGCGGTGCCTCGAACTGCGCGCGGGCGACGGAGGGGACGATCAGCGCTGCGGC